>JBNRML010000158.1:0-2883 GCA_050309585.1 Lachnospiraceae bacterium
ATTTAGAACAGTGGAGTTTCTCTTATTTATTTTCTAAGCCTGACAAAAAGCAAATGCTTACAGAAATAATTATGGATTTTGAAACATTTTTAAAAAATACAAATACGACTATATTAGATTGTTCTGACATTGATTGTAATCAAATTATAGAAGATTATTTTGAAGGAAATCCGCCGTTTGCTAATAGTGATAATAAAAGATTCGAGTTTCCCGATGCAATAATGATATCCAAGCTTAAATCTATTTTCAATGAGGAAAATTCGGTTTTTGTTGTTAGTGATGACAATAAATTTAGAGAGGCACTGAAAGGACATAAGGGTATAGAAACATATGATTCATTAAAAGAAATCTTTAACTTGATTAACAAAGAACAGGAAATAGCATACGGAATAATAGTGGATTTGATTTCAGATGATATGCGAAGCATACTATGCCAATCCATTTATTCAGCTTTAGATAAGAAGGATATAGATGTTGACGGAACTGATTGTGATCGAAAAGGAATATGTCATGGATACTATTATGATGATGTTTATATTGATTCCATTAAAGATGTTGATTACAAGTTTATTTCAATTAATGAAATTTCTGCTGATACAGTTAGTGTAATTGTCGAGGCAAAAGCATTTATTTCTGCAATTTGCTCATACGTTGATGAGGATAACTCTATTTGGGATTCCGAAGAAAAAGAGTATATATTCCTTGAACGTATTAATGTTTATGAGGAGCATACTCCTGAATTTGAATGTGAATTTATTTTTAAAAATGAAATTGATGAGCATAAGGCTGAATTAGATATTATATCAATAAATTTTGATTTGCAGTTGAATAAAGATACAAGATATAAGAGAGAAATCATTCCATCAAGCAATCCAGAAGAAGATGCTTATGCAGATAAAATGGATGCTTTGGAGGAATATTATAACCATTAGTCAATGATAAATAAAACAACCATGTCTCTTTGAAGACGTGGTTGTTTTATTTTGGATAAAAGGGAGGACGAATATGGTAAATAAAGCACAAGTTTTTACACAGTTGGCAGAGAAAACCGCCAAACGTCTTACAAGCAGTCTTGAAGATTGGACTGGTTTTCTTAATACTGTGGGAAGGCTTTACAGATACAACTACCATGAACAGCTCATGATTTATGCACAAAGACCTGATGCTACGGCTTGTGCTGAATATGACCTGTGGAACAACAAAATGAACAGATATGTCCGCCGTGGCTCAAAGGGAATTGCATTATTTGACCCCACTGGCGACACTCTAAAATTAAGGTATGTTTTTGATGTCTCCGATACAGGAGGCAGAGAAAATTCTCGTTATCCTTATCTTTGGAATATGCAGGAACATCATAAAGAACAGATTTTAGAAATGCTAAAGAATAAATTTGATGCAGAGGATAATAATCTTCCCAATGCCTTTTATAACATTGCAAGGAATATGTCTAAGGAGTATTATGATAATCACAAAGAGGATATAAATTATCTCATAGAAAACAGCTTTTTAGAGGAATATGATGAGGACAATATCCGAAAGGCTTTTGAAGATGCCGCTACCGTTAGCACAGCATATACTTTGATGAAACGATGCGGATTAGATTCTGATGGATACTTTGAGCATGAAGATTTTCTACCCATATTTGACTTTAATATTGCTGATACCGTTGCACTACTAGGTACAGCGGTTAGTGAACAATCAGAGCAGATATTTAGAGAAATAGCAGTTACTATTATTAAAACAGAACGTGAAAGGAGCCAGAAATATGAACGAAATCACTTATATCAAGAACGGGGATTATCTGATACCCAACATCGGGTTGACAGAGCAGACGGACAACAAGGAACAGAGTCCACTAGGCAAATACGGCAGAATGAGAAAGAAATATCTTCAGGAACATCGAACACCCTTATTCAATTCCCTGCTGTTGAGGGAGAAACTATTTCTCCATCTATTGGAGATAGACAAAACATCCAACAGGAGATTAACACAGATAATGGAGGACTTACAGAAAGTTCAGCCAGCACCAGACAAGATGAAAAATCAGATGGAATGGGTGGGTTACATGAACAACTTGAAAGCACAGGCAGAGGAAATCATACTGACGGAGCTTATATACAGTTAACTCTGTTTCCAACGGAAGAAGAACAGATACAAAGAATAACGGGGAAAGAAAGGATTAACAAACCTTTTACTTACCCCGTTTTTTCTATGCCACAAAATCAAATTGACTCTATTTTAAGAACAGGAAGTAATAGTAATAATAGCTTATTAAGAATCATTTCATTCTACCAAAAGGACAAATCATTAGAAGAAAAAGCAGACTTTTTACAAAGTGAATGCCAAGGTGGCAAAGGACTATATATAGATGGACAAAAGATATCTATATGGTTTCATACTGATGGTATCCATATTTCTAAAGGAGAAACTGCTCTTTACTCTCCTTCCAAGGAAGTTATTAGTTGGATAGATGTTGCAGAAAGAATTGAGGAACTTCTAAAGGATGGACAATTTGTAACACAGGATATATTAGATAAGGCAGGAGCCTATGAAAGACAAGAGCTTGCACAAACATTTTGGTATTTACATCAGGATTTTTCCGATAAGATAAAAGGACAATTTTTTAATGAGGAAATATTTAAAGGTGGCTTTCCTGATTCCACCAATCATATAGCACAGCTATTAGGTGACTCCAATGACAGAGAAATGATTATTAAATCATTACAAGAGTTTACCTCTACTTATGAACAAGACCATACAATTCTGCGTTTTCACTTTCATAAACCACAAAGGCTACTCTCTGATTTGATGGATTTAGATTTACCAAGACGAGAGTTTTCCTCTACCCTTACTAATATTGATGATTTTACCATGTTCATTACA
>JBNRML010000159.1:0-12016 GCA_050309585.1 Lachnospiraceae bacterium
AAAAACAGCATATAATTACAGTCACATTAATTTTTATTTTTATTTTTCTTATCTCAACTTTTTTATTTTTTCCATCTATATTATCCAAAACTAAGGATAATACTACAAAAAATATATCAAATGATGATAAGCGTAAAGCTATTGATATTCTTAATTCAACCCCGTATATAAGTAATATAAATTCACATTCAGTACATAAGACTATAACTGATGCTTTTTGTTTTAATGACTTTTCAATTGATTATTCTAAAGATGGTGATAATATTCTAGTTAAGTTTTCTGGGCATTATTTGGCTAGTCCCGAATTGAAAAAAGACGTTAACTCTTATACCTATGATAGTCTTCTTAAACAAGGATGGATAGCCAATGGTAATGTTACTGTTTCCGTCAATATAAATAAAGGAACATGTACTGTAAATAATATTTGGGATTCAAATCTTGATAACGCTCTCAAAGTTTTTGCTCTTAATTAATTTATTATATCCTCTACCTTTCTGTACCGGTCATTCGGATTTATACTTGTACATTTTTGTACAATTCTTTTCCATCTGCCGGTACAGATTTTTTTTGATGGATGTTCACCGGTCAACATTACATTTATTAATATTCCTAATGCGTAAATATCTGTTCTTTCATCTGACATTGCTATTCCAAATTGTTCAGGTGCCGCAAATCCAATTGTTCCAAGCACTCTTGTATCTTTTCTATTCTCTTCAGGCTTTTTTATTCTGGCAATATTATAATCTATTAATTTTACATCACCATCATTTGTTATCATTATATTTTCCGGCTTTATGTCCCTATGAATAATGTTATTATCATGCAGTACCTTTAATGCATTGCACAACTGCCTTATTACCTCATATGCTCCTTCATCTGTATATAATCCTGTTTCCAGAATATCTCCTACTGTTATCCCATCAATGTATTCTTCAAGTATTACGGAATTATTATTTTCTGATATTGCCTCATATATTATTGGAAGATTTTTATGATTAATATTAACTAGTTTTTTATATGCTTCACAATCTCCATTTAATTCTTTTAGCACCAATTTCTTTCCTGTACTGTTATTCTCTATCAGCTTTATCTCGGAATTATTGTTTTTGGATATTAATTTTATAATATGATATTCATTTTTAATTACTTCTTTTATCCAGCTAATCATGGTTTAACCCTTTTCTATATGTTATTAATAATTATTTCTATTAAGCAATTTGCTTAGTACGATTATTTTTTTTTATGTTATAATTACTATAACATATTTTACTTCAGGAGTATAGGAATGAAAAAACCAACGAATAAATTAATGGAAGAATTAAATAATACTTCCCAGCTTGATAAATATTTAAAAGACAATAGTAATTTCTTAATTGATAAATCTTTATGTAATTTTCTATGTGAAAAGTTTGAAAAAAATGGATTAACTAAAGCTGATGTGATTAAGAAGTCAGAAATAAATGAAATATATGGATATCAGATACTTTCCGGAAAGAGATTCCCCTCAAGGAATAAATTAATCAGTCTTTGCGTAGGCGCCGAATTTAGTATTTCAGAAACTAATGATATATTAAGAATAGCTGAATACTCACCTCTTTTTCCAAAAATAAAAAGGGACAGCGTTATTATTTTCTGTATGAAAAAGAAATATCCCGTGTGGAAAATTAACGAAGAACTATATGACCATAATTTACAGACATTATAAAAGGCTTTTGTATGAAATATTTACACATTTTATTATTGAGGTAGATATTTCTATAAAAGCCTTTTATTTTATATTTACTTTTCCATCACCATTTCATAAAGATTATTTCCATCTTTATCTATTACTACTATAGAAGGGAAGTTTTCAACTTCTAATTTTCTGATTGCTTCTGTTCCAAGGTCATCATATGCTATTACTTCACTTTTTATTATACTCTTTGAAAGAAGTGCTCCTGCTCCACCTACTGCTGCAAAGTATACTGCACCATTGCGGACTATTGCATCACTTACTTCTTTACTTCTCTTTCCTTTGCCTATCATTCCTTTAAGACCCAGATCTAGTAATCTTGGGGCATATTTATCCATACGACTGGCTGTTGTAGGCCCTGCAGAGCCAATTGGTTTGCCTTCCCTTGCCGGAGAGGGTCCCATGTAATATATTACATTGTTGTCCATTTCTATAGGCAGTCTCTCTCCCCTGTCTAATGTTTCATCCATTCTTTTATGAGCTGCATCCCTTGCAGTGTATATTGTACCGGTTATGTATACATAATCTCCGGCTTTTAAATCTTCTATTTCTTCTTTTATTAAAGGTGCTTTTATATGCTTTTCCATTTTATTTCTCCTTAATACTATAGTCAATTATATTTCCCTTGTTACATGTCGATTTACATGACAGCATGTATTAATTGCTACAGGAAGACCGGCTATATGGGTTGGGTATGTCTCAATATTTACGGCAAATGCTGTATTTTTTCCTCCAAGACCACCCGGTCCAATTCCAAGGCTGTTTATTTTTTCAAGCAGCTCCTCTTCTAATTCCTTTACATATGGAATACTTGAACGTTCATCTGCATTTCTGGTAAGAGCCTTTTTTGACATAATTGCACACTTCTCAAAGTCTCCACCTATACCTACACCTATAACCATTGGTGGACATGCGTTAGGTCCCGCATCCTTTACGGCGGTTAATACTGCATTTTTTACACCTTCTATTCCATCTGCAGGTTTAAGCATAAATACACGGCTCATATTTTCACTTCCAAAACCCTTTGGTGCCACTGTTATTTTCACCTTGTCTCCCGGCACAATTTCATAGTGAATAATCGCAGGTGTATTGTCCTTTGTATTTTCTCTTATTAATGGATCTTTAACAACAGATTTTCTTAAAAATCCTTCCACATAACCTCTTCTTACGCCTTCATTAATTGCATCCTCCAAATTTCCGCCGTTAAAATGAACTTCCTGGCCTATTTTGATAAAAATAACTGCCATTCCTGTGTCCTGACAGATTGGAATCATATCATTTTCCGCAATCTCCAGATTTTCCTTAAGAGACTCCAATACCTTTTTTCCCAATTCCTTATCTTCAATTTCACAGGCATTATCAAGACATTTTTTCATGTCATCTGACAGGTAATGATTTGCCTCTATGCACATCTCTTTAATATTTTCAGTAATGATATCCACATTTATCTCTCTCATATGATGATTTATCCTCCTATATTATTTTATGTACTCTCAGAAATTCATATACAAAATATTCCGAGAGTACATTTTTTACTATGTGATAATGGCTGTACTCTCGCACAGCCATTTTTATTACCTGAAAATTATTCTAAAGAAACAGTGTCAGCCTCAGAATCCTTATCTGATTCTATAATATTTTCTATAACTTCCTCTGTATTTTCTTTAACTTCTTCGTCTGAATTTTCAGTCTCTTCTGTATTCCCAATTAACTTTATTGTTTCGTCCTCTGTATCCTTTGGATTTTCCCTAACCTTTGCAATCTTTGCAACCTTGATATTCTCCTCTGTGTCAATATTCATAAGCTTAACACCCGAAGTATTTCTTCCAATTGTTGATACATCACTTACCCTGAACTGGATGATAATACCCTCATTTGTAATCATCATAATTTCATGTTCATCATCAACAGCCTTTACTCCGATTACATTTCCGGTTTTTCCATTTACCTTGTAACACTTAAGACCTTTTCCACCACGCTTCTGCATCTTAAATTCATCAATGCTGGTACGTTTTCCCATTCCATTTTCAGACACAATAAGTAAAGATGAACCCTGGGTATTCATCTGCATACCAATAACCTCATCACCAGGCTCAAGGTTCATACCTATGACACCCATTGATGTTCTGCCTGTTTTTCTTACGTCATTTTCGTTAAAACGAATACACATTCCGTATTTTGTAACAAGGAAAATATCTCTCTTACCGTTTGTTGTCTTTACTTCAATTAATTCGTCATCATCCTTTAAATTAATTGCCTGTAATCCGGTTTTTCTCATATTGGCAAATTCAATTAACGGAGTCTTCTTTACAATGCCATTCTTTGTCGTAAGGAAAATATATTTATTGTCCACAAATTCTTTTACAGGAATAACAGCTGAAATTTTTTCACCCGGCTGCAGCTGTAAAAGATTTATAATTGCTGTTCCCCTTGCATTTCTGCCTGCCTCCGGAATCTGGTATGCCTTAAGTCTGTATGCCTTTCCCATGTTTGTGAGGAACATAATGTAATGATGTGTTGAAGTCATCAAAAGGTCAACTATATAATCTGCCTCTATGGTCTGCATTCCCTTAATGCCTTTTCCACCTCTGTTCTGACTCTTGAAATTGTCAACTGTCATTCTCTTTATGTATCCCAAATTTGTTCTGGCAATTACCGTATTTTCATTAGGAATTAAATCCTCGTCTGTAATTTCATCATCATCAAATCCGATGGCTGTTCTCCTGTCATCCCCGAATTTCTGTGATATCAATAAAATTTCCTCTTTTATTACATTTAAGAGTTTCTTTTCATCTGCAAGAATTGCTTTTAACTCTGCAATCTTTATCTCCAATTCCTTTAATTCATTTTCCAGTTTTTCTCTTTCCAAACCGGTCAATGCCCTCAGACGCATATCAACAATTGCCTGAGCCTGGGCATCACTTAATGAAAATCTATCCATTAAGCTTTCTTTTGCAATCTGGGTTGTTCTTGATGCCCTTATGATTTTTATTACCTCATCAATGTTATCGAGGGCAATCATTAATCCCCTCAAAATGTGTGCTCTTTCTTCAGCCTTATTTAAATCGTATTTTGTACGTCTTGTTACTACCTCCTCCTGATGCTTGAGATAGTAATTTAACATATCATAAATATTTAATACCTTTGGTTCATTATTTACCAGGGCAAGCATAATTACACCAAATGTATCCTGAAGCTGTGTATGTTTATACAAATGTTTTAACACAATGTTTGGATTTACATCTCTTCTCAACTCAATGGCAATTCTTATACCCTGCTTATTTGATTCATCTCTTAAGTCTGTAATTCCGTCGACTTTCTTGTCTTTAACAAGTTCAGCAATTTTCTCAATTAGTTTAGCCTTATTCACCATATACGGAAGTTCGGTGACAACTATTCTATTCTTGCCATTTTCCATTGGCTCAATATTTGTCACTGCCCTTACCTTTATCTTACCTCTTCCCGTTCTGTATGCTTCCTCTATTCCTCTTGTTCCAAGAATGGTTGCACCTGTTGGAAAGTCAGGTCCCTTGATAATTTCCAAAATATCCTCTACTTCTGTAGCTTTATCTTCTATTCTGTCATCAATAATTTTAACAACACCGTTAATCGTTTCCCTTAAATTGTGTGGAGGTATATTCGTGGCCATACCTACGGCTATACCATTTGTTCCGTTAACCAAGAGATTTGGATATCTTGCAGGAAGTACTGTAGGCTCCTTCTCTGTCTCATCAAAGTTTGGCACAAAATCCACTGTATCTTTATTTATGTCAGCCAGCATTTCCATGGAAATCTTGCTGAGTCTTGCTTCAGTATATCGCATAGCAGCCGCGCCATCACCATCTTCAGAACCAAAGTTTCCATGACCATCAACGAGAGGGTATCTTGTTGACCATTCCTGTGCCATATTTACTAAAGCACCATAGATTGAACTATCACCATGAGGATGATATTTACCCATTGTATCACCGACAATACGCGCACATTTTCTGTGTGGCTTGTCAGGTCCGTTATTTAATTCTATCATTGAGTAGAGTACTCTTCTCTGAACGGGTTTTAAACCATCTCTTACATCAGGTAATGCCCTTGCAGCAATTACACTCATGGCGTAATCAATATATGATTTTTCCATGGTTTTCTTCAAATCCACTTCCTGGATTTGATCAAATTCTTTTTCGTCCATCTAATTCCTCATTTCTAAATGATTTACCATAATTATTTGTTAAGTGTAAATCATTTTTTTACTAATATATTAAATATCCAGATTTGAAACAAATTTTGCATTTGCCTCTATAAACTCCCTTCGAGGCTCAACCTGATCACCCATAAGAGTTGTAAAAGTCAAATCAACCTCTGACTGTGTATCTTCATCAATGGTTACTTTAAGTAAAATTCTTCCTTCCGGATCCATTGTTGTCTCCCAGAGCTGGTCTGCATCCATCTCACCCAGACCTTTGTATCGCTGAATTTTATTATTCTGGTCTCTTCCAACTTCCTGAAGGATATCGTTTAATTCCTCATCACTGTATGCGTACCAGACTTTTTTATTTTTCTCCAGCTTATAAAGTGGCGGCTGCGCCAGGTAAACATATCCCTGTTTAATTAATTCCGGCATGAATCTGTAGAAAAATGTGAGAAGAAGTGTTGCAATATGAGCACCATCAACGTCGGCATCTGTCATGATAATAATCTTGTGATATCTCAATTTTGAAATATCAAAATCCTCGTGAATACCTGTGCCAAATGCGGTAATCATCGCTTTTATTTCTGCATTACCTAAAATTCTGTCAAGTCTTGCCTTTTCAACATTTAATATTTTTCCTCTAAGTGGAAGTATGGCCTGAGTAGCTCTGTTTCTGGCTTTTTTTGCTGAACCACCGGCTGAATCTCCCTCTACGATGTAAATTTCGCAATTTTCCGGATTTTTATCTGAACAGTCTGCAAGTTTTCCCGGAAGGCTTGCTCCCTCAAGTGCAGTTTTTCTCCTTGCCAAATCCCTTGCCTTTCTGGCAGCTGCTCTTGCTCTCTGGGCTAAGATTGACTTTTCACAAATTATCTTTGCGACATTCGGATTCTGTTCAAGATAATATGTGAGTTTTTCAGAAACTACTGAATCAACAGCTCCTCTTGCCTCACTGTTTCCCAATTTCTGCTTTGTCTGTCCCTCGAACTGTGGTTCTTCGATTTTTACACTTACAATAACAGTAAGACCTTCTCTTATGTCTTCACCTGAAAGATTCTGTTCATTTTCTTTTAAGAGCTTATTTGCCCTTGCATAATCATTAAAGGTTTTTGTGATTGCTCTCTTAAATCCCTCAATATGAGTTCCACCCTCTGGTGTATTTATATTATTAACAAAACCATATGAATTTTCCGTGTAAGAATCATTGTGCTGTAATGCAACTTCCACTTCCACATTATTTACGAAACCTTCACAATAAATTACATCACTGTAAAGTGGCTGTTTACCCTTATTCAGGTATGACACAAATTCCTTTATACCACCTTCATAGTGGAATACCTTTTCCTTCTTTTCCTCTCTGTCATCCTTAAGAACTATTTTAAGATTCTTTGTAAGGAAAGCCATCTCCCTGAGTCTGACTTTTAACACATCATAATCATATATTGTATCCTCAAATATTTCTTTATCCGGAAGGAATGTAACCAATGTACCTGTCTGCTCCAATGGACATTCTCCCACAACCTGAAGATTTCCTGTTGAATGTCCTCTCTCATACCTCTGATAATGTATTTTTCCATCTCTGTACACTTTTACCTCAAGCCACTCACTGAGGGCATTTACAACTGATGCGCCTACTCCGTGAAGTCCTCCTGAAACCTTGTATCCCCCACCGCCAAATTTTCCTCCGGCATGCAAAATGGTAAATACTACTTCAACTGCAGGTATTCCTGCTTTTTTATTTATGTCCACAGGTATTCCCCTGCCGTTATCCTTTACTGTAATGGAGTTATCAGCATTTATCTGAACTTCTATCTCCGTACAAAATCCCGCTAATGCCTCATCTACTGCATTATCAACGATTTCGTATACAAGATGATGAAGTCCTCTGGATGATGTACTTCCAATATACATACCAGGCCTCTTTCTTACAGCTTCTAATCCCTCCAAAATCTGTATTTGATCCGCATCATACTGATTTTCGCTTAATTTCTCATCCATTTTTTCACCCTGATATTCCTTTCATAATGCTATAAACTTTCTGCTGTTCCTTTTGTTATTTTATAAATCTTGTGTATATTCAATCTATTTTCAATAAATTCATCCAATCCCGTACAAGTAATAATGGTCTGAATACCTTTAATGCTCTCTATCAGCTGGTTTTGCCTGTTGCTGTCAAGCTCTGACATCACATCATCCAGAAGTAAAACAGGATTATCATTTATCATTTTTTTCACTAATTCTATCTCTGATAATTTCAGGGATAAAGCGGCCGTTCTCTGCTGACCCTGACTTCCATATTTTCTGATATCCATACCATCTATGAAAAATCCAAGGTCATCTCTGTGTGGACCTATATTTGTGGTCTTTGTCTTTATATCCCTCTCTCTTGTGATTCTGAGTTTTTCAGAAAATTCATCCACAGAAATATCAGGCTCATATTTTATGACCAGTTTTTCCCTTCCTCCTGAAAGCTTTCCATGAATTTCTCCTATAAATTCATTGACCTGTCCTATAAATTCTTCCCTTCTTTTAATTATTTTAATCCCATAATCTTCCATCTGCATATCCCAGATATCCAGGGTATCATACAGGCTGCTGTCATATTTAAAGCTCAATTCCTTCAAAAGCCTGTTTCTCTGATTAATTATTTTATTGTAATTTACAATGTTATGGACATAAAATTTATCAATCTGGCACAATTCCATATCCATAAACTTTCTTCTCTCCGATGGACCATTTTTAATAATTGATAAATCCTCCGGAGAAAATAAAATTACATTAATGATACCAAATAGTTCGCTTGCTTTTTTTATTGGAATTCCATCAACTGCAATTCCCTTGCTTTTAGATTTTTTTAAATGGATATCTATTCTGTGAGGGACATCCCTTTTTTCAACCATTAACTTTATGTGGGATTCTTCCATACCAAAAGATATAAGCTCTTTATCCTTTGCACCCCTGTGTGATTTAGCAGTGCTGCACATATATAATGACTCCAGAATATTTGTTTTTCCCTGAGCATTATCTCCGTATAAAATATTTGTCTCTTCATCAAATTCCATGAAAAGACTGGAATAATTTCTAAAGTTTAAAAGATTGACGGACTCAATTTTCATTAACTTAACCTACAATTTTTATTTCTTCTCCGTTAAAGCTTACCAAATCTCCATCAACAAGCTTTTTTCCCCGCTGAACCTCGACTTTTCCGTTAACCTTAACTTCACCATTTACAATAACTATTTTTGCCTCAACACCTGAGTCCACCAGTCCTGCAGCCTTAAGTGCCTGGCCTAACTTTATATATTCTTCTCTGAGTTTTATTGTCTGCATAAAATCACTACACTTTCCTTTTAGTTATTTCCGACATTTATAGAAACCGGAAGCACAAGATAAATATAAGATTCATCGTCATTTTTAATAAAACATGGAGCTTTCGCATTTAAGAGATAAATATTTATCTCCTCATCATCAATTACCCTCAGTGCCTCTATTAAAAATTTAGGATTAAATCCTATAACCATGTCCTTACCTTCTTTGACAATGGAAATATCCTCATTCATAGAACCCATTTCCGAGTTAATCTTTAACTGAATATTTCCATCCTCCACGGAAATAATAATTGGTCTCTTATCACTTTCCTTAAGTAAAAGCGTAGCTCTGTCAATACAATTTAATAACTCTTTTTTGTTAATATTAATCTTGGTTTCATAATCTGATGAGAGCATCTGGTTAATTCTGAAATATTCTCCCTCAATAAGTCTTGACACAACAACTGTATTTTCGAATTCAAATACGATATGGTTTGCAGTGAAGAATATCCTTACTTCGTCATCATTTCCACCATTTAATATTTTACAGATTTCATTTAATGTCTTTCCCGGAACAATAACAGAGATGTCATCAAATGATTCTTTTAATTCAACCTTGCGAATAGAAACGCGATGTCCGTCAAGAGAAACCACTTTTAATGTATTTCCCTTAACTTCAAAAAGTTCACCTGTAAGAATTTTATTATTTTCATTAGTCGCTATTGAAAAAATAGTCTGTCTGATTGTTTCCTTAAGTGTAAACTGAGAAAGATATATGAATTTATCCTTTTCAATAAATGGTAAATATGAAAAATCTTCTCCTGATTTACCTGGAATTGTGAATTTTGCCTTTTCACATGTAATAGTCATCTGATAATTTTCATCAGTAAAAATATTTATTTCACTATCAGGAAGTTTTCTAACTATATCAGAGAAAATCTTAGCTTCAATTGCTATTTTTCCTTTTTCAATGACTTCACCCTCAACTTTTGTCTCAATACCTAATTCCATGTCGTTTGCAGTAAACTTAATCTCATTAGTAGTGGCATCAATAAGAATACATTCGAGAATAGTCATTGTGGTTTTAGAAGAAACTGCTTTTAAAACTATATTTACAGCATTATTCAAATCAGACTTTTTAAAAACTAACTTCATTGTGTAAATCTCCTTTCGGGCGTTATGCCCATATATATATAAATAATTTTTTTTAGTAGTAGTAGTAATAGGGGATGTGGATTTGTTGAAATGTGTCTTAAAGCCCTATAAACAGCTTAAGAATCAATCTTAACAACTATGTTTTCAGAGTGTTAAGTTGATATGGATAAGTGGGATTTTATTCACATTTACAAAAATATGAATAAAAAGTAAAAATCCACTGTCTACATCAAATCCACCGGCATTTAACACAATTTATACATAGTTATCCACAAAATTTGGTTGATAAGTCGCTTTAATTGGGGATTAATTTCTTTTTCAGCACCTCAACCGTGTTTTTCAGTTGTTCATTAGTGTTGATTTCAGCAGCAATCTTATCGTGACCATGAATAACAGTAGTATGATCTCGTTTTCCTAAAAGACTTCCTATGGAAGAAAGTGATTCATCGGTAAGTGTTCTGCATAAATACATTGCTATTTGTCTTGGAATAACAATATCCTGGCTCTTTTTCTTAGATGCCAGATCATTCTGGGAAATATTAAAGTGTTCAGCAACAATCTGAATAATTAATGGACATGTAATTTCAGTGACTGCATTAGGAGAAATGGAATCCTTTAAAACCTCCTTGGCAAGTTCAATATCCATCTTAAGTGGTGAAATTTTTGAATATGCAACCACCTTAGTTAATGCACCCTCAAGTTCCCTAATATTTGAAATGATGTTCGTAGCAATATATTGAAGGATTTCATTGTCTATGTCATAGCCTTCAAGCTCAGCCTTTTTCTGCAAAATTGCCATACGTGTCTCATATTCAGGTGATGAAATATCAACTGAGAGTCCCCATTCAAAACGGGAGCGAAGTCTCTCCTCTAAAGTGGTCATTTCCTTTGGAGGTTTATCAGAAGAAATAATAATCTGTTTTTTTGCCTCATGAAGAGTGTTAAATGTATGGAAAAACTCTTCCTGACTTCTGTCTTTACCTATAATAAACTGAATATCGTCAATGAGCAAAACGTCAATATTTCTGTATTTATTTCTAAATTCAACAACCGCATTTTGATTTTCGTTACGAATAACATTAATCAGTTCGTTGGTAAAAGCTTCACTGGTAACGTATAAAACCTTGGCGTTCTGATTATGCTGTAATATATAGTTGGCAATTGACTGCATAAGGTGAGTCTTTCCAAGACCAACTCCTCCATATAAGAAAAGAGGATTTACAATTTCACCAGGAGCTTCGGCAACCTTCAGGGCATAGGCATGGGCAAAGTTATTGCTGCCACCTACTACGAAGGTATCAAATGTATATTTAGAATTTAAGTTTGCCTCGGCAATTCGAGATTTTAAATTAGAATCTTCTATATTATTATTAACAGGTGCAGGAGAAGAATTAATATTTGCATCAGGCAGTGAATCAGGGGATACAAATTCGATTTCATACTCTTCACCTAAAAATTCGGTGATGGTAACCTTAAAAAGTTTGTAGAAACGTTTATTAATGTAACTTACACCTATGCTTTCCTCAACAACGATGGTAACCGTATTATTATTAACTGAATACAATGTAAGTGGTTTAAGCCAGGTTTCAAAGGATACATCAGAAATATCATATTCCTGTTTAATGTTATCTAATATAT
>JBNRML010000160.1:0-5782 GCA_050309585.1 Lachnospiraceae bacterium
TATTTGTATCGTGTAAAAAAATTATTAGAAATAGATGAATTACAAAAATATGGATTATCAGGGAAAAATGTTGGCATAGCAGTTATAGATACAGGTATTTCAAAGCATGATGATTTTAATTTTGATAATATTTATTTTCATGATTATGTCAATGGATATATCAATTGTTATGACGATAATGGGCATGGTTCACATGTTTGTGGAATAATTTGCGGCAGCGGTAAAAAAAGCAAAGGAAGATATTGCGGTATTGCCCCGGATTCAAAGATTATTATGTTAAAATGCCTTGATAAATCTGGAAATGGAAAGATAGTAAATGCAATAAAGGCCTGTGAGTTTATATTTGATAATCACACAAAATTAAACATCAGAATAGTAAATATTTCCGTTGGTGCCGTAAATGATAATGACCTAAATATCGAGAATTTAAAAAAAGTCGTATATAAATTATGGGAAGCCGGGATTGTTGTGGTTGCAGCCGCAGGAAATAATGGTCCTAATCCTGATTCTATCACAATTCCAGGCGCATGCCGTGAAATTATTACTGTTGGAGCCAGTGATGATAATGTTAATTACCCCGGAGAACTTAGAAGGAATTACTCCGGTCGCGGAAAGTATTATGATTATGTGACAAAGCCTGAAATAGTTGCTCCTGGAACCGGAATAATAAGCTGTGATAATAAAAACGGATACAAAAAGAAAAGTGGAACCTCAATGGCAGCACCTATTGTAAGCGGTACAATAGCACTTTTGCTTGAATACTATCCGGAATTAAATAATCTTGAAATAAGAGATATTCTATACAGAACCGCAAAAAACATAGGTCTTGAAAAAACTCATCAGGGATATGGACAAATTTATCCATACAGGGCTTTTTCTGAGATAAAAAGTCTAAAAAAGGCTCTGAAATAATGATAAATAATAAAATCATTTCGACAAATAGTTGCATTTTTTCCAAAATAAAAATATAAAAAGGTAAATTATACCTAATTTTCTATTGAAAAAAATTCAAATAAAAGCTATTATCTTTTTCGTCAGATAATTCTAAATTCATATGAAGTTTCATATATATTTAGAGATAAAAATTATTAAAGAACCTAAATGGTTTAAGAAGGGAGATATACAATGGTAGATAAGGTAATTGAGAACAATCGTGTAAGTATCGTGGGAGAAATAGTATCTGAATTTAAATTCAGTCATCAGGTTTTTGGTGAAGGATTTTATACAGTTGACGTTTCAGTAAATCGTCTAAGTGATATGACAGATACTATTCCTCTTCTGGTTTCTGAAAGACTGGTGGATGTTTCAAAAAATATGATAGGATGCATTGTAGAAGCATCAGGTCAGTTCAGATCTTATAACAAACCTGATGGAACCAGAAATAAGCTTGTTCTTTCTATATTTGTAAGGGATTGGCAGATATTGGAGGTAAATAGTGAAGATGGAAAAACAAATCAGATTTATCTTGATGGTTTTATCTGTAAGCTTCCAATTTACAGGAAAACTCCTTTAGGAAGAGAAATATCAGATTTACTTGTTGCAGTAAACAGACCATATGGTAAATCGGATTATATTCCGTGTATAGCCTGGGGAAGAAATGCCAGATTTGCATCATCATTTGAAGTTGGAAAGAGAATTCAAATATGGGGAAGGGTTCAAAGCAGAGATTATGTCAAAAAAATAAATGAAACTGAATCTGAAAAACATACCGCATATGAAGTCTCTGTCAGCAAATTAGAGTATGCAGATTAGTATTTATAACTTATAAGACCACCAAATTATCACATAATTTGCTAATAGTTGCAAAATTTTATGATTTGTGCTATTGTATTTAATTAGTTAAGTAAATTATCCATTTAATAGTATTTTGGAGGTTTTTATGGCAGACGGATACGTACAGGTGTTTTGTGGTTCTGGTGACGGGAAATCATCAGCGGCACTTGGAAAAGGAATCGCTAGTGCTATAAATGGCAAAAGTGTTATTATCGTTCAATTTATGAAGGATAAGAATGAAAACGAAAAAAAGTTCTTTGAAAAACTTGAGCCTGAAATAAAGCTTTTCAGATTTGAGAAGATGGAAAATTGTTTTGAAGAATTAACTGAAGAGCAGAAGTCAGAAGAGGTCAACAATATGCGCAATGGACTGAATTATGCAAAGAAAGTTCTTGTGACCAAAGAATGTGATGTTTTGATTCTCGATGAAGTTCTGGGACTGATAAATGAAGGAATCATTAGCTACGAAGAAGTAATTCCTATTTTACAGGCCAGAGATGAAGATGTTATCATTATTATGACTGGCAGAGTAATGTCAAATGAGCTTTTAGAATATGTAGACAATGTTTCTGATATAGAAACTTTGCGTTGACACTTTATTAAATGAGTGTTATTATGAACATAGTTATATATGATTATCAAGTAGAGGTTGCGTGAATATATGATTAGTATAGAGGATGTTTCAGCGACAGACGAATCTATATGAAAGGATAACACGCCGAAAGAATATTTCAGCTGAGGAAATATGTCTTGGGCACATGGTGAATAACCATGTGACTGTCATCTTGAGGATTTTCCAATACAGATGGTGAGCTACAGATAGGTGATTATCGACTTATTAGCTAACCATTTTTATGGTTAGCTTTTTTGAATGAAAAATAATAAGAAAAGGAAGAAGTGTATGCCCCGATTTCATTCAAAAATATATTTGGGCTTTCACATTATTAATGTGAACACAGGTGAATTTTATGTCAATATTTACAGGTGCAGGTGTTGCAATTGTTACACCAATGAAAGAAGATGGAAGTGTTAATTTTGAAAAATTAGGAGAGTTAATCGAGTTTCAGATTGAAAACAAAACAGACTGCATTATTATATGTGGTACAACCGGTGAGTCATCAACATTGTCTCACGAAGAACATTTGGAATGTATTAAATATGCAATAGAAAAAACAAATAAAAGAATACCTGTTGTGGCAGGTACAGGTTCAAACAGTACTGAAACTGCTGTTTACCTCTCGACAGAAGCTGAAAAATACGGAGCTGATGGTGTTTTACTTGTTAGCCCATATTATAACAAAGCCACACAGAACGGATTAATTAAACATTTCTCAACAATTGCCGAGAGTATCAACATTCCTTGTATTCTCTACAACGTTCCAAGCAGAACAGGATGTAATATTTTGCCTGAAACAGCTATTGCAATTGCAAAACAGAACAAAAACGTTGTTGCCATAAAAGAAGCAAGTGGAAACATAGGTCAGGTCGCTAAACTTGCAAATTTAATCAGAAAGGAAAATCTTGAATTTGATATTTATTCAGGAAATGATGATCAGATTGTTCCGTTATTATCATTAGGTGGAAAAGGTGTAATTTCTGTGTTATCAAATATTGCACCAGCCCAGACACATGAAATTGTAGCTTCATACCTTAGTGGTGACGTGGAAAAGAGTACAAAATTACAGTTAGAGGCTCTTGATTTGATTGGAGATTTATTCTGTGAAGTAAACCCAATTCCTGTAAAAGCAGCCCTTAACATAATGGGATTTGAAGTTGGCGGTCTCAGATTGCCATTAACTGTCATGGAAGAAAAAAATCAGGAGAAATTGAGAAAATCCATGGCTGAATATGGTCTGATTTAATATAGTACCTTATCAGATGAAAATTTTATATTACGGAGGATAATATGGTTAAAGCAATAATGCACGGTTGTAACGGACGTATGGGTCAGGTTATCACCGGATTGTGTAAAGATGATAAAAATATTGAAATTGTTGCGGGAATAGATGTGTTTGATGGTATAAAAAATGATTACCCTGTATTTAAAGATATTAATTCCTGTGATGTAAAAGCAGATGTAATTATCGATTTTTCTAATGCGGGAGCAGTTGATTCACTGCTAAACTATTGTGAAAAGACAAAAACACCTGTTGTTTTGTGCTCGACAGGTTTGTCAGAGGAACAGATTCTGAAAACCCATGAAATAAGTAAAAATGTGGCAGTATTGAGGTCTGGCAATATGTCATTAGGTATAAATACATTGCTAAAGATTCTTAAAAATGTTTCAGCACTTTTGTCAGATGCTGGATATGATATCGAAATAGTTGAAAAGCATCATAATCAGAAACTTGATGCTCCAAGCGGAACAGCATTGATGCTTGCAGATGCAATAAATGAGCAATTAGACGGAAATTACGAATATGTTTATGACCGCAGCGAAAGACGTGAAAAAAGACCAAAGAAAGAAATTGGCATTTCGGCCGTAAGAGGTGGCTCAATTGTCGGGGACCACGATGTAATCTTTGCCGGTCCTGATGAAGTAATTGAAATTAAGCATCGTGCCTACTCAAGAGGAGTTTTTGCAAAGGGAGCAATAGAAGCAGCTAAATTCCTTGCCTCAAAGGAAACAGGTTTTTATGATATGAGTGATGTAATAGGATAAATATAATTTTAGAAAAAAATGGAAAAATAAAACGCCTTCTTTTGGGAATTATAATAATAAATAATTCTTATTAGGAGGCTTTTATGTTGAACAAAAAAATATTAGGTAAAATCGCAGTATTATCTGTTATGCTCGTTATAACAATGTTTAGCTTTTCTGCTTGTGGAACAGATAATACAACAAATGAAACCACAACAGTTGATGTAGATAAAAACACATCAACAAATAAAAACAATGAAACAAATAAAAATAATAACACAACTAAAGACAATGGCATGGCTGATGATATTGGAAATGCTGTAAAGGACGTTGGCGATGGTGTTGGCGATGTTGCAAAAGACATAGGTAATGGTATTGGTAACGCAGCACAGGATGCTGGAGATGCTGTCGGAGATATGGCAGACGACGTAAAAAATGGAATGGATGATATGGGCAGAAATAATAAATAGTTTAATAAAACCCTGTATTACGAAAATCACTGTAATACAGGGGTAATTTTTTATCTTTCGGATGAAATTTTTTTTGCTTTACATATCAAATAAATACCGATTGGAATAAGAATAAGACTAATCCATTGTGAAGTAGAAACTCCAAATAAAATACCCCTTTCAACATCTCCTCTTAAAAACTCAACCGAAAAACGTATTATTGAATAACATATGAGATATATACCTAAGTTTGTTCCAGGGTTTCTTTTCTTCCGCGCAAATATAAGTAATATAATACACAAAATGAAATTAATAGCTGCTTCAAAAAGCTGAACCGGAAATCTTGGTACTAAAGATAATTCATAAACAAATGGATTATCCGGAAATTGAATGGCAAATCTTCCATGGTATTCTACTCCGTAGCAGCAACCTCCAAAAAAGCATCCTATTCTTCCGAAACTGTGTGCCAACGGAATAACCGGAGCAACAATATTCATCATTTCCAAAAAATTCAAATCAAACCATTTACAATAGAACCAGTATCCAAAAATAATACCAATAAGTCCGCCATAGAATACATAGCCACCAAACAGATACGCAATAGTTCCGCCAATGTCATTTTTACAATAATCAAAGTTTTTAATCACATCAGGTAATACGGTAACTAAGTATAAAATCTTGGCACCGATAATCATTCCAATGCTTGCAAGTATTGTTGCAAGAACAAGCTCCTGTCTGGGAAGATTGTATATTTTACAATAAAATGTTGCAATAATCAGGCTCAATATCATACCGATAACAATTATTAATCCATATGCTGGTATTAGAATCGGCCCCAAATGTAATATTGGATACATAAAAATACCTCCATTATATCTTTAGAATTACATAAACATACTAATAAGAAATTCTACCATAG
>JBNRML010000161.1:0-16868 GCA_050309585.1 Lachnospiraceae bacterium
GTATTATAACACACAATTACAAACAAGTACAGAGAAAAACATAAAATTTGACAAAAAAATAAGCCGGAAGCGGCTTAAATAAAAGATTCTTTAAAATATTTCTAAAAATGAAGTGTCAAAGACCCGACTTCCGTGCACGTAGATGGATACAGCTTAGCATCTGCGAATATTGTAATTTGATGAATTTTGCAGTACAATAAATTATCTTATAAGACCTTTGTGCAGAGGCCTGAGGCTTTGGGATATGATATTGAACAGACATATATGAAAATGAGGGGATAGAAGGAATCAATAATCTGTATTTGAAACTCACATTGAAAATGATGTTCAATATACATGAGATAGATGATGATTATGATGTTTTTGTGGCTTTTGAAACTATGAATAATCGTGGCAAGAAACTGACGAATCTGGAGTTGCTGAAAAATAGGCTTATATATCTTACTACACTGTATTCAGACGAAAAATTCGATGAGATGGAGAAGTCTCACCTGAGAAAACAAATCAATGATGCGTGGAAGGAAGTATATTTTCAACTTGGCAGAAATGAAAATGTTCCTCTTTCTGATGACGATTTTTTAAGAGCACATTGGACAATATATTTTGCTTATTCCAGAAGGAAGGGAGATGACTATATTCGTTTCCTGCTGAATAAGTTTTCTGCTAAAAACATATTTGAAAAGAAAACTGTTCTTATGAGTGAATTGCCAGATGGATATGTTATGGACACAGATTACGAAGAGGAAGATGATGTAGATGATACAGAAACGGAAACCATAGAAGTTTCAAAATTAGCACCTACTGAAATTGCAGACTATGTAAATAGCCTTAAGAATATGGCTAAATACTGGTACGATACTTTCTTCCCTGCTCAGAGTGAAAATCTAACGAAAGAAGAGCAGATATGGGTAGATAAGTTGAATCGTATCGGTATTGGACATTTCCGCCCGTTAGTAACTGTAATCATCAGCAGACGTGATTTTAGTACAGAAGAACGAATTGCGGCCTTTAAGGCAATCGAGCGTTTTATATTTATCTGTTTCAGAATTGGAAATTTTAATGCTTCGTTCTGTAGCAGCGAATATTATCGTGCATCAAGAAGTTTGTACCTGAACGAAATGACATTGGAAGATCTGGTGGCAGATATTGTTGAAACCACAGATGCTAATATTGAATATGCAATTCCGAACTTTGTAACAAAAATTGAAAAGCATTTCTCAAATGGTGGAGGTTTTTATTATTGGAACTCTATTCGTTATTTCTTATATGAATATGAGACGAGTCTTGCACAGAAAAATAATATTGACCGTATAGGCAGTTGGGAAATGTTTACTAAAAGAGAATTGGATAAAGTTTCCATTGAGCATATTCTTCCCCAGACCCCGTCAAAGTATTATTGGCAAAATCAGTATCGACAGTTTACTGATGAAGAGGAGGAGATGCTGGCGGGTGCTTTAGGTAACCTGTTACCGCTGTCACAGAGTGTGAATTCCAGCTTGCAGAATGACAGTTTCTATGACAAAAAAACTACAAAAGCCGTAAGACGCGGGTATGAAAATGGCTGTCACTCTGAAATAGAAGTGGCAAAATATAATGACTGGACTGCTGAAAACATTTATACACGTAGCAAGGAACTTCTTGAGTTTATGGAGAATCGTTGGGAGTTCGGTCTTAATAATGAGCAATTGGACAAGCTGGTATATGTGAATTTTGCAGTTGATGGTAGAACTGTTCCAGAAGAAATGACCGCAATAGAGAAGATATTGTAGGAAGAAAGCCACTTGTTCAGAATTGGTATGATGTTCCTGTCGGTGCCAATGATTTCCTACTACAGTTTACCATTACTCGCAGTAAATATGTCGCTCTTGTTATTTACGCTTTTGATAGCGAGACCTTTAAAAGATTGGAAAGCAAAAAGGGTGTGATTGAGAAAGTATTCGGTAATAAGTTTGATTGGTATTCCAGCCGAGAAAAAAGCACCGCAAAGCGTATTGTGTATAAGTATGAGGTCGATGTTTTCAACCCTGGAAAACAAGAAGAATTATATGATTGTATGATAGAAAAATTTGATTCATTGGTGGACGCACTTGTAGCTGCTGATGAGTTGGATAATGAAGAACCATCCGGTGAGAAGTTTTCAGAAATAAAAAAGTATTTGGAGTCATGTGGTAAAAGCAAGATTTCCTTGACCTTTGCAGAAGTCGAAAATATTATCGGAACCGAACTGTGCAAATCAGCATATACCTATCCTGTTTACTGGAAACCATCGAAAACACATACTATGGCGAATACAATTGTTGCAGCGGGATACGAAGTCATATCGGTAGACTTGACATCAAAAAAGATTGACTTAGAAAAGGGAAACTAAATGATTGGAGGTGTACCACAGTGGCAGATTTGAAACAAATACATGAATGACAGATATGCAGCTTGATGGTATAATAACAAATGAAAAAAAGGTGCAGAATATAATTGAAGAGAGGGAGAGATTCGGTGGAGATGATGTTGAAAAACACAGGAAAACGTAAATGTAAATATGATGCAGTGCTTTTTGATATGGATGGGATAATCTTTGATTCTGAAAGAGCTACAATGGATTGCTGGATTGAACTTGCGGATAAATATGGAATAGAAAACATGGAAGAAGCTTTTTTTTCATGTATTGGGACAACAATGACAAGAACAAGGGAAATTATGCTGGAATCGTTTGGAGAATCGTTTCCGTATGATGAATATGCCAGGGAAGCATCATTAATGTATCACAGTAAATATGATGGTGGAAGACTGCCGATGAAAAAAGGTGTAATTGAATTACTTACATATTTGAAATCAGAAGGAAAGAAAATTGCACTTGCGTCATCAACCCGCAGACAGACTGTTATGAGTCAGCTAAAAGATGCCGGAATATTGGACTATTTCGATGCGGTGATTTGTGGTGATATGGTACAAAGAAGCAAACCGGCACCTGATATTTTTTTAAAGGCCTGCGAGGAGATTCAGGTATTACCAGAGAAAACTTATGTCATTGAAGATTCATATAACGGAATACGAGCTGCCTCTGTGGGAAAACTGCATCCAATTATGGTTCCGGATTTACTTCCAGAGAATGAGGAAATGGATAAGTTGTCAGAAGTGATTCTCAAAGATTTATTAGAGGTAAAAGAATATTTACTTTGAGAATTCAGGTTTCATTATTTAAAATTTTTTAAAAGTCAAGGAAAAATATATGAAAAAGAAATTTTTTGCATTTTTATTAATTATGGAAATATGTTTTTGTTTGTGTATTATGTCGAATAAAGCATATGCATTGACAGAGTATGAGGAGGGATTTCTTGTATATACAGTCCAGGAGGATTTTGTAACTATAACAGGGTATAACGGAAGTGAAAGTGAAGTGACCATACCCTCAAATATAGGTGGGAATTCTGTTGGTCTTATTTCAGCAGGTGCTTTTTCTAATGCCTCCACTGTTACAAAGATAAACTTGCCTGATACGATTATGATTGTTGAGGAAGGTGCTTTTTCAGCAGGACAAACAATTGTATATGACAGTAATACAGATAATCCCATTGTTATGCCACCGGCACAACAGGAGACAACGAAAAACCAGTCACAGGGCTCACAGTCCGGGAATACGGCACAATCAAATAATAATGAACAATCAGATAAAGAAACGCAGCAAACGCAACTTTTTTCTGAAAAATCTGAGAATGAATCAGGTATAATGTCTACAGAAAAAACTGAGGAAACAATAGAAAATGGTCAGCCTGGTGAAGATGTTGAGGTTGTTGAAGGAGGGGATATTGACACTGATGAGCAAAACGAGTTAACGGATTTGGAAAATGATAAAAAATCACCTGAGATGAATGGAACAAATTACTCATCACACAAGAAAAATACAGTGTCAGATAATGGTTCCGGTGAAAATAAAGTACAATTAATTATAATTGATGTAGTAATAATAGTTGGCCTAGGATTGATTTGTATATTATTCCATAAAAGGAAGAAAAAAAATAATTATTGTTGATTTTGTTATAGGTAATAGCTATAATTTATTTGGATGCAGAAGGTAAATTTCGTATACAACAAAAAAATGGAGGAAGCAAAAAAATGAAACTGAAAAGGAGAATTGCCAGTTCAATACTGGCAGCAGTAATGGCATTTACGCCAGGGGTGAGCACTTATGGGTTTTCATCCGTAACGACGTATGCTGATGAAGCCGTAGTTGCAAATGTATCAGCAAATGCAACAGCGACATCTATTGACTATGGACAACAGGATAATATTCAGGATGGTGTTATTCTTCACTGTTGGAACTGGTCTTATAACAACATTAAAAAGTACATTCCGCAGATTGCGGCAGCAGGATACACTGCTGTGCAGACATCTCCGGTAACACAGCCAAAGGATTATTATTGGAATGATATACCTTATGCGAATGTAGGTATTCCGGATGGTCTTGGAGGACATGACGGTAACTGGTGGAAGAGCTATCAGCCTGTAACAGCGTCGATTTGCGATAATGGACATACATGGTATGGTACAAAGGCTGAATTTAAGGCAATGTGTGACGAGGCTGAAAAATATGGGGTAAAGGTCATTGTCGATATCGTTGCAAATCATATGGGTAACATAAAGGGCTGGAAAATCGGTTCTGTGGAGGAAGTAATGGGTGATATATCTCCTCAGGTTGGCGAATTCTGGAACACTGACATGCTTACAGATTCATCTTATTGGCATATAAGTACAAGCTGGGTACATTCAAGTGATGGAAGATTTGATGTAACACAGGGAAATATGGGTATGCCTGACTTAAATACAGGTGACAAAAAAGTTCAGACAATGATACTTAACCTCCTCAAGGAGTGTATAGACAATGGTGCAGATGGTTTCAGGTTTGATGCTGCAAAGCACATTGAAACACCTGCTGATGATCCTGCATTTGCCAGTGATTTCTGGGATGTGGTTCTTGATGGAGCCACAAGCTATGCTCAGAGTACAAAGGGTTTTACACCTTATTATTACGGTGAAGTTCTTAACAGAATTGATAGTACAGCAGCTGAAAATTATTACATAAGCAAGATGTCTTTGACAGATAATTCAACAAGTGATAACATTAGAAACTCACTTAAATATGGTCAGATTAGCAGTGCTTCAAACCCAAGCTACTGTGGTTATGTTCATGGTCGTGGTGATAGAGTGGTGCTCTGGGCAGAATCTCATGACACTTATATGGGTGGAGGCTCATCTTACGATGTAAATGATTCAACAATTAATAAGGCATGGGCAATTATTGCTTCAAGAAAAGATTCTACTGCATTGTATTTTGCAAGACCATTCTATTCATATGAAAGACTTATTGATGATCAGAATGGTTATGACGCAAGAAAAGACCCTGCTGAAATTGCTGCGGAAATCAGACAGACACAGCTGGGTGAGGTAGGTACATTGACATGGATGGATACCTGCGTTGCTGAAGTTAACCGATTCAGAAACAATTTTGTAGGTCAGAGCGAAAGTCTCGGAAATGTTAATGATACAATTTTCTATAATGTCAGAGGAAACAGCGGTGTAGTTATTGTTAACACCAAAGGAGCCGGTGATGTAAGTATAAGTCTTGGCGGTAAGATGAAAGATGGAACTTACACTGATCAGGTAACAGGTAATAAATTCACTGTTTCAGGTGGAACAATCTCCGGTACAATTGGAAATGAAGATGGTATCGCAGTTATTTACAACACAACATCCGTTCCAAGAAATACAATCGAAGCTCCAAGAGAAAACTTCGCATATGAGTCAATTGATATTACAGTAGGCCTCGCTAATGCCACAAGCGGTACATATAGCATTAACGGAGGTAAAGCTGTAACATATACAAAAGAAGCTAATTTTACAATTGGTACAGGTGATCCGATTGGAACTAAATATGATGTTGTTCTTACTGCCACAGATGGCACAAAAACTACATCTTCTACATTTACGTTTACAAAGGAAAGCAAGAATGTAAATCCGGTTGATATTTCATGCAGCAAAAAAGATGGTGCAAAATTCAGTACTGATGGAATGAAAGTCATTATTGAAGCCGCAAATGCTGATTCTGCAAGCTATAAATTATCAACTGACAATAAAGAGGTGTCATTTACACAAAAAACAGAGATTACTGTAGGTCAGGGCCTTAACATCGGTGATACAGTTACATTGACAATTACAGGTACAAATGATAAGGGTACAGTTACAAAAACATTTACTTTTACTAAGGTGGAAGAAAAAGATGTAACAGATACAATTGTTTACTTTAAAAATTCTGTTGGATGGTCAAATATTCATGCGTATGCATGGAGTACTGTGGATGGTGAGACTGTAAAGAATGCTGAATGGCCTGGACAGGAAATGGAATGTATCGACAGTGATAATAAAGTATATGCACTTGATTTAGGTGATAGCTTTGAAAAAATTGTATTTAATAATGGAGGTAAAGGTTCACAGACAGGAAATCTGACATGTACTCCAGGCTGTATTTATGATGAAAATACAGGCATCTGGTCAGAATATGAAACCGTTAACAAGGGTACAGTTACTGTTAAATATGTTGATGCTGCTGGAAATGAAATAGCTTCATTCTCGCAAATTTCAGGAACTGTTGGTGAAACATATACTACATCAGCCAAGACAATTGACGGATACACATTGAAGACAACACCTGCAAATGCAACAGGAACATATACACAAGAAGATATAACGGTTATTTATGTTTACGAAAAGAATAGTGTAACACCATTAACTGGATCATTGAAGGTGAATGGTTCTGAAGGAACAGTAAATCTTACAAAAGGTGACAGTGTAACACTTGTACCAACTGCAGCAGGTGGTACAGCTCCATATACATACCAGTATGTGATGAAAGTTGGAACATCAAGCATTACTCTTAAAAATTACAGTACAGCAGCAAGCTATACCGGTCCGCTTACATCAGCAGGTACAAAAGTGTTTACGGTAAATGTAAAAGACAATTCAGGAACAGTAGTGGCAACAAATTCTGTAACAGTTGTTGTATCATCTGGAACCACAACATTAAGTGCAAGTCTTAAGGTTAATGGACAGTCAGGAACAGTTAACCTTAATAAGGGTGACTCAGTTACATTAGTTCCAACAGCAACAGGTGGAACAGGTTCATACACATATCAGTATTTGATGAAGACATCAGCAAATGGAACTAACATGACACTTAAAAACTATAGTGCTGCGACAAGCTATACCGGTCCGCTTACATCAGCAGGAACAAAAATCTTTACAGTAAACGTTAAAGACAGTTCAGGAACAATAGTAGCGTCAAATTCAGTAACAGTTGTTGTTACAGCTGCTACTCAGTTAAGCGCAAGCCTTAAGGTAAATGGTTTTACAGGAACAATAAACCTTACAAAGGGTGAAAGTGTAACATTAGTGCCAACAGCAACAGGCGGAACAGGTACATACACATACCAGTACTTAATGAAGACATCGACAAATGGAACAAATATGACTCTCAAAAATTATAGTTCGGCAACAAGCTATACAGGCCCACTTACAACTGTTGGAACAAAAATCTTCACGGTTAATGTTAAGGATAGTGCAGGAACAGTGGTAGCAACAAATTCAGTAACAGTTGTTGTAACGGCAGCTGCTGAATTAAGTACAAGTCTTAAGGTAAACGGAAGCTCATCACAGGTTAATCTTCAGGTTGGAGATAGTGTGATATTAACACCGGAAGCAAACGGAGGAACCGGAAGCTATACATACAAGTATGAAATGACTAATGCCACAACAGGAGTAACATATACCTTAAAGAATTATAGCAGTGCAACAAGTTATACAGGTCCGATTACTTCTAAGGGAACAAAGGTTTTCAAAGTTTATGTTAAGGACACTAAGGGAACAGTGGTTGAGACAAATACTATAACAGTTG
The DNA here is from genome assembly GCA_050309585.1 of Lachnospiraceae bacterium. Lineage (GTDB taxonomy): Bacteria > Bacillota > Clostridia > Lachnospirales > Lachnospiraceae > Bovifimicola. The sequence goes on from JBNRML010000161.1 coordinate 7,943, forward strand.
TTGTAAAATAAAATCAATTAAGTAATCCTTTCAAAACAACTATGAGCTTTACATTTATGTAAGGTCCATAGTTGTTTTTTTTGTTGACTGTTTGATAATTGTATTTTATGGTTGATTTTGATATAATTTTACAGGAAGATGTGTAAAATAACAGATATTATTTATATATTAAGGAGGTAATATAAAAGTATGGAAAATACAATTATGAACAGTAAGGGAAATAATAAAAAATGGTGGCAGAATGCCGTTGTTTATCAGATTTATCCAAGAAGCTTCTGTGATAGCAATGGGGATGGAATTGGAGATTTAAGAGGTATCATTCAGAAGATGGGATATCTTGGAAAGCTGGGAATAGATGCCATCTGGTTATCGCCTGTATGTAAATCGCCTCAGGATGATAATGGTTATGATATTTCTGATTATCAGGACATTGACCCAATGTTTGGTAATGTTGCTGATATGGAAGAATTAATTGAAGAAGCAAAAAAATATAATATTAAAATTATTATGGATTTGGTATTAAAGCACACATCTAATAAACACAGCTGGTTTGAAGAAGCGAAAAAGAGCAAGGATAATCCATACCATAATTATTATGTCTGGAGAGACGGTGAAGAAGGTGTCCTGCCTAATGATATGAGAGCCGTTTTTGGAGGCAGCGCATGGGAATGGGTGCCAGAGCTTAAGCAGTATTATTTTCATCAGTTTTTAACTGAACAGCCTGATTTGAATTGGGAAAATGAGAAAGTAAGAAGAGAAATTTATGATATGATTTTATGGTGGATGGATAAAGGAATCGGTGGATTCAGATTAGATGTTATTGACCAGATTGCAAAAGAACCAGACAATAACATTACAATAAATGGTCCGAGACTTCACGAATTCATTCAGGAAATGAGTAAGGAAACGTTCCAAAAGGGTGATTTGATAACAGTAGGTGAGGCCTGGGGAGCAAATCCAGAGCGTGCAAAGCTTTATAGTAATCCGGACGGTAGCGAATTTTCCATGGTTTTCCAATTTGAGCACATTGGTTTAGACCAGCAGGAAGGGAAGGATAAGTGGGATTTAGCACCATTGCCTTTTATAAAGTTAAAGAGAATTCTTGCTCGTTGGCAGAATGAATTACACGGCTGCGGATGGAATAGTTTATTCTGGAATAATCACGATTTGCCTCGCATTGTTTCAAGATGGGGAAATGATGGTGAATACAGGGTTGAATCTGCTAAAATGCTTGCAATGCTTTTACATGGAATGCAGGGAACACCTTATATATATCAGGGTGAAGAGCTAGGTATGACAAATGTAAAATATAGTATTGAAGAATACAGAGATGTTGAAATTCTCAATATGTACAAGGACAGAATTGAGAAGGGATTTCCTAAAGAGGATGTTATGAATTCAATTTATGCAAAGGGAAGGGACAATGCACGTACACCAATGCAGTGGGATGATTCTGAAAATGCGGGATTTACAAAGGGAACCCCTTGGATTAGGGTTAATGACAATTACAAGGAAATTAATGCTAAGAGTCAGGTGAATGATCCGGATTCGATTTTCAATTGCTACAGGCAATTAATCCAGCTAAGAAAAGATTATTCTGTACTTGTTGACGGTAAATTTGAATTGTTAATGGAAGAAGATGAAAACATTTTTGCCTATAAGAGAACAAATAGTGACCAGACAATGGTTATTGTATGTAACTTTTTTGATAAAACTGTTGATATGCCATTAATGGATGAGTGCAGTAATATGAAGTTGTTGCTTTGTAATTATAAGGCAGAAGTTGATGATGAAAAGGCAGACGAATCAATTCTTCGTCCGTATGAGGCAAGAATATATATTAAATAATACGCCATGGTGAATATGTTTTACAACGGTACACTTAATGGCAGGATTTGAAAGGAAATGCAAAATGTCATATTTTTACTATACAAGACACGGACAGACTATTTGGAATGTTGAAAATAAAATATGTGGTGCATCAGATGTGGCACTTACTGAAAAGGGAATCAGCCAGGCAAGAGAGCTTGGTCAAAAGATTATCGATGAGAATATTCATATTGACGAAATATTATATTCCCCACTTGAAAGGGCAGCTGAAACTGCCAGATACATTTCTGAAATAACCGGGATACCAAGAAGAGCAGAGGAAAGACTTAGGGAACAGAGCTTCGGCAAATATGAGTCCACACCAAGAAATGGTGTGGACTTTCAGGTGGCAAAAAAGAACTTTATTGACAGTTATGATGGAGGAGAGACAATGCTTCATCTCGCACAGAGAATATATAACCTTTTGGATGATATTAAATCTGGGTCTGATGAAAAAGTATATCTGTTAGTGGCTCATAATGGTATTTCCAGGGTGATTCATTCATATTTTAATGATATGACAAATGATGAATATGCCGGTTTTGGTATTAGAAACTGCGAAATCAGGAAATACGAATTTTGAAATCTATGGGTTACAGTTCTTGCAAGGAGAATAACCCTGATTAATTAAGTCATCTCTGGACCCGGTATATACCATCTTATTTTTTTCACTCATTTTATTTATATCTCTACAAGTCATACGGTGAAATTTATTTGTATTTATATTGCATATATATGAATTTTCCTTCGGCTGCTCCGGTTCAATATACACAGGCGGCTGTGTTGTTGCAGCAGTGGTTGATTCCTGTATTAATTCGCTGTCACCGGTTGCATAATTAATACTAATACCTGGCTGAATATTGAAACAAAATACATTAAACAAAATGGATTTACCATTGTCTTCAACAGACTTTGCCTCAATAATAACGCCTGAAGCTACAAGATTATTACCGTCAAAAACAGGTGTTACCCTATAGAGTACATGATTCTTTGTTTCGGTAACATAATCAGCCACCATATTTTCGAAGGGAAGCATACCCTCCACATTCATATGTCTGGTACCTGTTATAAGGTTTTTATCATTGGCATTTTCTCCCGCCAGCTGATAGCCTATTAAATGACATCTGTTATATAAATATTTTCCATCAACGTTGTCATATTTAACATTATGCCAGCCTGAAGGCTTTATGCTGCCGATTTTGCCTCTTTCCTCGGTTGGCATAAGGTCGGCGCAAATATTTGCATATGCGGCACCACATCTGCCCAAAGTGTCAAGCTCTGAATAATATTCAAAGGGTTCGGTGGTGGAATCAGACTCTGTAAAATAGGGTATATTATTGTTTATGATAACATAATCTTCTCCAGTGTATTCTGGAATAGCCTTTAATTTGTTTTCCACCTCCACATAAGGTTCATTTTTATTTTGTGTAGTTGTCACGTCCTGGGAGACATGTTCAGACTGGGTTTCATTCTTTTTATCAGAAGTGATTTTTTCAGATGATGTGTTCTTTTGTTTTGATGTACTTTTTACTGATTCGTCACCAGTGTCACATGTACATCCGTTTGTCAACAAACATAATAATAAAAGAACCAGGATAAGGGGGGCTAAATATTTTCTCCTAGTTTTCACTGACATTTTTTATACACCTCCATTGTGATTTTTTTATGAGAATTACCCTCAAATTCAGCGGACTCTGATAAAAAATAATCTTCAAGTGACATATCAAAGTATTCGTCTGCTGGATATCTTTTTTTCCAATTGAAAATAACAATTTCATCAATAATATTTTTATATAGTAATACATATGAATCTTCAAAAAAATAATATGCGTCCTTTTCTATAGCATTTTCAGGCAGATTTGAAATATCATCATTTATTTTCAATAAGCTATCCAAAAACATATTATTATGTATTATTTGATTTTCAGAAAACTGCTTAAATGAGTAGCTGTTCATAATTAATTTTGAATTCTTTTCTTTGATATAATTGAGTATTTTTTCACGTAATCTTATATCTTTGCTTTGGCGCCGTTTATTAAAAGAAATACCGTTATTCTCATCTATTATTACAATTACATTCATATAAAGTCGCCTCCCAATTAAAATTTTGATATAAATTATTATACCACAAACATAAGTTCGCCGCTATTACTCTTGCATTTTATTTCAAGAATGGTAAAATAAATAATAATGTGACACAATCAGTATAAATTAGTTAAACTGATTTACAAATGAAGAATATTGTTTAGGAGACATTTATGATAGTTTTTCAATGGTGTAAGCCCCAGATTGTGTGTTTTCTGGTTTTGGCATATATCGGAATAGTGCATTTGATTGAAGGAAACAATGTAAATAAACGAAGCAAAAAATCATATTGCAATCACGTTTTTGATACTTGTCTTATTGTTGCAGATATTGCAATTATATTTGATGGTGTGACGGCCTGTACAGTTAATTTTTTAGATAAAGTACCAGTTTCCATAAATTTGTTTTTTCATATGGGAATGTTTATTCTATATGAGTTTTTCGTGGCACTGATATCATATTATTGGATATCAGTTACAATTGGTTTTCCAAAGAATAGGATGATTAAGTTTATTTGCATGTTTCCAAGTATTATTTCACAGATATTAACTTTGGTATTTATGAATGAACTTAGATATCTGGAAGGAAAATATACATATTATTCCATGGGGAAATCCGTATACGTATGTTTTGGATGCATAATTTTTTATTGTATGGTGACTGTTGCGGTCATAGTTAAAAATCGTAAGTTTATACCTGAAAACAAGAAGAAAAATCTGTATGCCTCATGGTTTATGGTAATGCTAATTTTGTTAATTCAAGTTGTCTTTCCACAGACATTGATTTCGTGTATTGCGATTACCATGATGATTATTGGAATTTTTCTCAATCTTGAGAATCCGGCAATATATGGACTTGAGCATTATCACAGTGAAATGGTTATGGGGTTTGCAACAATGGTGGAAAATAAAGATGACAATACAGGGGGGCATATCAGGCGTTCTTCGGCATATGCTGAATTGATTGCAAATAATCTTAGGCAGAATAAGAAGTATAAAGGTGTTATTACAAATGACTATATGAGAAATCTTATTCAGGCTGCACCTATGCATGATATAGGTAAAATTGGTATCCCGGATGCAATACTGCAAAAACCGGGTAAATTGACAAATGAGGAATTTGATAAAATGAAGGAGCATCCTGTAATTGGAGGGCGTATTATAAAGAAAACATTCGGACACCTGTTTAACGGTGAATATGAAAATATGGCATATCTTGTTGCGATGTACCATCATGAAAAGTGGAATGGAACTGGATATCCAGAGGGAATAAGTGGTGAGGACATTCCTCTTTGTGCAAGGATTATGGCTGTGGCAGATGTTTTTGATGCTGTATCGGCAAAAAGATGCTATAGAGATGCCATGCCTCTTGAGGAGTGTTATGGAATTATTGAAAAAGGAAGGGGACGTGATTTTGACCCGGATATTGTTGATTCATTCTTTATGGACAAAGAAAAAGTCGAAAAAATTTACCATGATAAAAATCATGAAAATGATGATTAATTAAGATAAAAATATGGTGGTAATGGTGGGCTTTATGTGATATTATGGTGAATAGAATAAATGTAAATGTTTTTGAAAAGGAGAATGAGATGGGATTTTTTGGAGATTTAATAAAAAAAGAAGCTAAAAAGGCAGCTTCAAATGCAATAGATAGTGTTACGGGGAAAATTAATGATAAGCCGGGAAATGGTGTGGCTGTGGAAAACCATTTCGAGAAATGCAGTGATGAGGGCGGTGGAGAAGCAGGATTTCGCAACCGGTTTGAAGATATCATTGCTACAGAGTGGCAGGGATATGAATTGAAAGAAAATGTGTCGGCTGAAAAATTTGATGCAGAAGAGGGCGCGAGAAATTACAGCTATGGTCTTTATTGTAACGGAGAACCAAAGGCAATGATAATGGTTCTGAGAGGCCATAATGAATACAGAAAGAGTGATGTTGTTAAGGCTGAAAAAGCCTGCAGAAATAATAATATTGCATATTTGAATTTTATGGTTTATTTTCCAAACAAACGAGATTATATTTCAGAAAGATTAAAGGATAATATTAAATAAACAGTTAAGAAGATTTTATCATTACTACATAAGGAAGTTAATGCTTTTTTATGAATTTGAATAATATATGTTAAAAGGAAAGAGAAAAGGAATATTTATTCCGTCCGTGGTGGATGAAGCATATGGCGAACAGAAATTCTGGGTTTTGAGATTCTGGGTTTTGCGGGCGATTGCTGTATGTTCAGTCTGGTGTTAATAAGCATGGCTTATTACTTCAAAGCTATTTCTCTTTCTTTTTTTAGTGATTAAGGATTGTGTGTGTGCAATGGATAATATTATATCAGTAGCTAAAAATCCCATGTTATGGTTGGAATTTTTAGCATATAAAAAAGAAAAACAGCATATTTCAACACAGGAAGAAAAAGAAATCGAAGAATATGTATACAATAAACGATTTGAGTTTTATTGTGATTTATTGGAAAAGAATTATTTTCCTATAGAAATTCCTGAGAAGAAAATGATTAATAAGGGGGGAACCGGGAAGAAAAGAGTAGTATACACCTTTAATGATGAGACGGTTATTTTTCTCAAATTCATTGCATTCCAATTATACAAATATGATGATTATTTTATGGATAATTGTTATGCGTTCCGAAGAAGCTGTGGGGTCGGGGATGCCATAAAAAGACTTAAAGCAAATAAGGATATAAAAAAATCTTATTGTTTAAAGATGGACATTAGTAATTATTTTAATTCAATTGATGTAAACAGGTTGCTGGTAAAGCTGGAATTTATAAAGCAGAATGATACCAGACTGTATGAGTTATTTGAAAGAATCTTATCGCAGGAGTTTGTGTTTGATAACGGCGTAGCAGTAAAAGATTACCACGGTGCAATGGCAGGGATGCCTTTATCGCCTTTTTTTGCAAATGTGTATCTAAGTAATGTCGACAGGAAATTTATGGAACTTGGAGTGGAATACTACAGATATTCTGACGATATTCTCATTTTTGCAGAAACTGATGAATTACTTAACGAATATAAAAAAATTCTTATGCAAATGATTTGTGATGAGGGTCTCACAATAAATCCTGACAAGACTCAGGAGATAATGCCCGGAGAAAAAATTGAATTTCTTGGTTTTTATTATGAAAAAGGTTCGATTGGTATTTCTGCAAATGCTGTGATGAAAGTTAAGCGTAAGATAAAAAGAAAATCAGATGCACTTCGAAGATGGCAGCGAAAAAAAGGATTGTCAGAGGATAAGGCTGCCAAGGGATTCATTAGAGCAATTAACAGAATTTTTTATGGTAGGGAGAATGAGAGCGAATTTACCTGGTGCAGATGGTTCTTTCCATATATCACCACTGTAAATGAGCTAAAAGAAATAGATTCTTATGTGCAGGAATACATAAGGTATACAGTTACAGGCAGACACTATAAGGGTAATTACAAGATTTCCTATCAGCAGCTTAAGAACTGGGGATACAGAAATCTTGTAAATGAGTACTATAATTCAAAACAGAATCTCAATTTGACCATTAAAGCATTGGAAACGCAAGATAAATAATTGTTCCAACAACGCCTGTACCAAATATAATTGATATTGCATTTGCCTTGAATTTTCTTAGTATAAGCAATGCCCCAAAAAATAATACACCCTCAACATATCGGAAGTTGCTGAGAACAAAGCTGTGTTTATCTGCCTGGAATAATCCGAGGTATAAAATCGACAATCCTGCAGAGGCAATAAGTGAAACTACTGCAGGTCGTAATGATGATAAAACAGTCTGTACTCCTGAAAAATTTCTGTATTTATAATAAAAATGCGCTAGTATTGTACATATTATGAATGCAGGAATTATGCATCCGATTGTACAAACAATGGCACCCCATATTCCTGATAATCTGATTCCAACAAAGGTAGCGGAATTAATTGAAATTGGCCCTGGAGTCATCTCTGCTATGGTGATAAGATCTGTAAATTCTTCCAGTGACAACAGTTTTCTGACTTCAACAATCTGATTCTGTATTAAGGGAATGGCTGCATATCCGCCTCCCACAGAGAATAATCCAACTTTTATGAAACTTAAGAATAATTTTAGTAATAACATTTGAACCTCCTAGAGTACATTAATTATTTTGCGTTTTTACTTTTTTGTATTAATTACCTGACAAATCACATCAATTATTCCAATGAAAAGACAACTTAAAATAATAAGCATTGCACTAATGTTGAAGAACCATACGGCAATAAATGAAACAATCATTAGTCCTATATAAAGGATTCTTTTTGTCTTACAAACATTTTTTGCAAGATTTATTACCACATCAAAGATTACAGCCGCAACACCGGCACGCATTACCTGAAGCGCAATGGCTATGACTTTATTTGTTCTAAATTGTTCATAAAATACTGAAATTATTGAAATAATTATCATAGGAGGAAGTGCAGTGCCCAAAACTGCAACTAGTGAGCCTATAAAGCCGTACATTCTATATCCTATGATAACTGATGCGTTAATGGGAATTGGTCCAGGGGATGACTGTGCAATTGCAGTAATGTCTAACATCTCATCTTCATCAAACCATTTTAACTCCTCAACAAATTTCTTTTTCATCAACGAAACAATTACAAATCCTCCACCAAAGGTGAATGCACTTAATGTGAAAGTTGAAATAAATAATTGCCAGAGCATTTTTGGTGTACTTATTTTTTTATCCACGTTTAACCTCCATATTTTTTACTGTTTGTATACATAATATTGTTGCATCTGTTCAGAGCCAACCTCGAAAACTGTCGTTTTCTCAGATATAATAAATGAATTGACATTATAAGTAAAATATATAATCCCATCTTTGACAGTTAATATGAGACAAAGCAGCCACAAAGCCTGTGTTCATGGGCTTTGTGGCTGTTTGCTCGTTTGCATCGATATGTACTATATTTTTGGTTTTGTGCTATTTATCTTTTTT
>JBNRML010000162.1:0-40376 GCA_050309585.1 Lachnospiraceae bacterium
GAATATACGAGATTAAAAATAAGGGTTTAATAATGAATAGAATTTTGATGGAAGGCAGGATTGATATTTTGTTTTGCTTCTGCGATAATGCAAATTTGCATTACGCGTTTGTAAATTGAATAGTAGAGAAAAAATAATATTTTGACTGAAAAGCCAAAGTTTATATTGATATTTCAGCCAAAATTACATATAATTTATTTAAAAACAAGAAATACTAATTTCAAAAGGGAGGATGCCGAATGAAATCAAGTGAGCAAATAGCTGAAGAATGGGGTCTCTCAAAGATTACAATAAATGACTTGTGTAACAAAGGAAAAATTCTGGGTGCTGTTAAACAAGGAAGAAAATGGCTTGTTCCCGATGATGCGGTAAGACCTGCGGACGGCCGTGTCTCTTCCGGCAAATATGCCAAGAAAAAGGATGGTAAAACAAGACCTTTGCCAATAGGAGTTTCAGATTACGTCCGCGCACAGAGCGAATATTATTATGTAGATAAGACTTTGTTGATTAAGGAATTTCTGGATCAGAAGCCTTTAGTTTCTTTGTTTGCAAGACCAAGACGTTTTGGAAAGACATTGAATATGGATATGCTCCGTGTATTCTTTGAGATTTCTGCCGAGGATACGAGCAAATACTTTGTAGACAAAGCAATTTGGAAATGTGGAGAAGAGTATCGTAAGCACCAGGGAAAATATCCGGTTATCTTTTTGACTTTTAAGGATGTGAAATATGATTCCTGGGAATCTACGGTGGCTAAGATTCGTGGACTCCTACAGAACGAGTTTGGAAGACATCAGGAGCTGTTAAGCAGTAGCGAGCTGGCAGAGTATGAGAAGGCATATTTTTCTAAAGTGTTGAATGGAGAAGCGTCTGCGGTAGAAATGTCAGAGGCGCTTGAAAAATTGTCGCAGATGCTTGCGGCACATTACGGCAAGGCCCCGATTATTATTATTGATGAATACGATACACCAATACAGGAAGGATACTCAAAGGATTTCTATGATGAAATCATTGGCTTTATGAGAAACTTCTTCTCGGGAGCCTTTAAAGATAATAAAAATATAACCTATGGATTTCTTACGGGAATACTTCGTATTGCACAGGAGAGTATTTTTAGTGGGTTAAATAATCTGACCGTAAATTCAGTAATGGACGATGAATATGATGAGTTCTTCGGTTTTACTTCTTCGGAAGTAAGAAAGATGCTTGAATATTATGGTGTTGCAGATAAAGAGGATGAGCTTAAAGATTGGTACGATGGTTATCTGTTTGGTAGTACAGAGATTTATAATCCATGGTCTGTGATTAATTACATTTCAAGAGGCTGTATTCCACAGGCGTACTGGGTTAATACCGGAAAAAATGAAGTGCTGGAGGATGTACTCACCATTGCTACGGACGATATCACAGAGAGGTTATATGCGTTGCTGCGAGGAGAGAAAGTAGTCGCCAGAATTGATCAGAATGTGGTATACAGATCGCTGGCCGAAGATCCTGCAAATATTTATAGTCTGTTATTAGTAGCCGGATATCTTAAGACGCCGAAGAAGGAATTGCAGGCGGATGGTGCTTATTTGTGCGAAGTATCTATTCCAAATAGAGAAATAGCTTCTGTTTATAAGAGCGAGATATTATCACACTTGATGCAAATTGGTGCAATTACAAGAACTACAGCAAATATGATTGCGGAAAGCCTATATGCAAATGATATTAAAAAACTGCAAAAAGCAATTTCAGAGTATATGGACAAATCCATAAGCTTTTATGACGCCGGAGCAGAGGGTTTTTATCATGGACTTACGCTTGGACTCATTGCATTGTTGGATAATCAGTATAGGATTAAATCAAACAGAGAATCTGGTGATGGCAGATATGATATCAGCTTGATTCCGAGAGAAAAGAAATATCCGGGTATTATCATGGAGTTGAAATGGAAGAGTGGTTTGGAAGAGGCTGAACTTGAAAAACTCTCGATAGATGCACTTGGCCAAATTGATGAAAAGCGATATGACTTGGAGCTTAAGGAAGAAGGAATTGAGAATATCATTAAGCTTGGAATTGCATTTTCAGGTAAGAAAGTTGTAATAAATGCAAAACAGAGTGTTCTTTAAAATAGAGGTTAGAAAATCCGATAGTTTTGATAGTTATTGACAAATTAGACGCGAAGGAAGTGAAAACATAGATGTTTCATGTGATTGACGAACGGTTTTTTGTGCCGCTGGGATCACCGAATAAAATAGTATATTGGGAGTGTATCTGCAAGCTGTTCTCTGTATTGGATCATCAGCTTTCCTTTGGAGTAGAAAGGGATGTGCTTGTGGAGGAGCTGCAATATTATTTTGAACAGGCACAAGCAGCGGATTTTCAAGAAGAAGAGGTAGAGGGAAAATCCAGTAGGGATAAAGCCAACTGGATGATACGTAAGCTGGAATATTATGGTTGGATTGAAATAGAGACGGATAAAAGCTATGTACAGCGCGTAAGTTTTAAGGAATATGCTGTAAAGATTATCAGAACGCTTATTGATATTGCAGAGGGAAAGCAGATTGAGTATCAGGGATACATCTATACGATATACAGTCTGGTGCGTAGCAACACAGAAAATCCCGGTATTGTTCTGATGTCTATTGTGGAAAACACGGACATGCTGATTACCGGTCTGAAAAATTTAAATTCCAGTATCAAGCATTATATAGATGAATTGACAAAATACAAGACACCTGCTGAAATCATGGATGTTTTGTTTAATGATTATATCGAAAATATAGTGGACAAGGCATACCATCGACTCTTGACATCGGATAATGTATCAAAGTTTCGACCTGAAATCGTCGAGAGATTAGAAAGTAAAAGCCAGAGCAAAAGCTACATAGAGAAGGCAAGTGCAGATTTAGCGAGTATTAGGGAAATCAGTAGGGATGAAGCAGAGGAACTTGTTTATCAGTGCATTCATCAAGTCGTGGACGCTTTCCGGAATATGGATGAGATTTTATCTGAGATTAATCAGAAAAATACACAATATCAGCGTGCAGCAATCAACCGTGCCAAGTTTTATTTGATTGGTGGCGAGGATGTAAGAGGACAGTTAAAGGAAATACTTTCAGGAATCGGGGAAAAAATGAACGAGGAAAGTATGGATTTGGGTGGAATTTATCGAATTGATTTTATGGAGGAACTGGTTCGCCTATATAGTGCAGCAGTGTTGGATGAAAAGTCCTTATATACGCCAATAGAAGGGAAAAAGGCATTTGAACCAGTGGCAATTGGGGATTCGGCACCTGATTTGGAACTACGAAATGAAAAATTACAGCGCATGATGGAAAAACTCGCGAAAGTATTGAATCCGGAGAAAATAAATCAGTATGTAAGTCAGAATATGCAGGGTAAAAATATTATATATGCATCGGAATTACCACTAAAAAATACTGATGATTTTGTTAAAATGATTTATGTCAGACTTTATGGTCAACGAAAAAATATGAAGTACAAAATTGTCGTAAAAGAAGAAATACAGTATAACGGATATCGATTCCGGGATTTTGAGATTCAAAGAAAGGATTAGAAACTGTATGGATATGTTAGAAGGAATGTTACAACGGGACAAAGATGACTTTTCGAGAATCTGTAATCGATTGTTAAGCAGTTGTTTTCTTTGCAAAAGAAATGAAACGAATAAAGCGGATTATTATTTTGTTTTGAAGCATCGTGATAAATTTTCAGAATACTTGGCTTTATTAGGATATCGTTTGGAAATCAATGAAGAATATGGAGTAGTGCAGCTTACTAATCCTCAAAATTATAACCGCTACAATTTAAAATTATTTGAATCTATAATTCTTCTTATTATGCGTATTTTGTATGATGAGAAAAAAAGAGAATTGTCCATATCTGATGAGGTGATTATTAATGTTGGAGATATTCACGAAAAATTTATGAGTCTTAAAATTAGAGATAAAATGATTGACAAAACGACTCTGCGGAATGCTATCAGTACGTTCAAGAGATTTCAGTTGATTGAAACGTTAGACAGTGATTTGTCTAGCGAGGATACACGCATTATTATCTTTGATTCCATACTAATGGCGGTTCGTGTGGAAGAAATTAAGCAGGCATATGAAAAACTGCAGAATTACAAAAAGGGAGATAAATCAAATGAAGAAACTGACGAGAGTGAAACTGATTAATTGGCATCGTTTCATTAATGATACTATTGAATTTGAGAATTCCACTTTGATTTCCGGTGAAAATGGTGCGGGAAAATCTACACTTCTGGACGCTATCCAATTTGTAGTGACTTGTACTACAAATTATTTTAATAAGGCGGCGCATGAAAACGGAAAACGTAAGCTGACAGGTTATATTCGATGTAAGACAGGACGAGAGAATAAGCCATATGAGCGTACCGGAGAGATTAGTGCACATGTTGCACTGGAGTTTTATGAGGAGAAAAAGGACCGATATTTTATCGTTGGTGCAGTGGTGGATTCGGCTTCAGAAGGGCAGGAAAAAACGGTAAGATATTTGATGGATAATATGCGTCTTGATGATACTTTGTTTTTTCAAGGTAAAACCCCAAAATCAATTAATCAGTTTCGAACTACAAATACGAAAGTGATTCGTCAGTGGTGTACCACAGAAAAAGAAGCAAAGTCTATGATGAAAAACCGTTTTGGACGTATTGAAGATAAATTTTTTCGTCTGATACCGAAAGCATTGGCTTTTCGTCCAATTGATGATATTAAGGATTTTGTATATTCATATGTGTTGGATGAAAAGGAAGTCAACATTGATGTCTTACGTGAAAATGTTCGCTCATATCAGGATTTGCAGAGAACGTTAGAGAATGTAAAACTACGTATTGAGAAATTGGAACAGATTGTTTCTGCTCATACCCAGATTGTAGATGGACAGAAAAAAGATAAAATGTATGATTTTTTTCTGGAGCGCGTGGAGGCAGATTTGATAGCAGAGGAAATCGCTGCCTTGCAGAGAGAAGTTTCTTCGGAAGAGTATCGTCTTAAGGAACAGAACGGACAGATTATAACAACGAAGAAAGAACAGGAGGAGAAACAGAGAATCCGGGATGACCTACGGACAGAACTTGCCAGTGATAAAGATTTTATTGCGAAGGATGAGCAGGAGAAAAGATTAAAGGAATTGGAAGAGAGGCAGGCGGAGCGTCTGGAGGAAAAGCAAAATCTGCTAGATAGCATTGAAAAAGCGAAACGACAGTTAAAGAAACTGCTAGAAGTAAAGGATGTAGCAGATTGCGTGAAGAAATATAGTGAAGATTTATCTGGGATTGAGAAAAAGACAAATCTTGCAGATGTGAGAAGTAATTTAGAACAGGTGATTTCCTACAAAAATGAGATGCGGGATAAGGTGTTTAAAAAGCAAGCAGATTTGTCTATTCAAAAAGAACATATTAGTCAGGAAAAACAGGAACTTGAACAGAAAATTGAGCGTCTTATGAAGAAGAAACTGTCTTATGCAGATGAGGTTTCTTGTGTTATAGAATCGATTAGGGAAGAATTCGTACGTATCGGCAGATTACCTGCACCAAGAATCTTGTGCGAAATGTTAGAAATTACAGACGAGACATGGAGAAATGCAGTGGAAGGATATTTGAATACACAGAGATTCTATATTCTTGTGGAACCTGAGAACTTCGATATTGCACTTGGAACTTATGATAGGCTTAGAAAAGAAAAGAGAGCATATGGTGTGGGCTTGATTAATACTCAAAAATTGGATGAATATGATGTGGCTCCTGAAGGCTCGCTGGCGACGGTGGTAACTTCAAAAAATAAATATGCTAAGCGTTATATTAACATGATTTTGGGAAAGGTAGTTATGTGTGATAACTATCAGGATTTGAAGAAGCATAGAACTTCGATTACCAGAGAATGTATGAAATACCAAAACCATGTGGCAAGTGCCATAAAACCGTCCATTTTTGAGACTCCTTATATTGGTCAAGCTGCAGTAAAAGTACAGTTAGATCAGGCACGACAGAAAAGCCTTAAACTGAAAGCGCAGTTGAAGGAGTTGGATGACAGAATAGAAATGCTGCAAAGTGTTTTAGAACCATTATCAACAGAGCATGATATGGATATTAAGTACAGAATTCCCGTGCTTTCAGATTTGCAGTGGTTACGCATGGAGATTCATAAATGTAAGGAAAATATAGCTACGTTGGAAAAGAATTCCGGTATGATTATGAAACAGGTACAGTTGTCAGCATTAGAAAGCTTATTACAGGAATTAGCAAGTGAGTTGGACCAGTTAAACCGAAGAGCGGGAAACACGGAAGAGCATATTAAAAATCTAACGCAGCAGATTGCAGAAAGACAGGTCGATTTTTCTGTGCAGAAAGGACTCTATACAGAATCAGGTCTGCAGGCAGGAGATTATCTACCGTCATGGAATCAAGAATATGAAAAACAGACTGGAGATAAGTCTTTTTTACAATTCAAAGAGAATTATGGTCGACGGAAAAAGGCGAATCTGACTACGGTAGATAAGCTGATAGACAATATGAAGGATACTATGGTGAAATATAAAACTGCCCATGATTTTGGTGCGGCAGCAGCCATGGAAGGGTATTCGGATTTTGAGGCAGAATATGTGAAACTGAAGAATTCAGAATTGCTTCAGTATGAGGAAAAGGTGGAGTCGGCCAGACAGTCTGCTGAGGAGGAGTTTAGAGAGCAATTTTTATCTAAACTGCAAGAGAACATGAAGACTGCTCAGGGAGAATTTAAAGAGCTGAATAGGGCGTTGCAAAATATAGTATTTAGTAATGAAAAATACGAATTCTTATTCATGCCGAGTAAACGATATCGTCAGTATTATGAGATGATTATGGACGATTTTAATGCTATGCAAGGCGAATCTATTTTTAGTGGTATATTTCATGAAACCCATAAGGCGGTAATTGATGAACTGTTTGAGCGACTTGCTTTGGATAATGAGAATAGTTCAAAAGCATTGGATGAGTTTACGGACTATCGAACTTATATGGATTATGACATTCGTATAATTCACAGCGATGGTACTTATTCGCTTTACTCTAAAGTTTGCGAGGAAAAGAGTGGCGGAGAGACACAAACTCCTTTCTACGTGACTGTAGCAGCATCTTTTGTGCAACTCTATAAAAATAATATTGGTGGCGAATCTATAGGGCTCGTTTTATTTGATGAAGCATTCAATAATATGGATGATGAGAGAATAGGAGGAGTATTGGAGTTTTTAAGACGTCTACCGCTACAGATTTTAATTGCTTCACCACCAGATAAAATACAGTATATCAGTCCATTTATTGAAGAAACTCTTCTTGTTATGACGGATGAAAAGACAAGTTTTGTAGAGAGGTACGTAAATGGTGCAGTATGATAAGCAAGTCATAAACAAATTACTGGATACCTATGAAAACAGTCTTCTTTCAATTGGTAAAAATAAAAGAAATGTGAAAATAGAACTTCGTTTTACCAGAACAGTATTACCGGAATATTTTGATGAGAGTTCTTTTGTATATGAAAATATACATATCCAAATGCGGAATCTTGAAGAGGAAGGACTTGTTAGAATTGTCTGGAAAGACCAGAAAGTTGATTATGTGATACAAAAGGTACAACTCAACATGGAAAGGTTGACGCAGGCATATGCTTTTGTTCGGCGAACTCCGAAATGCAATCTCGAAGAAGCAAATCAGGCGCTTTTGGAGGAGTATTGCAATGGTGAAAAAGGAGAGATTCCAATCACCAGAGAATTTGCTCGGTATCTGCAAGAACGGCTGAATAATCATCAGCCTGTAAAAGAGTATATTGAACTGTCGAATATAAAGGATACCAGGCGTCTGTTTGAGGCTTTATTAAGCGTTGAGAAAAATAGAAAGCCATGTTATATTAGAGAGTTTTCCATTGAGCATTTTCAAGATTCAAAATATTTTGAACGAATAAAAAATCAAGTGGCGAAAATATTTCGAAGATTTCATTCAGAGTATGATTCGATGGATACCACAGAGATTTTGGCAGAGTATGGAATTTATCACACACCAAACTATGTCTATCTCAAGGGAGATGTAATGGTTATGATAGATGGAGAACCTATAAAGCTTCGAACACTGAATCAAGGTTTGGGAATTTCGGGTGAAGATTTACGGAAGGTTACCTTTTCTGACTTGTCTCGGATTAAGCAGGTGATTACAATCGAAAATCTGACTACATTTTTTCGATGGCATGAGCCGGATAGTCTGATTATCTATTTGGGTGGTTATCATAATGGCATTCGACGAACACTGTTAAAAAAGATATATCAGGAACTTCCGAGAATCTCCTATTATCATTTTGGAGATATTGATGCAGGCGGTTTTTCAATATTAAAAGATTTGCGAAATAAAACGGGGATTCCCTTTCAGATGTACCATATGGATATTGAGACATTGAAGTACTATGAAAGATATGGGAAAGTATTAACGGAATCTGACAGAATGCGCTTGAAAGAAATGGAAAAGGATGAAGAATTACAGGAAGTGGTTTCGTATATGCTTTTACATAATGTAAAGCTTGAGCAGGAGTGTGTTGGGCTAGAAAGGGATTTTTATTCCAAAATTGAGCCAGAAAACTAAAGATTTGAGGATGTGGCGTGGCGGAAAAACAAATAGCATTTCGGTGGTGAGTGGTTGCTGCCGGAGTGCTATTTTGCATTATTCGGAACAATGTAGTATTGTTCGGCTGGAGTATGAAAAAACGATGAAAAAAACGTACGGTACATTACGGAAGAGCAAATGCAGAATAATGTTGAAAGTGTTCGCTTTTAGGAATATAATTATCATGTAGTGTGTTGAGTATTATGGAGGATGGAATATGGAATATTACACAACCGCAGAATTGGCAGAAAAATGGGGAATTACACAGAGAAGAGTGGCCATTTATTGTAAAGAAGGACGCTTTGAAGGCGCTATTTTGAAGGGAAGAACCTGGCTTATTCCGGGCGATGTTGAGAAACCAAAAGACCCAAGGCGTAACAAGAAAAATAGCGAGGAATCAAAATAATGGGAACCGATATTAAGCCAATAGTAAAAAAGATAGATGATAATGTGCAGGGATTGAAAAGCTTTCATGAGTCATTAGTACAAAATGCATCTGAAAAGGAGCAGGATATATTATTACAATTCCCTACAGTGTACATTCATAATTGGAAGAACACAGGTGATTATGAAGTGTATATCGGAGAGTCTAACAACATTATTCAGAGAACAAAACAGCATTATGATGCCGGTATAGATGAAAGTAAATGGCAGCATCAGCTGTTTCTTCAGGATGCCAGTTTATACATTATTGGGCATGAACACTTTAATAAGTCAATGACGTTAGATATTGAAAACCGACTGATGCTATATATGATGAGCGTAGAGCGTGTGCGCAAGATACATAATCTGCGGGGGAATCCACAGAGTAGATATTATCCTGACAGTGAGATGGATGATATTTTCCAAATGATTTGGAAGAAGCTGCGTAAGGATAATAAAGAATTGTTTCCAAGTGAAAGTGCCATAAAGGATTCAGCGGTTTTTAAGGCTTCACCATTGCATAAATTGACAGAAGAGCAAGAAGCAGTAAAGCTAAAAATAATACAAAGAGTTTTTGAGGCATTACAGACAGGAAAACGTGGACAATTAATCTTTATTGAAGGAGAAGCAGGAACAGGAAAAACGGTTTAAATAGTAGTACATTCTATGAAATATTTGCTAGTGCTGAAGAACAAGAGATGGAGCCATTGAAGTGTTGTATGATGGTCAATCACGATGAGCAGATTACGGTTTATGAACAGATTGCTCGAAAGTTGGGGTTGGTGGAGCACTATGGAGAGGTTGTGTATAAACCAACATCATTCATAAATCGTCATTCGGTAGATGAACCTATAGATGTTGCATTTATTGATGAAGCACATTTGCTGTTGACGCAAGGAAAACAGTCATATCAAGGTGAAAATCAGCTTAAAGATATTATTGAGCGTGCAAGGGTAACAGTGGTGATGTTTGATGAAAACCAAATACTTACTACAGAACAATATTGGGAGGCTCAAATATTAAGTCAATACAGAGAATTGGCTAAGCGTCAGAATAATTATTTTGAATTAAAGAATCAACTAAGAATAAGGTCATCAGAGGAAATTGTCGCATGGATTGATGATTTTACTAAGAAACGGAAGGTTTCGACTGTTCCTCAAAATAGTGGTGGTTATGAGATTAGAATATTTGAATCCCCATTAGAATTGGAGCATGCATTAAAGGAGAAGGCAGAGGATGAAAATCATAAGTTATCAAGGTTGATAGCTACATATGATTGGGAATATAATTCGAAACCACCTGCTACTGCGAGGCTGTTAAAATACTGGGAAGTAATGATTGGGCAATGGCATAAGCCATGGAATAGAGAATTGGATCGAGAATTAGGCAAGCAAGAAAAAAGAGCAAATAGGTCTCTGTCTTGGGCAGAACAGCCACAGACGATTGATGAAATTGGTTCTACTTTTACAATACAGGGGTTCGATTTAAATTATGCAGGTGTCATTCTTGGACCTTCTGTAAAATATCGTAATGGTGAAGTGATATTTGATCCGTCGGCAAGCTACAATTCTAAGGCGGTTCGAAATAGGACGCTATCAGATGGAAGTAAACAAAAATTTGGAGAAGAACTTATTCAGCATGAGGTGAGAGTTCTTATGACGCGTGGTGTAGAAGGATTGTATATATACGCATGTGATGATGAGTTGCGCGAAGCGCTCTTACAAGCAATGAAGTAGCAAGGGAGTAGGGTTATGACACAAGAAACAATAAACCAGGTATTAAAATTCAGAGATGATAGAAATTGGAAGCAGTTCCATAATCCGAAGGATTTGGCATTGTCAATTAGCTTAGAAGCTGCTGAATTATTAGAAGTATTCCAATGGAGCGGTTCTGATACTGTGTGTGAGTCCAAGAGGGACAAAATCAGAGAAGAATTAGCGGATGTATTAAACTATTGTATTCTCATGGCGGATGTTTGTGGCTTAGATATGGATGAAATTGTGCAGGAGAAAATCAAGCGTAATAACGCAAAATATCCGGTAGAGAAAGCTAAGGATAGCGCAAAAAAGTATGATGAATTATAAAAGGTGTGGAGCTAATGAAAGAAGGAAAATTAGTACGAGATAAAATTCCGGAGATTATCATTGCAGATGGCAAGAAGCCTATTACAAGAATCTTGGATAACGAGGAGTATCTGCAAGAATTGGATAAGAAGTTGAATGAGGAAATAGCGGAGTACCAAGCAGATAAGTCCATTGAAGAAATGGCGGATGTGCTTGAGGTGTTGTTTGCTATTTGCGAGGCAAGAGGACATTCTGTTGAGGAATTGATGAAAATTCGTAATGGTAAGCGCGAGAATCGTGGTGGCTTTGAAAAGAAGATATTTTGGAGTGGTAATGAATAATGCAACTTACAATTGATGCACATTATTATAACAAACTAGATATTGAGGGCTTTTCTCGAATGATGAAAGATCCATCTTACTGCTACAAGTTTTATTGGTTGGAAGCAATTGTACAGCTTATATCGGGGAATAAGACGGAAGCTACGTATGATGAAATTATTGATGAGATGATTTCAAATGCGTGGTATTCGGTTCTTGAATTTCACATCCATTTGAGTGGTATTTGGGGTGAAGGTGGAATTAAGGATAATCTTGAAAGAGCTGTAGTGAAACTTAGGGAATTGAGCGGACTGGAAGCAAATGCATCAAAGGTTGAAATAAAGAACGCTATTAAGCAGTTTAATAAGCAGCTCCATGCAGAGAAACAAGCGTTGACTCTTAATGTGCCATATAAAGCATTATCAGGGTTTGCAAATAAGTCTGGTGAGAAGATTAGTCTTGATAGCAGTGCAGGACGAATGATTGCATATTATAATAAGCTGAGTGCAAGTGATATTTTGCTGCCTTATACATTTGGTGGTGAAAACGGCTTGAGCAGAAAACTTACATTTAACGATGCTTGGGTCCAGATGATTCGGGATAATACCGTGGCGATTTTAGGTTGGATTCAGTGTGAAAAGGTAAAGTGGCTGCAGAATAATAATCCGGAAGTACCGGGATTGATATATAAACTTGCACCATTAGATGAGAAGATGCGGAAACTGTCACATGTGCGGAAATTATGGGATGGCATATTGGATTTGCGTAGTATTGTAGATGTTTTTACAGATGAAGCAATTGATGAGGAAAAGTACGATGTAGACCATTTTATTCCTTGGTCATTTGTAATGAATGATGAACTTTGGAATTTGATGCCAATGGATTCCTCACTGAATTCAGCTAAGAATAATAGATTGCCGGACTGGAACGATTTCTTCATACGATTTGCGAGAAATCAGTACATAATGTATGAGATGATTCATGAGCGAGAAGGCATTAGAAAACTGTATGAGGCATGTTATAGGGATAATTTGCACTCTATATGGGCAAATCAGGAGCTGTATCGTAAGGGCAATTCTGATACGGAGTTTTATGGAATTTTAGAGAAGAACATGAGACCTGTATATGATTCGGCAAGAAGGCAAGGGTATGATGTTTGGGAAAAACGGCTTGCAGTGTAGCGATAAGAGAAGCATTGTTGAAAGAAGGTAAATAACAGTGACGGAAGATAGATTATCAGAATTACGTAGTGGATTTGAAAACGCATACATAGATGGAACTATTGCATCTAATCTTGCGTATAAGCCGCAGTTTATTTCGAATAACTACAAGCAAGGAAAGAAAGTATTATCATCCATTGAGGATGAATTGGTGGCATGTGACGGGTTTCAAATTAGTGTAGCGTTTATTACAATGGGTGGAATCACGCCGTTGTTACAGACTCTGAAGGCTCTTGAAAAGAAAGGCATTAAAGGAGAAATTCTTACAACGAATTATCTGAATTTTAGTGAACCAAGAGCTTTAGAAAAGTTAAATAAGCTCTCCAATATTACATTGAAAATGTATGATGTGGAAGCTTCCGGAGACGGATTTCACACCAAGGGCTATATCTTTAAAAAAGATGAAATCTATAGAATTATTATTGGTAGTTCCAATATGACGAAAACCGCGCTTACAAGTAATCGTGAGTGGAACACCCGTGTAGTATCCACCGAAAAGGGTGAGATTGCCCAGAGCGTATTGGAAGAGTTTAATGAGCTTTGGAATAGTGAATATGCATTAGAATATGATGAGTTTTATGAACAATATAAAGAGCGATACAAAATAATCAAAAAGCAGAGGGAGATTGCCAAGAGTGAAGACATTCCGTCTGTTGAAAAGTACCGTTTGCAGCCTAATTCTATGCAAGTTGGTTTTATCGTTAATTTGAAGAAAATTATCGAAGCAGGAGAAGAACGAGCATTATTGATATCTGCTACTGGGGAACGTGATATATTTATGACAAGCGATAGAAACCTTGAATTTACAAGGGGTTCGGCAGCTTAGTCCTAAGTATGTAAGAGGAAACTTAATAGGTATTTTTACTGGATAGGACTAATTGATGAGTAGAAATTGAATCGTAAGATTTGATGGAAAGCTACAGTCAGGTAGTTCTATTTTTTGTACCCTTTTTTCGGGTGGCTCCCGATGGGTGGAAAGGAGGATTTGATGATGCAACTTGTTGGAAGAGGAATATTGATGGTGTTAAAGGCGATAGTCTGGATGGTCCTTGCCCTGCTTCGATTAGCGCTGGAAGTGTTAAAGATATTTCTGTTGTTATTCGGACTTGTAGCAAGAGTGTTTTTGATATTTGTAAAGGCAGCAGTGCCAGATTAGAAAGGATGGGCGATTGGTATGAAGATAAGATTTGTTTTATCCGTGATTGCAGTAATGGTAATTGGAATTGGTTGTTCCAGATGCAGTTTGTCTAGTGGCGGTGAGGTTGAGAGTGAAATGGATGTTGGTATCTCGAATGAGGAAGTGGTTGATTACTCAGAAACTGAGAATTTAATAACAGAGAATGTGACTGTTGAACCGGTTTGGCAAGTTGAAGAGAGTACCGAGGAGAGTTCAGTGGATACAACGGAATCTTCTGAAAGTGTAGAAGGATCGGAAGCGTCGAAAGTTACAGAGGCGGTGGAAGTCACTGAAGAAACGGAGACAGAGGAAACAACAGAATCTACTCCGGAACCGACAACTGAAAAGTCTACGGAAGCACCGATGGAGGAACCTACAGAAGAACCAATCGAGGAAGTAACGGAAACTAGAACAGAGGAACAGGAGAATACATTTGTTGCCTATGATCCTAATTACGTTGTGGCATTGGCAACAGAGAAAACAAAGGCTTATGGAAAGATTCTTGTGTGGGAGAATCTGGACCGGCTACTGGCAGAAGGAAAGATTACTCAGGAAGAATATGATGAGTATTATCCCTACGATGGACTTGAGAACAGCTATTATAGCGTTTTTGTAGAGACAGATTTGAATAAGGCTTCTACCATTTCAGGTAGCTTGCTAGTTTCAGAAGAAGGGATTGCAGATTATATTGCCGGGATGCTGGCATTGGAAACCGGACCATATTTTGCAATATCTTATGCAGGTATTTATGAAGGAATCAATGGTGATTTTTATGAGTTTCGTTGTCACAGATGATTGAACTGTCGGGCGTGGACAGTTGTTATACATAGCTTCGTAAGAGGCAATGAGAAGGGAGGATTTTTTGCATGGCAGAACATTTGAGAGCAGTAACTCTCCGCTAGCCGGCGTTAAGGCAAATACAAATTTAACAGCGCATAGCGCGGAAAGGACATTATATGAACGAAGAAACTAAGGTGACTGCAGCACCTACACTTGCAGAACAGATGGGGATTGAGTACAAGGAAGTGGATGGTTTGTATTATCCGATTTGGGAGAATTCAAATGATGGTAGTATTGCTTCGGTAGGGAAATATGGACATCGTTGGATGAGAATGTTAATGGAGCATGACCGCTATCTCTATAATCGTTATTTGCTTGAGGGAACGCTTATTGAAAAAGCAAAAGCTAATGAAGAAGCATGTTGGCAATTGCATGAGGTTATATGCGAAAAATTGAAACGAGCCAAAGGTTGTTCAGATGGAAAAGCGGATACCACTGAAAAGTTTCAGACCCTGATGCATATTGCATATACAGCGGAAGAGATTGTTAATGCAGATATGTATGAACGAATTGATTGTCAAAAGCAAAGACGTCTCAAAAAGGCAAAAGATACTTTGATGTTTGAACAGATGCAATTACAGCGAATGGAGGATTAGATTTTATGGAAGAAAAGAGAATATTTTACGTGGGAATTGACCACGGCAATCACCTGATGAAATCAGCAAATCATGTGTTTGAGAATGGTGTGGAAAGGTTGGCGGCTAAGCCGACCTTCTCTGCCAATACGCTGATACACGAGGGTGTATTTTACAAGATTGGAGAAAAGCGTAACAGTGTGAAAGACAGCAAGCTTGCAGATGATGACTATTATCTGTTGACACTGGCGGCACTTGCTAAGGAGTGTCAAAGTGGTGCAATACCAAATGGCTCCAGTGTGGTTCTTGGGGTAGGTCTTCCGCTGAAGCATTTTGCAACGGTAAGAAAGTCTTTTGTAAAGTACTTGAAGCGTGAGCAGCAACCGGTGAAGTTCCGCTATGAGGATGTACAGTATAGTTTCACTATTGAAAATGTACTGGCATTTCCACAGTGCTATGCAGCGGTGGCTGACAAGCTTGGCGATATGAGGGGCGAATATCTGATTGTGGATGTTGGATCATGGACCATTGATATTATGCATGTGAAGGACGGTGTGCCGGTGGAAAGTAAGTGCGAGACTTTTACGGAATCCATGGTTTCAGTGATTCAGGAAATAAAGGGTAAGAGTAGTGAAAAGTTTGGCAAAGAAATTCCCGAAAGTATCATCACAGATTATATCAGCAATGCCAACTGCAATTATCCGGAGAAGTACACGAGGCTGATGGATGAATCTCTGGATGCTTTTGCGAAAAGGGTAGAAGGGATTTTGAAAGAGAATGGTCATGACACAGAATTTGCCAACATTATTTATGTAGGTGGCGGCGCTAAGGTAATGGCTGCTTATGGGCGCCATAGCGACAACATTTCATATGTGACAGATGTCAGGGCGAATGCAAAGGGATACGAGTATCTGGCCGGACAGATTGCGTAATGCGAGGTGGTGCACATGATGGGATTAGGCAGAGAGAGGCGGCTGAACTGTCGTCTCTATGTGGACCGCCAGGCAGATGCCACAGTGGTTGAGAAGCTGGACCGGTTGCTTGTGGAGAAGCATTTCTTAAATCAGACGGAGCTTATTAAACACGGGATTGAGTTGGTTTATCAGGAGGTCTATGAGCGAGAAGAGGCAAGCAATAAGTCTGATATCTCGGAGGTTGATTTGCGGAAACTGGCAGAGGCAATTGCGGGAGAGTTGAAGCCTGAATTGAAACTTCTTTTGGAAGGTACTGAGGCAAGACTTTTGGAAAAGATGGAAAGTCAAAAGTTAATTCCTAAGGTGCCAGTTTCAGAAGCGGTTGCAACGGTCAGTGATGGGAATGAAAGTGGAACCGTAGCAATTGTGGTTGCTACACAATCAGAGGAAAAAACTGAAAAAATTCCAGAGGTTCCTAGGGAAAAGATTCTTTCAACACAGGCAATCAACTTTTTGAAGGTTTTGAATGATGATTAAGGCAGAGATTAGCGGCGTCAAAGTGACGACAGGAGTATCTGAATTGGTGTCAGACTGACGCCAATCCTATATAAATACTATATATCCGGAGGCAAATTGACGCCGGTTGGCGCATATTTGACAACAGTTATTAGCACGGGTGAGTGCCTTATATGGGGTGCAGGTGCTCCTGCCAAGACGAAAAAATATGGTTCACCGGAAGGTGAATATATTTTTTCGGGGAAAGGTCCGACCTTTCCCGTATCTTGCAAAAAGAGTAAGCAACTCTTAAAGAAAATTTTGAAAAAGAAGGAGGATACAATCAAGGGATTTGGAAGTGTGATTTTAGAGGCAGAAAACGATAGATTTGGAGGTTATGTGTATGGCAGATGGAAACAAAAGATATAAGTCGGATAAGAAGGTTTACAAGGTTTCTTTTAAGCTTTCTGAGACAGAATTATTAAAGCTGGAGTCGGATGCGAAGAAGGCCGGTAAAAACAGAAGTGAATATTTGCGTGAGCTTGTAAAGAACAGCAAGGGCGTGGACACCACATTTGCAGCGGACAGAAGTTCTTTTATCAGACAGATAACAGGAATTGCTACAAATGTGAACCAGATTGCAAAGGTGGTAAATACCCGGGGCTTTGCTTATTCAAGTGATATTAACGGAATTAAGCGGGATCTGGAGGATATTAAGAGGCTGATGCAGGAGGTGCTTGTGACATGGCAATCACTAAGATACTGCATATAAATGAGGTGGATACCGGTAATCCGGCAAGGCATTTGGAACAGGCGCTTGATTATATTCAGAATCCGGAAAAGACCAATGGTAATGTTCTGGTGGGCAGTTTAAACTGCCTGCCGGAAACGGCCTTTGAGCAGATGCTGGATACAAAAGAAACTTTTGGAAAAATGAATAAAAGGCAGGGGTATCATGTCATTATTTCTTTTGTGCCGGGAGAGGCTACGGAGGAGATTGCTTTTGATGTGGTGGAGCGGTTTGCCAAGGAATATCTGAAGGATGAATATGAGGCAGTGTATGCGGTTCATAATGATAAGAATCATTTGCACGCACATCTGATATTCAACAGTGTCAATCTTGTCACCGGTGTTAAATATGAATATCGCAAAGGGGAATGGAAGCGCAGGATGCAGCCTATTACCAATAGGCTGTGCAAGGAGTATGGTTTGGAAATAATGCCGGCGGAGTATGCCAAAGAGCCTAAGAACTTATCCCGAGTGGAATGGGAGCAGGAGCAGAAGTTCCGTGAAATGATTCTGGCAGATGCAAAGTTTTGTCAGAGCTATGCAGGGAGCATGGACCATTTTATTTTCCTGATGAAGCGAATCGGCTATCAGTTTGAATATGGTCCGTATTTATCCGTAAAGGTTCCCGGTGGTAAGTGGTATCATCAACTTGCAAAGCTGGATGAGTGTTTTGAGGAAGAGCGGTTTAAGTATTATCTGGATATGGGATTTGCCATTCCGAGATTTATTTCCTCGAATCCGACGTATCTCTATCAAAAAGGACTGAGTGAGTTTCAGTTGAAATTCTATCACAAAATGTATCGTGTCCGCATGGTAGAGCAGAATCGATTTGATAAAAATGCTGCATGGATGGCGAGGGAGTTGCAACGCTTTCATCAGTTGCAGGATCAGTATCTGTTCCTTGTGCGGAATGATATAAAGTCTGTGGAAAGTCTGGTTGCTTATGAGTATTTGGAAGGAGACAGAGCGGAGCAGATATCAGCCCGCCAGAAGGAGATTTATAAGGAAACCGGTACCCGTAAACGTGCATGTAAAACAGAGGATGATATCAGGGATTATCAAATCTGGCATATGCAGGCGCAGGAAGAACTGGATGCCCTCAAGGCTGAGAAAAAGGAGATTCGAAATAATCTGAAACTGGTGGAAAGCTGTAAGCAGGAGTATAAGCGTTTCACTATGGTTGACTTGGCAAGTATTGAGGAGGAAGTGCGTAATACAGTCCGTGTGCCGGAGTATCCTTTTGCAGAGGAATCGGTGAGGGAAGACTTGGATATGGCTGAAAAATATGAGTATTCAGAACAGGAGCCGGTTCAGGAAAGTATTGCGGAGAGTGTGGTTGAAACAGGTGGCACTGTTGATGTGGAGGCAGTTATTGAAGAGGTAGCAGTTAAAGCGGAACCTGTTGAAAAGGCGCCAATAGAAGAGGTGACAGTTGAGGAGCCGGTAGAAGTCGTGGAAGTTACTGCGAGGGCGGAGAAACACTTACCGTCTTATGAGAGATTCAGGAATATGTTGCCGGAAGAAAAGGCGGATATTTGGGGATTTAAGCAGATGCAGAGTTTCGATACGGTACACAACTTAGTTAGCTTGTTCTTCTATGATATTGACCATGTTGCGGATGCAAATGAAATAATGGAAGAAGCACAGCAGGTGTATAGGGGATTGCGTAGTAATTTCATAAAACAACGCACAATGGAGATTGTGGAGACAATCAATTCCATGGAGTATTCATATCTGGCTCTTACGGATAAGGAGAAAGCTGAATTGTTCCAATTCGTACCGGATGATAATAACTACAATTTGGAGTTGTACATGGCGGTGCTGAAGGCTTGTGGGTTGAAACTGGATTTCGACGAAGTCTATGAGGATTATCAGAAGATTTATGATAAGACCATGGAAATGCAGGGCGATAAGAAGAATGAGAGGGGTGAAAGTGGCAGAGGCAGGGCACGATAGGGTGCCCTGGGCTCATAAAAAGCACGTAAAATAGACGCTAACTTAAAAGTGGCGGTGGACGTATAAAAAAATGTTTCACCGCCGTTTTGCGTGATTAAAACGAGATGGCAGAAGATAATGTTAGAATAGGTTAAAAACAGGTTTACACCCTGATAAAAACCCTGTATAATATCAGTATTAAGATGGAGGGAATTGCCATGACAAATAATAAGAAAAACAATGGTGGTAGACCGGCTGGAAGAAGAAAAACAGCTAAAATTGAAATATCAATTGAACCTAATGTAAAGGAAGAATTTATGTCTTTATTGCGTGAGCAAGGAAAGACTGCTTCTGTTGAAATTGGATTATGGATAAGGGAATATTTGAAAGAACATGCGGAGTAAAAGGCATAGTTTATATAAAATTGAGTTGTTGAGTCCGTATTTTTGGACAATAGATTTTGGATAATTAATTTGTAGCATAAGATTCTTTTTATATACAAAGGAGAGAAGGTATGTTTGAACAGGAATGTGTGCCATTTGCACCGTCGTTAATTGAGTCTATGAGATCCTTGGGATATTCATTTCCGTCTGCAATAGCTGATTTGCTAGATAACAGCATAAGTGCAAGAGCCCAAAAGATAACAATTGTTGCAGAACCAAATTTGAATCCCTCATTGGTTATTTTTGATGACGGATGCGGAATGAATCAAAATGAATTATATGAGGCAATGAGATATGGCAGTAGTAATCCTTTGGAAGAAAGGAATGAAGATGATTTGGGAAGATTTGGTCTTGGTCTCAAGTCAGCTTCATTATCACAATGTCGTAAACTTGTTGTTGTTAGTAAAAAAGAAAATCAGGTATGTGGATATTCATGGGATTTGGATTATGTTATGGAGAAACAATCATGGATGTTAAAAGGGTTCTCTGGTGAAGAAATCCAAAAATATCCTCATAGCGAATTACTTGATAATGTAGAACACGGTACATATATTTATCTGAGTGAGTTTGACCGAATTAAGGAAGGTACTGGAAATATATCAGAAACGTTTAATAAGTGTTTGGATGATATGATTAATCATCTGGCGTTAGTGTTTCATAGATACATAGATGAAGGACTTAAAATAGTTGTAAATGGAGTGGAAATTGAAAGCAGAGATCCGTTCTTGTTAAATCACAGCGCAACCCAAAGAAAAAGGGAAAGCTCATTTCATATTAACGGAGAAAAAATAGTTCTGAAGCCATATATATTGCCACATTTATCAAAATTAACGCAGGATGATTTGGATAAAGTTGGAGGAAAAGACAGATTAAGAAGCGATCAAGGTTTTTATGTATATCGAAATAAAAGACTTATTATTTGGGGAACGTGGTTTAGGTTAGAAAGAAAAGATGAATTGAATAAATTAGCTAGGGTAATGGTAGATATTCCTAATTCATTGGATTATATGTGGTCGATCGATATTAAAAAGAGTACAGCAACTTTACCGGATATAATTCGAAGAAATATGTACAACGCGGTATATGAGTCTGTTTTGAGTAGTGAGTCGGTACATACGTATAGAGGGCGTAAAGAGAAGAAGAAAGAGGATATTGATTATATCTGGGAAAGAGTGAAGGTACGTGACGGATATGAATATGTCATTAATAGACAAATTCCACAGCTGAAAATGTTAGAAGAAACATTGGATGATAAGCAAATAAAAATGTTGGAGAGAATAATAGCTACATTAGAAGAAACTTTCCCGGTAAGCGCATTATATGTAGATGCTGCAAAAGGAAATATCGAAGAAAAGAAACAGGATGATTCGGAAGTTGTAGATTATTTATGGAATGAACTGCAAGTGCAAATGGAATATGTAAAAAATAATAATTTGCATTTATTGGAGTATTACAACATGTTCATGAAGGTAGAGCCTTATTGTAACTACAAGGAGATAACACAGAGAATACAGGAGGAAATAGCAAAGTATGAATAATTTACAGAAGATGTTAAAGGACATGGTTATTGTTTCAATAGCAAATGACGTGGATATAGAGGAACATTCAATTGATACAAGATTGAATGAAGTAAAAGGAATGCCAATGTTTGCGGCATTGTCAGATGATGAAATTAAAGAAGTTGCAGCAACAATTAAATCTGAATTTTCAATAAAATTAGACAAAGGTATTCTGATTGAAGAGCAAGGACACGAAAGATGGTTTTTAGCGAAGAAAGCTCAATTGGAAATGAAATACTGGGAAAGATACAAGAAGTATTTATTGACAGATAAGGGATTTTCAACAAAGGTTGTTAATACAATGGATGATGTCTTGGATACACTTACAGATTTATTAGGTGATCCGAGTAGAGATGTATATTATAAAAGAAGAGGTCTTATTATTGGAGATGTTCAGTCGGGAAAAACTGCAAATTATACGGGTTTAATTTGTAAAGGTGTAGATGCAGGTTATAAAGTAGTAGTATTGTTAACTGGTACAATTGAAAAACTTAGACAGCAGACACAGCAAAGAATAGATGAGGGATTTGTTGGGTCTGATAGTGATGCCATGATGAAACAGCAGGATAAAGGTCTTATTATTGGTGTTGGTAAATATGATTCATCAATTCGTCCAATGGTATTGACTTCTACTTCTGATGATTTTAAACAGCAGAATGCAAGTAACCTTAATTTTGACTTGAGAAATATAAACGGCTCAGTAATTTTTGTGGTAAAGAAAAACTCTGCTGTATTGAAGAGATTGAATAAATGGTTAAAGACATTTAATCAAAATGGAGAAAAGCCTATTGAAAATTCAGTGTTGGTTATTGATGATGAGGCAGATAATGCGTCGGTAAATACTAAGGCAGATGCAGAGGATACTCCTACAGCTATTAATGGACAGATAAGAGAATTATTAAAGATGTTCTCAAAATCTAGTTATGTCGGATTTACAGCAACACCTTTTGCAAATATATTTATTGATCCGGAAAATTACAATGCAATGGTAGCAGAAGATTTATTTCCAAAAGATTATATTTATTCTTTAAACGCACCATCAAATTATATTGGGGCAAGAAACATCTTTGATGAAGATGGACAAGCCGGTTATATGCTAGAAGAAATAGATGATAATATCGACAATCCGGAAAGTATAGCGTTTATTTTGCCACTTAGACATAAATCTACAATACAGGTGAGGAAACTTCCGGAAGATTTAAAAACAGCTGTAGCAGCGTTTATGTTGGCAAATGCAATAGAAGATATTCGAGGAATGGAAAAAAATCATCGTTCTATGTTGATAAATGTGAGTAGATTTACAGCGGTGCAAGAACAGGTGGCAGAGTTAGTTAATGAATATGTGAAGGAAATGCAAAGTGCATGTCGTTTGTATTGCAAACTAGATGTGGATAAAGCAATTCAGGATGAAAGAATTGCAAAATTAAAAGATACATATGAGATGATATATCCAGAAATAACACTGGATTGGGAAACAGTGCAACATGAATTGCATAATTCTTGTGCTGGAATTCTTGTGCAAACAATTAACCAGAGAAATGGTAAAAATCTTAGTTATGACGAATATAAAGATGGCTTACGTTTGATTGCTGTTGGAGGAATGAGTTTGTCGAGAGGTCTTACGTTAGAGGGATTGGTTGTAAGTTATTTTTATCGAAATTCAAAAATGTATGACACTTTGATGCAGATGGGACGTTGGTTTGGTTATAGAAAAGGATATGATGATCTTTGTAGAATTTGGATGTCTGATGAGAGTATTGAATGGTATAGACATATTAGTCAAGCAACGGATGAGTTGCGTGATGAAATTAAGAGATATGAAGATACCGGACTTACACCAATGGATTTTGGTTTGAGAGTACGTTCAGATATTACATCTTTGATTGTTACGGCCAGAAATAAGATGCGAAGTGCAGAAAGTAGAGAGTGTGTTATTAGTTTAAGTGGTGCACATATAGAAACACCAGAGATATATTCAGATCTTGATAAGAACAGAAAGAACTATGAAACTGTAAGATTGTTTGTAGAAGAACTTCTTGCGGAGGGATACAAGGTAGTAGAAGTTAAAAAGAAAGACACTGTCAAATATGGTTTTAAGGGGATTCCTATGGTCAAAGTGCTGGATTTATTGGAGCGTTTGGATGTATCCCCTAAAAATGAACAATTCAATGTAAAGGCAATAGAAAAGTTTATTCGTAACTATAAGGGAAGTGAATTAAAGGAATGGGATATTGCATTTGCTACTGGTAAAGGAGATAAAGAAATTTCGTTCTCAGAGCAAATAAGTTATAAGGCTCCGACCAGAAAGTACAGTGTAGAAAATGGAGGCAAAATTCTAAAAATGTCTGGAAGCAAAAGGCGTTTGGGAACTTCTGCTGACGGTCAGTTTGGTCTTACAGATAAGCAGTTGGAAATGATAACAGAACGTAGTTCAAAGAAGAACATTCCACAAAAAGACTACTTTATTAATGTTGACAGAAATCCTTTGCTGACAATTTACGCTGTGGAATTAAAAGATGCAGTCGGTGATATGTCGTCAGAGAGCATTAAGGTACAGAATGCATGCAAAGATGAAATTGTGATGGGATTTGGTGTCGGAATTCCTACATTGTCAGACCAGGAAACAAAGTATGCAAGATACATACTTAATAAAATTGCTATTCAACAAATTTTTGAAGGCGATATGGACGATTGGGATGCAAATGATGAGGATGGTGATGATTGATGGAATTGCTGAAGAAATTTGAAAAAGGGGCGCTCTCGCATACATATCAAAGGATAGACAGTGATTATAAGGTGGATATCTTTTTGGGTTATAATGATGAAGGGCAGATGTCTATGGTAATAACTGAAAATGGAAGAGAGACACCAGTAAAATCTTCGAAATTTATCAGTGTCCAATTAAAGCGCCGAGAAGATGGCAAGTTGGCCTTATCATTTGATTTGCTAGACAATACATACAAATCCATGTTTTTGATTTTTTGCAAGGATATTATTATTACTTGTGAAAAAGCCGGAAGTGAAATGGCAATATCCAATGGATTAATGCGTTGGAAATATTGGAAGGAAATGTTCGGTAAGAAAAAGACCAATGTTTTAGATAAGTCAGAAATAAAAGGTTTGATAGGGGAGTTGTTGGAACTGAGAGACTATTTCATGAAAAAACGGGATGTGGAAACAGCAGTGGAAAGTTGGATGGGACCACTGCTAGGGCACAAAGACTTTGAAATAGATGATACTTGGTATGAGGTAAAGAGTGTAAACGAAAATGCAATACAAGTTACAATTAGTTCACTGGAACAATTAGAGTCAGATGTAAACGGGCATTTAGTTGTTGTAAGACTAGAGGATACGAGTTCTGTTTCAGGCTGTTCGATTAATTTGAATGAAGTTGTGATAAGTGTGGCAGAAAAAATATCAGATCCAGATGTTTTGGAAGTGTTCCGTACAAAATTAGATAATGTTGGATATTCATTTGATGCAGAATATGATAATTATAATTTTTTGTACAAAGGAACACAGAGATTCTGCGTAGATGAGCGATTCCCAAGATTAAGAAGAAGTGAGATTGTTTCGACAATAGGCAACGCAAAATATACAATTTTGTTGGATGGAATAGCTGAATTCAAGGAGGACTAGCGATGAATGTAGAAGAATACAGAGAAGTTTTACATGAAGATATTGCATTAGCGGCAAATGCTAATATGTCTAATGTTGCAGACGAGTTTTTGACATATGTAACAGATATCTTGATTTCAGGTGAAGAGTTCGATGATTTTACAGAATGTTATTATGAAGGAATATCAAGGCGTAAAGCAAATATGAGAATAGATGGTTATGCCATGGATGATGCAGATGGAAGTTGTTGTGTATTTATATCTGATTACAGAGGACCATATGAAAGTGATACAATAAATAAGGAGGCTATTGATAATTATTTCAGAAAGATTAGATATTTTGTTAATGAGTCTATAAAATATGAATTGTACCAAGAGTTAGAGGAAAGCACTCAGGTATATGAGTTTTCCAGAATGCTTCATTATGATGTTGAGTCAATAAGTAAATTTAGATTTTATTTGTTAACTGATGCATACAATAATCAACGTACAAAGAATATTAAAGATGACGAGGTTGGTGGAAAAACAGTTGAACTTAATGTTTGGGATGTTACTCGTATTTTTGATGTTGTAAGTTCGAAAACACAAAAAGAAAGCGTTGAAATAATATTGTCCGATATGGGATATTCCGGAATACCATGTGTAAAAGCGGTAGAGTATCAAGATGTAATAGCGGATATAGAAGTGTTGCCGAAATATGATGATGATATAACAGGCAATGAGGA
The DNA here is from genome assembly GCA_050309585.1 of Lachnospiraceae bacterium. Lineage (GTDB taxonomy): Bacteria > Bacillota > Clostridia > Lachnospirales > Lachnospiraceae > Bovifimicola. The sequence goes on from JBNRML010000162.1 coordinate 25,746, forward strand.
GGAAGAAAAGCCTGAAAATGTGATTACATATACGTCATACTTGGCGGTTGTTCCGGGGAAAGTGTTAAATGAGTTATACTTGGAATATGGATCGAGGTTATTAGAAGGAAATGTTCGTTCGTTTTTGAGCGTAAGAGGAAAAGTTAATAAAAGTATTCAGAATACAATAAAAAACTATCCAGAGATGTTTTTTGCCTATAACAATGGTATTGCTGCTACTGCAAGTGAGATTGACACGGAAATGACATCAGAAGGTTTGAAAATAACAAGAATCAAAGACTTGCAAATCGTAAATGGAGGACAGACTACAGCATCAATAGCTAATACATTACTGACAGCAAGAAAGGATGAGAACATAGATATCGAGAGATTATATGTTCCGATGAAAGTATCAGTTTTAGAGCATACAATGTCAGAAAAAATCATTCCTAAAATTTCGGAATATTCGAATTCACAAAATAAGGTCGATGCATCGGATTTCTTTTCAAATCATCCATTTCATATACGTATGGAAGATTATTCAAGAAAGACGCCAGCACCTGCTGTAAATGGAAATCAGTTCCAACAATATTGGTATTATGAAAGAACTAGAGGTCAGTATAATCAAGGAAAGATGAAATTTAAGCCGAAGTCTAGTCAGATGAAGCAATATGAGACAAGATATCCCGAAAGTCAGGTGATTAAACTTGTCGATCTTGCAAAATATATGGAGATTTATGAAGGGGCTCCGGATAAGGTTAGTAAGGGAAAGCAAGCAATTGTAAAAGTGTTTGCTGAAAATATTAGAAGTAAATGGGCTAAATCAGATGCAGAATTCAATAATTTTTATTATAAAAGAGTATGTGCATTAGCAATTATTTATAAGGGTGCAGATGATATTGTTAAGCAAACAAATTGGTATAAAGAAAAGCATTCATACAAGGCGAATGTCATAGTGTACACAATGAGCCTCATTTTTGATTATATTAGAAAGAATGCAAAGGGGTATGAACTGGACTTTATGAAAGTTTGGAATTTGCAAGGTTTGTATCCTGAATTGGCAGAGCAGATAAAAGTGTTATGTACGGAAGTATATGAGTATATTACTGATGATAGCAGACCAATCGAGAACGTAACAGAATGGTGTAAGAGAGAACTTTGTTGGCAACAGGCGCAAAAACAGAAATGGACAATAAACGATTCTTTCCTGAAGACATTAATTTCACAAGAAAGTCTAAAGGTAGAGGAGAAGGAAGCAAAGGAAGAGCGAAAAGTTGCAAATGAAGTAGATGATTTGAAGTTTATTATAGCATCCGGAAAAGAGTACTGGCAAAAAGTTATGGATTGGGGAGTAACTAGGCGTTTACTGTCTGATATGGAATTATCTATAATTAAAATGGTAATTAACATGGAGATAACCGGGCGTGTTCCGTCAAGTAAGCAAGCAAAAGTTGTTATTAAAACAAGAGAACGATTGATTGCAGATGGAATGCCGCTACAATTTTGAGACAAGGAAGTAATGAAATGATAAAAGTGTTAGAAGCTTTTAGTGGAATTGGCGCGCAAGCAAAGGCACTAGAACGTTTGAATATTGATTATGATATTGTGGCAACTGCAGACTGGGATATAAATGCTATTATGGCGTATGACCTTATTCATAATGGGGTGCAGGATTTGAGCCAATATATGAAATTTACGAAGCAAGAATTGGTTTCTATGTTATCAAAATATACCTTGAGTCCGGATGGCAAAACACCATATAAGGAAGGGTCTTTGTCCAGAACCAATATTGAAGTTTTACGAAGATTGTTGTGTGCTATAGAGAGAACAAATAATTTGGTCAGCATAACGGATATGACAGCGGATGATATACCGGAAGACTTGGATTTATTGACGTATTCTTTTCCGTGCCAAGATTTATCTATAGCGGGTGTTTGGCATGGAAATATGAGCGGAATTGATAGGGATGCCAATAACCGCTCTGGAATGTTATGGGAAGTAGAACGCATTTTAAAGGAATGTGTCGAAAAGAGGCAGCGATTACCACATTTCTTGTTGATGGAAAACGTAAGTAATATAATGGCTCCAAGACATATGGGTAACTTTCAGGAATGGATTGATTACTTGGAAAAAATCGGATACCACAGTAAGATTTATAGACTTAATGCAAGTAGATTTGGTATTCCGCAAATTCGTGAAAGGGTTTTTATGCTAAGTGTTTTTGTCGGCGCAGATGCTGATAAAAAGAATTTGCTGGAGAGATACTTTCATGAGCATAATTTAGAAAACGAAGAATACACAAAAAGTCTACCGTTAAATAGGAAGAGCGTTCAAGATGTCATAAAAAATAATTACGAAAGACCAGACTATAAGGAAGAAGCTTGTTTGAGTCAGTTGCATGATACACCGTCTAGACAGAAGATTATTGATGAAAATGATAAGATATTGAAAGATGGTTGTTATATTGATGTATTGAAAACGATAACAACGAAGCAAGATAGGAATCCTAATTCTGGTGTGATTGAGTATATTAATCCTTGTGAAGGCAAGGCAAATTGGAGATATTTGACAGCAAGGGAATGCTTTCTGGCAATGGGATTTGATGAGTGTGATTATGAAATACTTATGGAAAACAATTTTGATGTGGCCAAAAATAGAAAATTATTTTCTGAGAGCAAACTAATCAAGATGGCTGGAAATAGTATTGTGGTAAATGTTTTGGAAGCGATTTTTATGCAAGTAATGGATATTAAAGAGTTGTTAAATAGTAAAGGGTGATTCATATGGATGTTTTAACCAAAGAACAACGTAGGAAAAACATGCAAAATATTCGTTCGAAAGATACACAAATTGAAGTATTATTAAGAAAAGCCTTGTTTTCAAAGGGGATTAGGTATAGGAAGAATTATGGGAAATTACCTGGTAAACCGGATATTGTTTTGACAAAGTATAAAATTGCTATATTTTGTGATGGAGAGTTCTTTCATGGAAAGGATTGGGAAGTATTGAAGCCAAGATTGCAAAAAAGCAACAATAGCGAATTTTGGATAAACAAGATTTCTAAAAATCGGGAACGAGATGATGAAGTTAATAAAAAATTATTGTTTATGGGTTGGACGGTTATTAGATTTTGGGGAACTGACATAAAGAAACACACAGAAGATTGTGTAAGGGTAATAGAGGAAACTATATTTGATATTGCAGTGGAGGATGGAACATATGAAGAGTAGATTTGAAAAAGCAGGAGATGAAATAAGAAGACAGACACGAGAATTGATACTCGATTTTATGAAACAAAGCGAGGAGTGTCAACCAGGAGCCGAGGGAATTAAACAAGCAGAGTTATTTAGGGTTTGTGGCTTGGATTGGGGGGAGCAACCTACTGCTACGTCAACTCAACAGAATTTTTGGCTTGTTGGGTTGTTAAGAACATTGGAAAGTGAAGGGATTGTTGAACGAGATGTAAACACAAAAAAGTGGTGGTTAAAATAACGAACATATATTCGAAAAAAGTGGTTGCGTTTCAGGGAGATATGTTGTATAATAACAGGGAAATAAATGGTATACAATTTTTCCCGGAGGCGATTATATGAAACAGATGCATTTAAGAGTGGATGATGCACTATATGAGGAACTTAATACATATTCAATTGAGACCGATCAATCAATGCAATCTTGTGTTAGAGAAGCAGTTGCATACTATATTACGGATAAGAAAAAGAAACAGATGTCAGATAAAAAGTCACAGTTTACATTCATTGATCTCTTTGCGGGTATTGGTGGGATGAGACTTGCATATGAAAATGCAGGTGGAAGATGCGTTTATTCTAACGAGTGGAATAAGTATAGTCAACAAACGTATTATGCTAATTTTGGGGAACAACCAGAAGGTGATATTACACAGGTTGACGCCAAAACCATTCCGGATCATGATGTGTTGGTTGCAGGGTTTCCATGTCAGCCATTTTCCATTGCTGGTGTTTCAAAAAAGATTAGTATGGGAAGAAAAACTGGATTTGAAGATAAAACACAAGGGACATTGTTTTTTGATGTTTGTCGTATATTAAAAGAGAAACGTCCAAAAGCATTTATGCTTGAAAATGTTAAAAATTTAAAAAGCCATGATAAGGGAAGGACGTTTAATACAATTCTGGAGTCTTTGGATGAACTAAAGTATAAGGTTTTTTATGCTGTTTTAGATGGACAGGATTTTGTTCCTCAGCATAGAGAACGAATTATAATTGTTGGTTTTGATATGGAACGATATGGTAATGATATGGAATTTGAGTTTGATATTACACCAATGAACCCGAAGCCGGTAATGAAAGACATTTTGGAAAAGAAGGTTGATGCAAAATACACATTATCCGATAATTTGTGGACCTATCTTCAGAATTATGCTGCGAAGCACAAGGCAGCAGGTAATGGATTTGGTTATGGAATAGCTCCGTTAGATGGAGTGTCTAGAACTATCAGTGCACGTTATCATAAGGATGGATCAGAAATATTGATAGCACAAAGGGGGAAAAATCCAAGAAGACTAACACCGCGTGAATGCGCTAGACTACAAGGATTCCCTGAAAGTTTTGTAATACCAGTATCTGATACACAGGCATATAGACAATTTGGTAACTCGGTAGTGGTGCCTTTAATGGCTAATGTTGCTAAGCTTATAATGGAAAAAATTAATTTAATGGAAGCAAATGCAGATATAGAAAAAAGGAAGGCGATTTAATGTCAACAGAAATAATAAGTAAGGCGATAGAATCGGCTGTCGCAAGTGAATTGTCATTTTGCAAGTTTTTAGCCGCAAATGATACAGGTGCTACAGGTGGACATCAGAGTGGTGTACTTGTATCTGTTTCTGCAAGTAGAATGCTGTTTGAAGAAGCGTTGCCAGATAATGATATTTTGAAGAGAAATATAAAAATTACATGGCAAGGGAATTTAACTACAGAGAGTGCGTTTACTTACTACAGTAGTAAGAGAGAATTGAGAATTACTAAATTTGGAAGAGGATTTGATATTATAAATCCTGACAGAACGGGTGCACTTTTTGTTTTAACAAAACAGTCAAGGGATGATTATTCAGCGTTTGTATTGGATACTGAAGATGAAATAGAAGAATTTTTAAGCACATTTGGGATTAGCGCTACAGAAACTAATTGTTTGTTTGGTGCTGGCGGTGTGCAAAGAAGCACTGTGGAACAACAAGCGATAGAAGAATTTGTTTTATCGTTACAAGTGGAATTTCCTGAAACAGAAGCAATGTCACAGGCTGCAAGAACTATATCAGATACAGTTTATAATCATGTTGAATATTTGGTTACTAATCCTGATAAAAAAATCATTGAATGGACTAATATGGAATATGCTTTGTTTAGAGCAATAGAAGAATATCGATATGGCAATATTGTAAAGAATGGATTTGCATCTGTTGAAGAATTTGTAAGTGTTGCTAATTCGATATTGAATAGACGTAAAAGTAGGGCGGGGAAGAGTTTAGAACATCATTTGGAAGCAATATTTGATGCTAATCAAATTATATATGATTCACAAGCAATTACAGAAGGAAAGAAAAAGCCGGATTTTCTTTTTCCTTCGGCAGTGGCGTATCATGATATGTCTTATCCGTTGGATAAATTGGCAACTTTAGCTGCTAAAACAACTTGTAAGGATAGGTGGCGTCAGATTTTGAATGAAGCAAATCGATTAAAGGATGAGAATAAATATTTATGTACACTACAACAAGGGGTGTCACCTACTCAGATGGATGAGATGGAAGCGGAAAAGGTTATTCTTGTAGTGCCTAAACCATATATTTCTTGTTATCCGAGAGATCGTCAGGATAGAATTTGGACTGTATCCAGATTTGTAGAGTACATTAAGGGAATTCAAGGTACACTGTAATTTGAATTGAACTTTGAGCATAAATATAAGTATATGTGTTTTGTAAGAGCGGCGTTGTGACGGCGCTCTATTTTTTTCGTGATAGAAGAACGGTTGCTTAGAAACACACCAATTCTTGGTGCAAATTCCTCAAAATACACCAGCCCTGTCCATAGCCAAGCTCCGAAATTTATAGTATGATACTCCTGCAAAGAGAAATTCATACTAAAAAGAATAGTTTTTTGTGAAAATTGGTCTTTTCAGGATATGTACAAGCGTCAAGTTTTGCTTTATGCTTTACACAGGCTCTGAAAAGCCGTAGAAATTTGACAACTGAATAGCAGTTACAGATGAGTAGAATTACGGTTCATATACCCGCAGGATGAAAGTCACAGTTATCATATCAGTAGGCTGATGGATTGAGAGATGAAGGCCGAGAGGCTGGGCGGAAGTCCGGAACATGTGGGAGCAGGTATGTTGCGTAAGGATAATAACCCATGAGGGGCGAGAAAAGAGTTTCGTCCCGGTCCCCGAAAGGCAAGCAGGGGAGATAGTGCTTCTCTTATGAGAAGGGCGTCGTGAACACAATTGAGTGGCCGTCTGTAATTCCCGGAGGTGAGTACACTTCTACGTATACGGGGCGATGAGGGGTTGGAATACCGGCGTATACCTTGATAAGAACCATAAGTGAGATGGTTCAGATTATAATTAAAAGATTGCAGTAGATAACAAAATCGTTATCCATAGTTTGTGCATTTATAGAAGCTATGGGTAGCGATTTTTTTGTTATGGCAACGATAATGCAAAAAATAAAAATGGAGGTTACGCATGGACGAGAAAATGAATTTAACAGATAAGAATATCAGTATAAAAACCACCAACGGAACGGTGGTAAATGTCACCTGCTCCTACGCAGAAGATAAGACTTTGGAAGCATTGTTTTTATCCTATCTGGAGCAGGCAAATGCAGCGAAAATGGCAGCATAACAGCGGGTGCCCGATGATGCAGAGGGGGCCTGTGTCACACTTGTGATTGGCAAAAATAACGAAAATAAAATTTTGTCGAAATTTTGGAAATTTGTGGTAGACAAACATATGGTTGTGATGTATTATGAGTTCGTGGCAAGGATAAATGAATAGAAAATAAGAATATAAAAATAGCCACGGATACCTATTAAGTGCATTGTGAGCGACCAGCCATCGCAAGACCAATGAGTAAGTATTAAATTTAATAGTTGGCAATAGACAGCTTGAAATATCAGTGATTATAAGACACTAAAAATGCAGACCGCTGTCCATGGTCAACAAAGCGAGCGAAAGCTCATTACATACGATGACGGAACCAACGCGTTCCGTGTTAGGACTAAGTAAATAATGACAAGCAATGCAAAATGTGATAGCGCATATTTTGTTTTTACTTGTTGTACTTTCGTATGTATGAGTTTTGCGGTTGTTACGAGTGTAGCAACAGACTTTGTTAACTATGGAGAGCGGTCTTTTTAGGTCTTAGCCGGCGTGCCGGTGCAGTGATATTTTAAGCTGTTTTTTCATGTTGAACGGAAGGGAGATGAGTATATTTTGCAGCAGACAAAGGAACAGGCTCAGGTTGCGGAAGTCAGTCCGCAGCAGGAGAAGAAATCACAGGGCAAGGTAAAACAGTATGGAAAATATACTGTGCAGTCAACCTTTGCCGGGAATTGCAGTATTACAGATATTATGAATTGTTATATAGAGCGTAAGGCGTCCCTTAAGTACCAATAACAGACGAATCTAAGAAGAACAACAGGAGGAAATGTAATGAGTAAGAAAAAGATTGATGTGTATAGAACCGGAATATATCTGAGATTGTCCCAGGGAGATGAGGATATCGACGGATGGGAAAAGCAGGAAAGTAACAGTATTTCCAACCAGAGACTTTTGCTGGAAGGCTTTATTGATGCCCATGATGATTTGAAACTGGTGGATGTATTTATTGATGACGGTTACACCGGAAGTAATTTTAACAGACCACAGTTCCAGCGAATGATGAAATCCATGAAGGCCGGAGAACTGGATTGTATTATGGTAAAAGATTTGTCCAGACTTGGGCGAGAGCGAATCGGGGTAGATGAGCTTATACTGAGGACGTTTAAGGAATATGGCGTGCGTTTTATTTCCGTATCGGATAACTATGACAGCCTGACTGCCAATCGTGGGGAGACTCACACCATCATTCCTTTTAAGAATCTGATGAATGAGCAGTACAACAATGACACTTCCCTAAAGGTCCGTACCAGTCAGCAGGTAAAAAGAATGAACGGGCAGTTTATCGGAGCCTTTGCGCCTTACGGATATGAAAAGGCTGAGAATAATAAAAATCTGCTGGTGCCGGATCCTTATGCGGCAGGTGTGGTGCAGGGTATTTTTGCCAAGAAGCTGGCAGGGGTAAGTGCTATGGGGATTGCTAAGATTCTGAATAAAAACGGTGTGCTTTCACCTTCGGAATACAAGACAAAATGTGGCGAGAAATACAATACCAGTTTTAAGGGAGCAGGACAGTCCAAATGGTCCGCCAAGACCGTCATAAGAATCCTGAAAAATGTGGTGTATATCGGAACTTTGGCGCAAGGAAAACGTACAACGGTCAGTCACAAGGTAAAGAAGGAAATTGAGGTTCCGGAAGAAGACTGGATTGTTGTGGAAAATGCCCATGAGCCCATTATCAGCAAGATGGATTTTGATGCGGTGCAGATTCTTATGAGCCGTGATACCAAGGCTATTGCAGGGCAGAGTGAAGCTTATATGTATGCAGGGATTTTGTATTGCGGGGATTGTGGTAGCAGTATGGTGCGTCGTAAGGATAGCTACAAGGGGCAGGAATACGTGAACTATATCTGTTCCAACTATAACCGCAATGGTAAGGAGAATTGCAGTCGTCATTGTATCCGTGAGGATGTGCTGGATGAGATTGTACTGGGCGAATTACAGGGCTATATCAACAACATGTGTGACTGCGAAATGGTGCTGGCTCATCTGGACGAGCTGAATGTAAATTATGATGAGGCAGTGGCCCATGACAAGGAGATTGCTGCGCTGAAGGCTGAGCTTACCAGATTCTCTGCTCTTAAGTCTGCTCTGTATCAGGATTTGCAGGATGAAATTATCAGCAAGGAACAGTTTACAAGGTATCGTGAGGAGTATACCGGTAGGGAGCAGGAACTGGAGGAAGCAATCAGACAGCAGGAGGAAATCATCCATAATATTTATGAAAACGGAATTGCCGTGGCAAAGGATTTGGAGCAGTTCAGGGAAGGTCTGGTGCTAGGAAAGCTGGACCGCATGGCGCTGGTTTCTTTTGTGGACAGGATTTTGATTTACGATGATTTCAGAGTAGAAATTGTGTTTAAGTACCGTCAGGAGATGGAGAAAGTGGCGGGGCTTTTCTGCATGGCAAATGAAGAGTTTATAGAGCCGGATTATACCATGGTGGATGGTCTGCCTGTGCTTGAGTTAAAGGAGGCGGTGTAAATGGCAAGAACGAAGAATCGATTTAATGCGGTGGCAGTGCCGGAAACAGCCAGTGCCGGTGCGCCTGTAAAAAAGGCTAAAACATTTCGTGTGGCGCTTTATGCCAGATTATCCGTGGAGCTGAAAGCAAGACCTTCGGAGTCCATCGCCAATCAGCTGGATATTATGAGGGAGTTCATAAAAGGCAGGCCGGAATTTGCAGAGTATTATGAATATGTGGACAGTGCGGTGTCTGGAACCAGTTTTAACAGACCTTCCTTTAACCGCATGATGGATGATGTAAGGGATGGAAAAATTAGCTGCATCATTGTAAAAGATATGTCCCGATTTGGCAGGGATTATATTGAGGCCGGTAACTATATCGAGACCATATTTCCCTTCCTTGGCGTGCGCTTTATATCCATCAATGACCACTTCGATACAGAGGCGGAATTTAATCAGAATAAGTCACTGGAGATTGCGTTGAAGAACCTGGTAAATGATATGTATGCCAAGGATATTTCCAAACGTGTTGCAGTCAGCCGCAGGCTGGATATGGAGCGCGGTAAATTTACCGGAAGTAATGCACCTTACGGTTATAAGGTGGATAGCACGGATCCTCTTCGTAAGTATCTTGTGGATGAAGAGGCGGCTGCTGTGGTCCGTCAGATTTTTGAACTGGCAGCAGAGGGTGTGACCTTGCGTGAAATTGCAAAGGCACTTCAAAACTATCGTCTGGCTTTGCCGGGAGAGTATCTGAAAACCGGAAAGCTTTATGTGGACGAGGGCCAGGAGGCAAAAGCATGGTATGCCGGTACCATTTCCAATATTCTGAAGAATCAGGCTTATATCGGAAATATGGTACAGGGAAAAAGACGCACCAGACTAAGTGAAAATGAGGCAAGGCATTTTACCGATGAAGAGGATTGGATTGTGGTGGAGAATACCCATGAGCCAATCGTGTGTAAAGAGCTGTTTGACAAGGTTCGGAAAGTGCTTGGGCAGAAGGTGGAAGAGAGTTCTTTTGCTTCGGAGCGAGGTAAGAATTTACCTATAAAAGATGATATATTTGCAGGGATTTTATTCTGCGGAAATTGTAAAAGAAGGCTTCCACATTTGTCCAGAATCATAGAAAAGGATGGAAGGCTGGAGCGTCAGTATTTCTATGCCTGCCGCTACAATTATGATTTCGGCGGTGAGAAATGTGGATGCAACATCTTAGAGCAGGAACTGGTTAGGGCTGTGCATAAGATTCTGGAAGTAAATATTGCCGCGCTTACAGAGAGTGAGAAAACGGAAGCTGTAGTAAAAGGTGTCATGGATAAGAATTTGAAACAGTGCGACGGGCAGATTCGCAAACTGGAAAAGCTTATTGAGAAACAGAATTACGAGGAGAGCAAGGCTTATCAGCGTTATGTGACCGGTGAGGTTAGCAAAGAGGAGTTTAAGCGCATGCAGGAAAAGTCTGCGGATGCGGTGATGAGACTTCGGGGACAGATTTCTGATGAGCAGGCAAAGTACCGTCGGTATAAACGATTTTTTGAGAAGAAGCTGCAGTGGCTGAGAGCGATTTACCGTTTTCAGAGTGAGCCATATTTGGACAGAAATATGTTGGAGATTCTGGTGCACAGCATTTACCTGTACCCGGACAACCGAATGGAGATTAGCTTGAATTTCAAGGATGAATACGCAGAGATGATGAAGGAGGAAGCTTAGAATGGAACAGATTGCAATGTATTTGAGATTGTCAAAGGAAGATGAATTTATCAGGGATGAGAGTAACAGTATTACCAATCAGCGTGCTTTTATCCGTGAGTATATCAATAAGGATAAGGCCTTGCGCAAAATGAATGTGCTGGAATTTGTGGATGACGGTTTTACCGGTAAAAATATGGACCGTCCGGATATGCAGAGGATGCTGGGGCTGATAAAGCGCAAAGAGATTAGCTGCGTTATCGTGAAGGATTTCTCCAGATTTTCCAGAGACCATATTGAGCAGGGGAAATATATCGAGCAGATATTTCCTTTTATGGGTGTGCGTTTTATTGCCATTAACGATAATTACGACAGCAATGATTATGTGGGCGGTATTGGTGAGATTGATATTGCTTTTAAGGGGATTCTGTATGATTTCTTCAGCGAGGAGCAGTCCCAGAAGGTGACGACAACTTTGGATGCCAAGCGTGGCAGTGGTAAATATATCGCTGCGTACGCACCTTACGGTTATGTGAAAAGTCCGGAGGATAAGCACAAGCTGGTGGTGGATGAATATGCCAGTCAGATTGTAAAACGTATTTTTAGAGAGTTCCTATCCGGTAAGTCCATGTACAAGATTGCTGAGACGCTGAATCTGGAAGGGATTGAGACGCCGGGCGTGTATATTGCTACCCGTGAGAACAATGAAAATCAGCTGGCAAAATACCGTGAGAAAAAGCCTCTCTGGAGCAATGTGGCAGTGGGCAGAATTCTTGAAAATGAGCAGTACACCGGAACCATGGTTTATAACCGATTTAAAAGTGAAAATGTAGGTGACAAGCATGCCAAGGCTCTTCCGGAAGAGGAATGGAAGCGTGTGGAGAAATGTCATGTTGCTATTATCAGTAAAGAGGATTTTGAGAAGGTGGCCGCAATGAGAAAGGGTAATGCTTGCGCAGGTGCGGAGCGAAAGCATGAGACACATTGCCTGACCGGTAAAATGATATGCGGTAACTGCGGACACCGTTTGTCTCATTCTTATGCCGGTCGCCCGAAGTATTACTGTGCCAAGCATTATCTGGATAAGGCAGATGGCAAGTGCAATATCAGCGTCCTTGATTCGGCTATGGAAGAGGTGGTTATGAAGTCTCTGCAGCTGTTCATTGATATGTGGGTGGATTCCAGAAAGATTGTGGACATGCAGCGTGAGAAACAGGCACAGCGCCTGGCACTGGCAGAAAAACACCTGCTTGATATGGAGAAAAGTTATGAGCGCATCAATAAGGATTTGCGTGATGCTTATGAAAGCTACAAGCTTGGCATGACCGACAGAGAGACATATCTGGAGCAGAGAAAGACCTACGAGCAGTTGCTTGTGCGCATGCAGGACAACATCGAAAAGCAGAAGGCAGCAGTCAGCAAGATGGCTCAAGTGGACCTGCCGGAAGTGGCCGGTTTTGAAATGCTGGAAGGGCAGATGAAACTGCAGAAACTGAATAAGGAAATCGTGGATGCTTTCGTGGCGGAGATTGTTGTGTACGATAGGGAAAGGATTGAGATTAAGTGGAAGTTTAGGGATGAGTTTCGGAATGCGGAAAAGGGCGAAAATTGTAGTAAATGATATGGAGATTCATGGAAGGGGGTGGTATAATTAATCTTGATGTAGTAGTTTTGCTACTTATGTATGGGTTTGTATTGGAGGAAAAATATGCAAGGAACAAGATTAAAAGAAAAAGTGAATATATTTATTAGTTCTAATTGTGGCGGAAGATACGCGTTAGTTAGGGAAGCGTTAAGATTATTGCTTTTGGAAACTGGAATGTGCGAGGTTTATATGTTTGAGGAAGAAGGTGCAACAACAAGTGATGTTGTATCGTCATACATGAGAAGACTTGAACGTTCCGATATTATAGTATTTCTCGTGGATAATAAGGACGGAATTGGCGAAGGTACAATGAAAGAGGTAAAGCGAGGAAGGGAATTAAAAAAGAAAAGTATATTTCTGTTTTGTGATGAGTATGAAAAGGAAGCGACAGAATTACAGAAAGAAATAATAGGCATGCCAAGTGGAGAGAAATTTAAAGTGATTTCTCAGTTTGCAAAGTTTCCAGAAATTGCATATGAAAGTGTGATAAATGACATTATTGACACGTATCTGAGTTATTGTAATGCAAAGGTTGAGAGTATTGATTCTGAAGCGGATAATGATAGTATGGTTGAGAATGCAATGGGTGATATTCGAACTATATTAAATAAAGATGCTTATAAAGGCTGTAATTATACAAAATGGGTTCTTAATTGTGAAGTTTCGATTGGACAGGAATCTCCTAAGAAGATAGACACGTTTGATAGATTATGCAGTGATTTGTATGGGGTTATATTAGGAAACAAAACCATAGAAGACATTGATTTTGAAGGAGTTAAAAGATATGTTAAGGATATGCATGAGCCAGGTAATTTACAAAAAGCCATAATGCTTAGAATGGATGCAATGGAGGCATATTGGAAGGGAGAAATAAAAGAAGCAATTGCAACTTTGGTTAAGGCATTAGAGTTATCATTGGGAACAAAAAAGATACCACGTTGGTTTGTAAATGATATAGCGATTGATTTGAGAAATATGACAATTGTAAGTAATCAAACAGATAATATTTTTGAGTCTTTGCCGAAGGGACAAGATGTAATTAATGAAAGTGATGAACCGGTTTTCTTTCCGGTTGTAGATCGTTTTTCGAGTAATTTTTATGAAAATGTTGCAAAGGGTTTGCTGGAGAATGCAATTGAATCACCATTTACAGTAAGATTTGGCGGAGTTGATTATATATTGGATCAGCTTGTGGATATTTACGCTGCGGCTTTGTTATATGGTTCGATAATTCATACAGTTATGATTAGAGAGAAAATCGCTTCATATTTACAAGGGCTTTGTTTACAGTATAGAGAACATAAAATATTATCCACAACAATCAAATTGTTACTTCTGGTAGGGGACGAAAAGAAATTATCGAAATTTATAGAATCATATGGTATATGTACAGACAATGTAACTTCGGAGGATATTAGCGACTGGCTGCTTGTTGTATCTAATATGAAAATTAAATATAGAAGGATTCATTCTTCATGTTTATTGCTCGGATTTTTTGGAGCATATTTTAGTGATAAGCAGTATGAAAAATTATGTACGGCTTTAAAGTCGGAATTTATTACATGGACAGAGGAACAATATGCGGGAGATTTGATTTCTAAAGCATATTTATCAGCGTTGGAAAAGAATCAGTATAGGATACCTACAAAAGAAATTTTTGATGTATCATATCTTATTTTTGAGAAAGGTTTAAAAAGATGGTATGACGATGTCTTTGGGGTTTTGAGTAGGATTCGTTTTGAACAATTAGATGATTCGGATGTAGAGCAATATGTTTCTTGGTTGTTGAAATGTGTTAATGATGAAGAAATAGCTAAAAAATGTTACAAACTTCCTTCGGCGATTCAAAATATAAGATTGCATAGAGATGATGTTGACGTATTGGATGAAGCCGTTAAAAACACATTTGAAAATTTTTATAAAAATGAGTATAGTTT
>JBNRML010000163.1:0-14426 GCA_050309585.1 Lachnospiraceae bacterium
GATATATACAATATATCCAATAGAAAATATTGGTTTATTAATATTCCACCAACTACCTGAATCAAGGAATTTTGTCCATGTAGGTGATGTACCCTTAATTAAACGGAAGAGAATCATTGGAAATGTAAGCAATGACTGTGCAAAAATAATAGGAATAACACCCGCTGTGTTAACTTTTAATGGAATATGTGTTGCATTTCCACCAACAAGCTTTCTTCCCTGCATTTTCTTGGAATACTGAACAGAAATTCTTCTCTCACCATCCTGTAAAAATACAACAAATGCCACGATTACTACAATTATACCGATGATTACACAAGCTGCAAGAAACTTTCCACCAATTGAGCTCGCTCCACCAACAAAGTTTTCAAATAATGACTGAATGTCACTAGGAATTCTAGCCACGATGTTAATTAAAAGGATAATAGAAATACCATTTCCCACACCATGCTCTGTAATTCCCTCACCAATCCACATAAGAAATGCGGAACCGGCTGTAAGAGCTGCAACTGCAACAAAGATTTTAAATGCAAACTCTTTTTTTGACATTTCATATACAGGACCAAATAAGCCCTGGTTACCAAAACTGTAAGCTGTTGCAAAGCCTTGGATTAAAGCTAATCCAATTGTCACATATCTTGTGATGCTAACAATTTTCTTACGTCCTTCTTCTCCGTCCTTCTGCATTTCTTCAAGCTTTGGAATAGCAATTGTTAATAACTGCATAATAATTGATGATGTAATGTATGGAGTAATGTTTAACGCAAAAATTGACATATGTTCAAATGACTCTCCTGTCATTGCGCTGAAAAATCCAAATGCACCATCCTTAAACTGGTCTGCAATAGCTTTAATAGACTCAGGTGTTGTGCCAGGGAGTGTCAACTGACACCCTAATCTGACAACAATAAGCATTAAAAATGTATAAAAAAGTCTTTTTCTAATCTCTTCAACTTTAAATGCATCTCTAACAGTTTTAAACATTAGATCACCTCACAGGTTCCACCAAGAGCTTCAATCTTCTGCTTTGCACCTTCACTAAATGCATTAGCCTTAACGTTGAGTTTCTTAGTAATTTCTCCATATCCAAGAATTTTAACACCATCTCTAGGATTTTTAACAATTCCTGCTTCGATTAATGTTTCTATTGTTACTTCAGCACCTGATTCAAATCTCTCAAGTGCACTAACATTAATGCCAACGATTTCTTTAGTGTTTCTATTTGTGAATCCTCTCTTTGGAATTCTTCTGTACAAAGGCATCTGACCACCTTCGAAACCTGGTCTAGGGCTTCCTGAACGAGCTTTCTGTCCCTTATGTCCCTTTCCGGCTGTTTTACCGTTTCCAGATCCGTGACCACGACCTCTTCTAAAATTATCACTCTGTTTAGAACCCTCTGCAGGTCTTAAGTTAGATAATTCCATTGTCGCACCTCCTTATCTAAGATTAAATTTCTTCTACTTTTACTAAATGTCTAACCTGTTCAACCATTCCTCTTACTGCAGCGTTATCAGGCATTTCAACAGTTTTGTTTACTTTTCTTAAACCCAATGCTTCAACAGTTTTTCTGTGCTTTGGAATAGCACCAATAGGTGATTTAACAAGTGTAATTTTTAACTTATCTGCCATTTTAATTTCCTCCTATTAGCCTAAGATTTCTTCTACAGATTTACCGCGAAGTCTAGCTACTTCTTCTGGAGTCTTTAATTCAGCCAATCCAGCAATTGTTGCAAGAACAACATTCTGCTTGTTGTTTGAACCTAATGACTTAGTACGGATATTCTTAATACCTGCAAGTTCAAGTACGTTACGCGCAGGACCACCTGCGATAACACCAGTACCTTCTTTAGCTCTCTTCAATAATACTGAAGCACTACCAAATTTTCCTATTGTATCGTGAGGAATACTTAAGTTTTCATCAATTGCTACTGTTATAAGTTTCTTAATTGCGTCTTCTTTTCCTTTGCGGATTGCTTCAGGAATTTCAGCTGCTTTACCAAGACCAGCACCAACGTGTCCGTGACCATCGCCAACTACAACTAATGCTGCAAATCTCATGTTACGTCCACCTTTAACAACCTTAGTAACACGCTTAATTGATACTACTTTTTCTTCCAATTCTAATTGACTAGCATCAACGATTGTACGTTTCATGTGTTTTCCTCCTTATATGGAATCCTCTATAATTTTAATTGGAATTAGAATTCTAATCCTGCTTCTCTAGCAGCATCTGCTAAAGCTTTGATTTTACCCTGGTATATAAAGCCGCCTCTGTCGAAAACAACTTCTTTAATACCTTTTTCGATTGCTTTCTTAGCAATTACTGTTCCTAAGTATGCTGCAGCATCAACGTTATTAGTCTTTTCAAGTTCAGCCTTAACATCTTTCTGAAGAGTTGATGCTGATACTAATGTATTTCCAACTGTATCGTCAATAATTTGAGCATACATATGATTATTGCTTCTGAATACTGCCAAACGTGGTGTTGTAGCAGTTCCAGCTAAACGATTACGTAATCTTCTATGTTTTTTAACACGAACTTCGCTTCTTGATTTTTTACTAACCATAACTGTCACTCCTTCAATTATTTCTTACCAGTCTTACCAACTTTACGTCTAATAACTTCATCAGCATACTTAATACCTTTACCCTTGTATGGTTCAGGTCTTCTCTTATCTCTGATTTCAGCAGCGAACTGGCCAACTTTTTCTTTATCAATACCTTTAACTGTTATCTTGTTTGTACCTTCAACAACTGTTTCGATACCTTCTGGATCTTCCATCTCTACTGGATGAGAGTAACCAAGTGATAACACTAATTTCTTTCCCTGTTTCTGAGCTCTGTAACCAACACCGTTGATTTCAAGAACTTTTTCATAACCATCAGTAACACCTTTCACCATATTAGCGATCAATGTTCTTGTAAGACCATGAAGTGATTTCATTTTCTTTAAGTCGTTAGGTCTTGTAACTACTACTTCTTCACCTTCAACCTTGATAGACATCTCTTCTGGTAAAACTCTTTCGAGTGTTCCCTTAGGTCCTTTTACAGTCACTTTATTATTTTCTGCCACATCAACAGTAACACCTGCTGGAATGGCGATAGGCATTCTTCCTATACGTGACATGCCGTGCACCTCCTAAATTGAGTATTTTAAATTATTTTCTATATAAAGAACTTGCATTAGCAAGCTCTTTATTACCATACAAATGCTAAAACTTCTCCACCAACCTGGAGTCTTCTAGCTTCTTTATCTGTAACAACACCGTTGTTTGTTGAGATGATTGCTACACCTAAACCACCAAGTACTCTTGGAAGCTCATCCTTGCCTGCGTATACACGAAGACCAGGCTTAGAAATTCTCTTAATTCCTGTGATGATTTTTTCATTTTTATCTTTACCGTATTTTAATGTAACACGGATTGTCTTAAAGTTACCATCTTCTATAACTTCATATTTTTTGATATAACCTTCATTAAAAAGGATTTCAGCAATAGCTAACTTCATTTTTGATGCAGGAATATCTACTGTATCATGTTTAGCAGTATTAGCGTTACGAATTCTTGTAAGCATATCTGCGATTGGATCATTTGTTGTCATTTATGTTGCCTCCTTTCTAACTTATCCTACCAACTTGCTTTCTTAACACCAGGTATCTGTCCTTTATATGCTAATTCACGGAAGCAAACTCTGCAGATTCCGTATTTTCTTAAATATGCATGTGGACGACCACAAATTCTACAACGTGAGTAAGCCTGTGTAGAGAACTTTGCTTTACGCTGTTGTTTAACTTTCATAGCAGTCTTAGCCATGGGATTACCTCCTAACTATTTTTGAAATGGCATATTGAATAATGTCAATAATTCACGAGCTTCTTCATCAGTGTTGGCTGTTGTAACAAATATTACGTCCATACCTCTAACTTTATCTACCTTATCATATTCGATTTCAGGGAAGATTAACTGTTCTTTGATACCAAGAGCATAATTTCCACGTCCATCAAATGCGTTAGGGTTAACACCTCTAAAGTCACGTACACGAGGTAATGCAAGATTTATTAAACGATCAACGAATTCATACATTTTTTCGCCTCTAAGAGTAACTTTACATCCGATAGCCTGACCTTCTCTAATCTTGAAGTTAGCTACTGAATTTTTTGCTCTTGTAACAACCGCTTTCTGACCTGTAATTGTTTCAAGATCTTTAACAGCTGCGTCTAAGAGTTTTGCATTGTCTTTTGCTTCGCCAACGCCCATATTTATAACAACTTTATCAAGTTTTGGAACTTGCATGATGTTTTTGTAACCAAATTTTTTTGTCATCGCATCTACGATTTCATTCTTGTAAGTCTCTTTAAGTCTACTCAACTTCCTCAGACCTCCTCTCTCAATTAGTCAATAACTTCGCCTGTTGCTTTTGCAATACGAACTTTCTTACCATCTTTTTCTGTAAAGCCAATTCTTGTAACTTTACCGTTTACAACGTACATTACATTTGAAATATCAATATAAGCTTCCTGGTTAACAATTCCGCCTGCCTGATTCTGTACACTTGGTTTTGTGTGTTTTGTAACCATATTGATACCTTCAACAAGTACTTTGCCGTTCTTCTTATCTACTGAAAGAACTTTGCCTTCTTTATCTTTATCTTTTCCAGCGATTACTCTAACCATATCGCCTTTTTTAATTTTACTTGTTGCCATGCCTACACCTCCTTATAATACTTCAGGTGCTAAGGAAACAATTTTCATAAACTGTTTGTCTCTCAGCTCTCTGGCTACTGGTCCAAAAATACGTGTTCCTCTTGGATTCTTATCATCTTTAATAATAACAGCAGCATTTTCATCAAATTTAATATAAGAACCGTCTTTACGACGTGCGCCTTTTACTGAACGTACTACTACAGCTTTAACAACGTCACCTTTTTTTACAACACCGCCTGGTGTTGCATCTTTTACAGAAGCAACGATAACATCGCCGATATTAGCATATCTTCTAGTAGAACCGCCCATTACTCTGATACAAAGTAATTCTTTAGCGCCTGTATTGTCAGCAACTTTAAGTCTGGTTTCCTGTTGAATCATAATAATACTCCTTTCTACTATCTTGCTTTCTCGATGATTTCCACAAGTCTCCATCTCTTATCTTTAGATAAAGGTCTTGTTTCCATAACTTTAACTGTATCTCCAATACCACATTCGTTCTTTTCATCATGTGCCTTTAATTTGTAAGTTCTCTTAACGATTTTCTTATATAAAGGATGTTTTACATGATCTTCTACAGCAACAACGATTGTTTTATCCATTTTGTCACTAATAACTTTTCCAACTCTTGTTTTTCTCAAGTTTCTTTCTTCCACAACAAATTCCTCCTTTCATAGATTCCTGGAATACACACTCATTAGTTAGCCTTCTGTGCAATTATTGTCTGAATTCTTGCAATATTTCTTCTAACTTCTTTAATTCTGCTTGTGTTCTCTAACTGGTTTGTTGCGTTTTGAAATCTTAAATTAAAAAGTTCCTTTTTAGCAGCTACTAATTCATCATTTAATTCTGCAGCTGATTTTGTTTTTAAATCTTCTACATACTTATTAATTTTCACTGTTATCACCGCCTTCTAAATCTGCTTTCGAAACGATTTTACACTTAACCGGCAATTTGTGCATAGCAAGTCTTAACGCTTCTCTGGCTGTCTCTTCTGGTACTCCTGCAATTTCAAACATTACACGACCAGGTTTTACAACTGCTACCCAGTACTCTAATGAACCTTTTCCGGAACCCATACGTGTTTCTGCAGGTTTTGCTGTTACTGGCTTATCTGGGAATATCTTAATCCAAACTTTACCACCACGCTTGATATAACGTGTCATAGCAATACGGGCAGCTTCAATCTGGTTTGATCTAATCCATGCTGGCTCTGTAGCGACGATACCAAATTCACCGTTTGAGATTGTATTTCCTCTAAGGGCCTTACCTCTCATTGATCCACGGAACTGTTTACGACGCTTAACTCTTTTTGGCATTAACATTATTTATCGCTCCCTTCCTTAACTTCTTTTACTGGAAGAACTTCGCCTTTGTAAATCCAAACTTTAACACCAACTTTACCGTAAGTAGTGTCTGCTTCAGCGAATCCATAATCAATATCAGCACGTAATGTCTGAAGTGGAATTGTTCCTTCACTGTAGAACTCTGTACGAGCCATATCTGCTCCACCGAGACGTCCTGAACAGCTTGTCTTAATTCCTTTTGCACCACTCTTCATTGTTCTTGACATAGTAGATTTCATTGCTCTTCTAAATGAAACACGGTTCTCTAACTGGAGAGCGATGTTTTCAGCAACGAGCTGAGCTTCCCTGTCAGGTCTCTTAACTTCCTTAATGTCAACAACTAATTTCTTTGTTGTGAACTTCTGTACTTCTGCTTTTAATTTTTCAATTTCAGCACCACCCTTACCGATTACGATACCAGGCTTAGCTGTATGAATGATAACTTTTAATCTATCAGATGCTCTTTCAATTTCAATTTTAGCAACACCTGAGCTATATAACTTATCTTTAAGGTATGTTCTGATTTTGTAATCTTCTACTAAATTATCAGCAAAATCAGCTTCTGCATACCATCTTGAGTCCCAGTCTTTAATAACTCCGACTCTAAGGCCGTGAGGATTAACTTTCTGTCCCATGTTATTCTCCTTTCCAAATCGCTGAAAACGCATATTGTAGTTTATTTATCGCGTTTTTCAATGCACAAGTTTAATTAAGCTCTTTCGTTGAGAACGATTGTGATGTGACTCATTCTCTTCTCGATTCTGTAAGCTCTTCCCTGTGCTCTAGGTCTGATTCTCTTCATTGTAGGTCCTTTATTTGCATAACATTCTTCAATGTAAAGATTATCAACACTCATACCATTATTATTTTCAGCATTTGCAATAGCTGATTTTAATAATTTTTCTATAACTGAAGATGCGTATCTAGGATTGTATGCCAAAATACCAAGTGCTGTCTGAACATCCTTTCCTCTGATGGCATCTAATACGAAACATGCTTTCTGCACAGACACTCTAGCATAAGATAACTTAGCTGATGGTCTTGTATCCTTGTTCGCATTTCTTTCTCTTTTAATCTGGGATCTATGTCCTTTAGCCATGGATGTGACCTCCTTTCATTATCTTTGAATTAGCGTTTGCTCTTCTTTTCGTCTTTTCCATGTCCTCTATAAGTTCTGGTAGCAACGAATTCACCAAGTTTATGTCCAACCATATCCTCTGTAACGTAAACTGGAACGTGTTTTCTACCATCATGAACTGCTATTGTATGTCCAACCATCTGTGGGAAAATTGTAGAACGACGTGACCAGGTTTTGATAACTGACTTATCACCTGATGCATTCATAGCGTCTACCTTCTTAAGTAAACTTTCATCAGCAAATGGTCCTTTTTTTAATGAACGAGCCATAGGTGGAACCTCCTTTATTTCATGTTTTTACCGTCTCTTCTTCTTACAATCATCTTGTTAGAAGCTTTGTTTTTCTTTCTTGTCTTTAAGCCAAGAGCTGGTTTACCCCAAGGTGTACATGGACCCGGACGACCGATTCCTGTCTTACCTTCACCACCACCGTGTGGATGGTCATTAGGGTTCATAACAGAACCACGAACTGTAGGTCTGATACCCATGTTTCTCTTACGACCTGCTTTACCAATCTTAACAAGGTCATGTTCAATATTTCCTACTGTACCAACTGTTGCTCTACAGATGATTGGTACCATTCTCATTTCACCTGATGGTAATCTGAGTGTTGCATATTTTCCTTCTTTAGCCATAAGCTGTGCTGCATTTCCAGCTGCACGAACTAACTGTCCGCCTCTTCCAGGATATAATTCAACGTTATGAACTTCTGTACCTACTGGAATTTCTGAAAGTGGTAAGCAGTTACCAACTTTAACTTCTGCTTTCTCACCGCTCATTACTGTCATTCCAACCTTTAATCCGTTTGGAGCAAGGATGTATGCTTTTTCGCCATCTGCGTAGCAGATAAGTGCGATATTTGCTGTTCTGTTTGGATCGTATTCGATAGCAACTACTTTTGCAGGAATACCATCTTTATTTCTCTTAAAATCAATAATTCTGTATTTTCTTCTAGAGCCGCCACCACGATGTCTTACAGTGATTTTACCCTGGTTATTACGACCTGAATTCTTCTTTAAAGAAACTACTAATGACTTCTCTGGTGTTGATTTTGTAATCTCAGCATTATCAAGAGTTGTCATATTTCTTCTTGAAGGTGTATATGGCTTAAATGTCTTAATGCCCATTTTTGTTTCTCCTTTCAGATGTTTATTATCACGCTTTACTGCGTATATTTTGTTTATTCAGATTTTAAATCTTATAAACCTTCAAAGATTTCGATATCTTTGCTGTCTTCTGTTAACTGAACGATAGCCTTTTTAGTTTTAGCAGTTTTACCAACTGTCATTCCTCTTCTACGGCTCTTTCCTTCTAAGTTCATTGTGTTAACACTCTTCACTTTAGTTCCTTCAAACATTTTCTCAACTGCTTCTTTAATCATAGTCTTGTTTGCATCTACGTGAACTAAAAATGTATATTTCTTATTTGTCATTTCATTCATACTTTTTTCTGAAATAACTGGTTTGAGGATTACATCATAATACTGTACGTTTGCCATTATGCATACACCTCCTCGATTGTTGCTACAGCTGCTTTGTCAATAACAACTGTGTCATATTTCATAATGTCATATACATTGATTGTATTTGTTAATGCTGTTTTAACTGTTGGAATGTTCTTTGCAGATAATACAACATTTTTATCATTTTCATTTAACACAACTAATGCTTTTTCAACCTTTAAGTTTGCCAATGCATTAGCAAATGTCTTTGTCTTAATCTCATCCATCTTAAGTGCATCTACAACGATGAATTTGTTTTCCTGTACTCTTGATGTTAATGCAGATTTAAGAGCAAGTCTTCTTTCTTTCTTATTCAATTTGAATGAATAATCTCTTGGCTTTGGAGCAAATACAACGCCACCGCCTGTCCATTGTGGAGCTCTTGTAGAACCCTGTCTTGCATGACCAGTTCCTTTCTGTCTCCATGGCTTTCTTCCACCGCCACTAACTTCAGAACGTGTTTTAGCACTCTGTGTTCCCTGACGATTATTTGCAAGCTGGCTGACTACTGCCATGTGTACTAAGTGTTCGTTAACTTCAACACCAAACACAGCATCATTAAGCTCGATATCTCCAACTTGACTTCCTTCCATATTGTAAACAGATACTTTTGCCATCTGTGTGTTCCTCCTTCCTTAGAAAAACCTATTTACCAGATTTTACAGTTTCTTTAATTGTAACAAGTGCTTTCTTAGGTCCTGGTACTGCACCTTTAACTAAAAGCAAGTTATTTTCCGTGTCAACCTTAACGATTTCAAGATTCTGGATTGTAATCTTCTTTGATCCCATATGTCCAGGCATTTTCTTGCCCTTGAATACTTTACTTGGATCTGAACAAGCACCGTTTGAACCTGCATGTCTGTGGTACTTAGAACCGTGAGCCATAGGTCCTCTTGACTGTCCATGTCTCTTGATTGCGCCCTGGAAACCTTTACCTTTTGAGATTGCTGTTGCATCTACCTTGTCTCCTGCAGCGAATACGTCAACTTTAATTTCATCTTTTACAGAATATTCTTCTGCGTTTTCAAGCTTAAATTCTCTTACGAATCTCTTGTAAGAAACGCCTGCTTTATCGAACATTCCTTTTACAGGTTTGCTGATTAATTTTTCTCTTACATCAACAAAACCAACCTGTACTGCACTGTATCCATCATTTTCTACTGTCTTAACCTGTGTTACTACACATGGTCCAGCCTGGAGTACAGTAACTGGTGTTAACACACCATCTTCATTGAAGATTTGAGTCATTCCGACTTTTGTTGCTAAAATAGCTTTCTTCATTTCTTTACCTCCTGGTTAAATCTACAGCGGTTTAAAGCTTTCGCTTCAAACATCCTAGAACAGCCAAATATAAGTGGAACACTATATTATTAGGAGTGTTGCTTCTATATCTAAACCCTTCAGGATTATTACTTAGTTAAATTTCAGATGAATTATTTGTTTTTCATCTTAACATCGATATACACACCTGCTGGCATCTCTAATCTTGTCAACGCATCAACAGTCTTAGGTGATGGTGAGATGATATCGATAAGTCTCTTATGAGTTCTCTGCTCGAACTGTTCTCTGGAGTCTTTGTACTTGTGTACTGCTCTAAGAATTGTAACTACTTCCTTTTTAGTAGGAAGAGGTACCGGACCGCTAACCTGGTCACCTGTCTTCTTTACAGTTTCGATGATTTTTCCAGCTGACTGATCGATTAATTTGTGATCATAAGCCTTCAATGTGATTCTCATTACTTGACTTGCCATAAAAAAAGTCGCCTCCTTTTCGTACTTTGAAATCAGTACGACAAGCGGTGACTGTACACTCTTCCGTGTGTGTCGCAATTTTGAATTTCAAAAAAGCTTCATCATCACGTTGTTTCCATTTATTAATGGACGATATTTGGTACAGTGACTTGCCGTCAGTTTCCTAACTTGACATTCGCTCCACGGAAAACTTGCAACATTGTGCAACAACCTCACGCTTCACAGCTATCATGCCACAGCAATAATAAATATAAAGTATCACTCACAAAAATGCAAGCTTTTTTTTATTTTTATTGTATTTTTTTTAATACATAGGGATTTGCTACATTTTTCCTGTCATTTCCTGCATTTCACGCAGCATTTCAATATCAGATGGCTGCAACTTCAAATTTGTATCAAGCTTTGTTCCATCCGGTGCCGTAACACTTATCTCAATTATTGAGCCCTCCGAAAGTGCACGATTATATACCGCGTTTAAAAATAACGGAAATTTCGGATGATTTTCAACAAATCTGTCCTTAAAGCCTTTCATTTTCATTATCATTCCTGGGTTTATCATTTTTATACCACTCCATTCTCTTCATTATATAATGTATGATTGTCACGACATCCTATTATATCACGTTTTCCGATACTTGCCACATTTTTAGTAATATAGTATACTCTCTTTTGAATAAATATCAGAATAAATGCTAATATACTACAAAAAATTAAGAGGTACATTATGTGGATTGCAAATAATTGGAAAGATTACGAAGTTTTGGACTGTTCATCCGGTGAAAAACTGGAGCGTTGGGGTGACTATTATTTAGTCAGACCAGACCCTCAGGTATTGTGGAATACTCCAAAAAAATTACCACAATGGAAAAAAATGAACGGTCATTATCACAGAAGCTCAAAAGGAGGCGGCAATTGGGAATTTTTCAATTTACCGGAGCAGTGGACAATAAATTACAACTCCCTTACATTTAATCTTAAGCCTTTCAGTTTCAAACACACAGGGCTTTTCCCTGAGCAGGCAGCTAACTGGGATTGGTTTTCTTCTATTATAAAGGGTGCAGACCGCCCTGTTAAGGTTCTCAACCTTTTCGCTTATACAGGAGGCGCAACTCTTGCCGCAGCAGCGGCCGGTGCTCACGTTACCCACGTGGATGCATCAAAGGGAATGGTTAACTGGGCCAAAGAGAATGCCGTATCATCCGGTCTGTCAGATGCTCCTATACGCTGGCTTGTTGATGACTGCGTGAAATTTGTTGAGCGTGAAATAAGACGCGGCAATAAATATGATGCCATTATTATGGACCCACCGTCCTATGGCCGTGGACCAAAAGGTGAAATATGGAAAATAGAGGAAAGTATTCACAATTTCGTTAAACTGTGCAGCCAGATTTTGGCTGATGATGCCATTTTCTTCCTTATTAATTCTTACACAACAGGATTACAGCCTGCAGTGCTCACTTATCTTATAGAAACAGAAATAAGGAATACCCGCGGTGGTACTGTGGAATCTTCTGAAATTGGATTACCTGTATCATCAAATGGTTTGATTTTGCCATGCGGCGCTTCCGGAAGATGGTGCAAATAAATATTTTCGACGCAAAGCGTCTGCGGAATGGAGATTAATATGTTTTATTTAATGCAATTTTTTATTATTATAGCTATTTCATTTTTAGGTGAAATACTTCACCACTTTATACCTTTACCAATACCTGCCAGCGTATACGGACTTGTGCTAATGTTGTTTTTTCTAAAGACGAAAATAATCAAACTTCACCAGGTAAAGGATACCGCAAAATTTCTTATTGAAATAATGCCTGTAATGTTTATTCCTGCAGCCGTGGGTATCATAGAATCCTACTCTGTATTAAAACCAATAATTCTTCCTGTTGCGGTAATCACATTCTTTGTAACGGTTATAGTAATGGCTGTTTGCGGCTTAACCTGTCAGGGTGTAATAAATCTCACAAACAGAAAGGCAGGTAAATGAAAATGTATGATTTATTTGAAAATTCTCTGTTTTTCGGTGCAGGATTAAGTCTGTTAGCGTATGAGTTCGGATTGATTCTCAAAAAGAAATTTAAGCTGGCAATATTCAATCCACTCCTCATAAGTATAATATGCGTTGCAGCAGTATTGCTTTTAGGTGACATTGACTATGAAACCTACAATGCCGGTGGTAAATACATCAGTTATCTTTTGACTCCCGCAACAGTATGTCTTGCGGTTCCATTATATGAACAGCTTGAACTCCTGAAAAAAAATCTCCTGGCCGTAATGGCAGGAATTGTTTCAGGCGTGATATCAAGTATGGGAAATGTGTTTTTGTTTTCACTTTTGTTTGGTTTCAATCACAAAGAATATGTGACTCTTTTGCCCAAATCAATTACCACTGCCATCGGAATGGGGGTATCAGAGGAATTGAATGGCATTGTACCAATTACAGTCGCCAGCATTATTATCACAGGAATCATAGGCAATGTAATAGCGGATGGCGTTTTCAAATTATTTAGAATAAAAAATCCTATTGCAAGAGGACTTTCCCTCGGAACAGCCGCTCATGCAATAGGCACTTCAAAAGCCATGGAACTCGGTGAAACAGAAGGTGCAATGGGAAGTCTCTCCATTGCAGTATCAGGACTTCTTACTGTCCTTACAGCTTCTCTGTTTGCCGGACTCATATAGCCAGAAAATAACCATAACATGTAAAAAAGGATGTTTCCCGTCACAACCGGAATACATCCTTTTTATTATTAAACTCATAACTATTCAGAACAAATTATTTTGCTCCTTATTTAATCACTTCTTTTCCACCCATATATGGTCTGAGCTTTTCAGGAATATTTACACTTCCATCTGCATTAAGATTATTCTCAAGAAATGCAATAAGCATTCTAGGTGGTGCAACAACTGTGTTGTTGAGTGTATGTGCAAAATACTTATTTCCATCTGAATCCTTCACACGGATTTTAAGCCTTCTTGCCTGTGCGTCCCCAAGATTCGAACAGCTTCCTACCTCAAAATATTTCTTCTGACGTGGAGACCACGCCTCAACATCTATGGATTTAACCTTTAAATCAGCCAAATCCCCCGAGCAGCACTCAAGTGTTCTGACAGGAATATCAAGGCTTCTAAACAAATCAACTGTGTTCTGCCATAACTTTTCAAACCACTCTTTACTTTCTTCAGGCTTACATACAACAATCATTTCCTGTTTTTCAAACTGATGTATTCTGTAAACACCTCTCTCTTCAAGACCGTGTGCACCCTTTTCTTTTCTAAAGCAAGGTGAATAGCTTGTAAGTGTTTTTGGAAGTTCGGCTTCCGGTGTGATTGTGTCAATAAATTTACCAATCATAGAATGTTCACTTGTTCCAATGAGGTATAAATCTTCTCCCTCAATTTTATACATCATGGCATCCATTTCATCAAAACTCATTACACCTGTAACCACATCGCTTCTAATCATAAAAGGAGGTATGCAATAGGTAAATCCTCTGTCAATCATAAAATCCCTTGCGTATGCAATAACCGCCGAATGAAGCCTTGCAATATCTCCCATCAGATAATAGAAACCATTGCCGGCAACCTTTCTTGCACTGTCAAGATCAATACCGTTTAATTTTTCCATAATATCTGTATGATATGGAACTTCAAAATCAGGAACAACCGGCTCACCATATTTCTGGATTTCTACATTTTCTGAGTCATCCTTTCCAATAGGTACGCTTGGGTCGATTATGTTAGGAATAACCATCATAATCTTCTTAACCTTTTCATTGAGTTCATTTTCTTTTGCTTCTAACTGTGCCAGATATTCGGATTTTTCAGTTACAAGCTTCTTTGTTTCTTCGGCTTCTTCTTTCTTTCCCTGTGCCATCAATGCACCAATCTGCTTTGAAATCTTATTTCTCTCAGCTCTGAGATTATCTGCTTCCTGTTTTGTCTTTCTAGCCTCTTCATCAAGTTCAATCACCTCATCAACCAAAGGT
>JBNRML010000164.1:0-7490 GCA_050309585.1 Lachnospiraceae bacterium
CCTCGAAAACTGTCGTTTTCTCGGTGTGGCGTATCCGCCAAATATATTTTTACAGCTAAACGTTCACGAATGAAAGCATTCATCACGTTTAACCGTAAAAATATGCTTGGCTCTGAACAGATACAAATAATAAACAAATTCAGAATTGTTTATGTGGCAGGGTATGTGGTATAATATGTCATATGGTGTCTAAATTTGGTGACAAGCCAGGGCAGGAAAAATTTGTAAGGAAGCAAATAAATTTGCTCCGGAATGGAGGATTAGTGTGAAAGAAGTAGTAGAATATGTACCACAGATGTACTCGACATTTTGTGCGTTAATCCCACCACTTATAGCTATTTTATTAGCACTTATTACAAAAGAGGTATATAGCTCTTTATTTGTGGGAATTGTTATTGGTGGTTTATTTTATGGAGATATGTTTTACAAATCATTTAGTATGGAAAGATCTGTAAAACATATTTTTGAGGATGGAATAGTTGGTTCGCTGTCAGATCCTTATAATGTAGGTATTCTGGTATTCCTTGTAATACTCGGAATAATGGTTTGTATGATGAATGAAGCAGGAGGCTCAGCAGCATTTGGAAAATGGGCCAGCGAGCACATTAAAACCCGTATGGGTGCACAACTCGCATCAATTGTCCTTGGAATGCTCATATTTATTGATGATTATTTTAATTGCCTGACTGTGGGAAGCGTAATGAGGCCTGTAACTGACAGTCACAAGGTTTCCAGGGCAAAGCTTGCATACATTATTGATGCGACGGCAGCTCCTATATGCATTATTGCTCCAATATCATCATGGGCAGCAGCGGTTACGGGATTTGTTGAGGGTGAAGATGGATTTTCCATTTTTATCAAGGCAATTCCTTACAATTATTATGCACTTTTAACCATTGTCGCAATGGTTACATTGGTCATTTTAAAGGTTGATTTTGGACCGATGAAGCTTTATGAGGAAAACGCATTAAAAGGGGACTTAATGACAGTAAAGGATGCACAGTTTGAAAAGGTTGAATACAAATATTCAAATCCAAGAGGCAAGGTTATTGATTTGGTATTTCCTATAATTGTTTTAATCGCAAGCTGTGTAATTGGGATGATTTATACAGGTGGTTTTTTTGATGGGGTAGGATTTATAAAGGCATTTTCAAATAGTGATGCATCAGTTGGACTTATGCTCGGAAGTTTCTTTGCACTTATTATCACAATTATTTTCTATGTTTGCAGAAGAGTGTTGAGTTTTAATAAGGCCTGTGAATGTATTCCGGAAGGATTTAAGGCAATGGTGCCGGCTATATTAATTCTCACCTTTGCGTGGACACTTAAATCAATGACAGACAGTCTTGGTGCGAAATATTATGTGGCAGGTCTTGTGAACGATATGTCAGGAAGTCTTGTCAGCACATTGCCGGCAATCATATTTGTGGTTGCAGTATTTCTTGCATTTGCAACAGGAACATCATGGGGAACCTTTGGTATTCTTATTCCGATTGTAGTTGATACATTCCAGGACAAGAATCCAACCCTTATGATTATATCCATTTCAGCATGTATGGCAGGAGCTGTTTGCGGAGACCACTGTTCGCCAATATCAGACACGACAATTATGGCATCAGCCGGTGCACAGTGTAATCATGTGAGTCATGTGTCAACCCAGCTTCCATATGTTATTGTGGTTGCCATAATTTCAGGTCTTTCGTATATTGTTGCCGGATTTGTTCAAAACCCGATAGTTCCGTTAGTGCTTGGAGTGATTGGAATTGTTTTGACATTTTATTGTATAAGATACGTTACACAATCTAAATACACGCAATAAAATATAGTAAGAGTAACAAAAGGATTTGGATTAAAATGAAAAATTTAAAAGGAAGTCTGATATTATTTACAGCTGCTTTTTTCTGGGGCACAACCTTTGTGGCCCAGGTAAGCGGCTCAAATCATATAGGGGTATTTACCTACAATGCAAGCAGATGCTTTGTGGGTTGTATATTCCTATTTTTTGTGTCTTTAATTATGGATAATATGAAGAAAGGAAAAAATAAAAGGTTACGTGGTGAAACCGGTGTAAATGGTAAAACCGGTGTAAATTGTGAAAACAGTGTAAGTGATGAAAACAGTGTAAATGGTGATAAAGGAGCCGTGACAGGTCCGGATTTCAGTAAAAATAAGTGGCCGGTAAAGGGAGGAGTCCTTTGTGGTATCGTATTGTTTCTTGCAATGTCCTTACAGCAGGCAGGTATTTCAATTTATCCGGAAGACGTTGCGGCAGCAGGACGTTCCGGTTTTTTAACTGCAATCTATGTGGTAATTGTGGCAGTCGTTGTATCGATTGTTGGAAGAAAGATTCACCCGCTTGTTTTGCTTTCAGTGTTGGGAACGGTGTGTGGAATGTACCTTCTCTGTCTAAAGGGAGGAATTTCAGGAATATATAAAGGAGATGTTTTAAGTCTCTCTTGTGCATTTTGTTTTGCGGGACACATACTTGTTGTGGATAAATACAGAAACACAGACAGCACAAAGCTTTCCTGCCTGCAATTCTTGGTATCGGGGGTATTAGCTCTGATAATGAGTCTTATCACAGAAAAAATTGTTATGGCAGAGGTTATCGCTGTGGCAGGACCTATATTATATGCTGGTATTTTATCAAGCGGTGTGGCCTACACACTTCAGATGGTGGGGCAGAAATATGCGGAGCCTGCAGTTGCTTCTATTGTAATGAGTATGGAATCTGTTATTGCCGTAGTTGCCGGAGCAGTGGTGTTAAACGAGGTTTTGGCGGGAAGAGAGATTATAGGTTGTGTAATTGTGTTTGTTTCTGTAATAATTGCTCAGGTGCCAGAATTTTTGAAAAGTGGGGAAATTGGAGATAGTGTGAAAAAAGAAAAATTGTTGTAACTGTTCATATATATAAGTATGTGGTATAATATGTACAGTGATGTCTGAATCTAAAGACATTTCAAGGAGGAAAAGGATGTTAGGATACTACGTTGTTACAGTGATTTTGTCTTTTATATATTTGTTTATCGTTGTATACAGAGATAATGAGAAAAAGACAGGCTATTATATAAAGCTGTTGATACTTATTGGGTGTGTGGCGAATCTGGGATATCTTGCGTTAGGTTTGTCCAATGAATTGGAGACAGCCATTCTGGCCAATAAGATAGCTTATGTGGGAGGATGCTTCTTACCACCTACCTTGGCATTTTGTATATGTAATATATGTAATATAGAGTTGAAACGCTACCAAAAATGGTTGTTTCTTTTATTTTCCATGGCAGTATACACTATGGTATTAACCACGGGATATTCTGGTTTTTATTACAGAAGTGTACAGTTAGGAAAAGTAGGAAATACTACGGCATTGTATGTGGATTATGGAAAAGGCCACATATTTTTATATGTAATGCTGTTTGGGTATATATTTATTGATTTTATGATCACAATTATTGCCAGTATTAAGAAGCAGGTGAAAAAAAAGAATTTGTTTCTGTTAATTGCATTACAGGTCATTAATGTAACCACATTTGTGACAGTAAGAGCCATTTATCCAATGTTTGAGATTATGCCTGCCATATATGTAATTGATGGTTTTTTTATGGTTGTTATCCAGATACAGATATCACGGTATAATTTAAAAGACACTATTTATGCCTCATTGGAACAGAATAACAAATCTGGATATATTATATTTGATTCCCATAAGAGGTTTATTGGATGTAATGATGTTGCCAGAGAATGTTTACCTAAATTAGCCGAATGCAGGGTTGATACGTTTATAAAAAATGATGAGGAGCTGCATTTTCTGGACGAATGGATTGAAAAATTTAAAGACAGTAAAGAAAAGACATTTATAGAGACTGTGGAATATAATGATAATTATTACCAATGTGACATAAAGAAGGTTAATATTGACAGAAATAATACCGGTTTCATCGTTGAAATGCAGGATTGTACGGACAGAAGAAAATATCTGGACTCGATGGCGAATTACAATGCTGAACTGGAACAGCAGGTGGAGGAGCAGATTAACAAAATTAAAATGATACAGCTGAAAACCATACTGGGAATGGCAAGTATGGTGGAAAACAGGGACAATAACACAGGTGGTCACATTGTAAGAACCAGTGATGTCGTGAAAATATTTGTGGATACAATTAGAACAAATCAGCTATTGGACGTCAATGAAACTTTTTGCAATGATTTAATTAAGGCGGCACCAATGCACGATATAGGAAAGATTGCCATAAGGGATAATATTTTACAGAAGCCGGGGAGATTTACCGCGGAAGAATTTGAGATAATGAAGACTCATGCTGAAAAGAGTGCCGAAATGGTTGAGAAGATTCTAAGAGGTGTGGAAGAGGAGCATTTTGTAAATGTAGCAGTAAATGTTGCGAGATATCATCATGAAAAATGGAATGGACTCGGATATCCAAATGGACTGTCGGAGAAAGAAATTCCTTTAGAGGCAAGGATTATGGCAATTGCCGATGTGTACGATGCACTTGTAAGCAAAAGGTGTTACAAGGAGCCGATGAGCTTCTCAGAGGCATATGACATTATAATTGAATCCATGGGCAGTCATTTTGACCCTGATATGGAACAGGTATTCATAATGAGCAGGAGCAGGCTTGAGACATATTATATGAATACAGGGGACTAGTGTGAAAAATCACACCGAAGTGCTGATTTTTCACACAGCTAATTGGGGCGCCTGCGGAATGGAGAATAATATGAGAGAAAAGAGAATAAGAGCAATTGTAACGGTGATTCAGGGTTTTTTAATTATAATGATGACGATTCTGGTGGTCTCTATGATTTATCAGATTAAAAATCTCCAGGGAACGGCAAGAGTAGTTAATTATGCAGGGTTGGTAAGAGGGGCCACACAGCGAGAGGTTAAGTTAGAGATTGCCGGTGAGAAAAATGATGAATTAATTGCATATCTGGATGAGATTATTTTGGGACTTAGAGACGGTTCAAGTAAGTATCATTTGGTTAGTCTGAAGGACAATGCGTACCAAAAGGATTTGGGTGAACAGATAGATTATTGGCAGAAATTAAAAAGTGAAATATATTTGGTTCGTGAAAAGGATTATTAGGATACCAACATTGTGGCTATGAGCGAACAGTATTTTAAGATGGCGGACAAAACGGTTTTTGCAGCAGAACATTATTCTGAATCAATTGCTAAAGTAATAAGCTATTTAGAGGTTGGTACTATTGCAGTCATTGTATTACTGCTACTAATTATGCTTGGGCGTTCGATTGAAGCGGTGGCTATAAGACATAAAAATAAGCAGTTGGAGCAAAAAGCATTTATTGACCAGCATACGGGACTTCCAAATAAGGGGAAATGTGAAGAATTCTTTTATGATGAGAGTATAATAAAGAGAAATGTTGGCTGCATTGTGTTTGACTTGAACAATCTGAAGTTAGCCAATGACACCCTGGGGCATACGGCAGGTGATAAACTGATTGCAAATTTTGCCAGATTGCTTAGAAACTCAGTGCCGGAGAAACATTTTGTTGGAAGGTACGGCGGTGATGAATTTATGTCGGTTATTTACGATTCATCGAAAAATGAGATTGAAGAAATTCTGGAGACATTGCGTAAATCAACGGAAGAATTTAATGAAGCCCATCAGGGTGAAAAGGAATTTGTTGCTGTAAATTATGCCTGCGGCTGGATTGTGTCAGATGAAGTACCAGTTTGCACATTTAGAGAATTGTTTGATATGGCAGACAAGAATATGTACGAGAATAAAATGAAAAAGAAAAGAAATCATATGGGGTGAATATGTAAAAACAGCTATGTATGTTGAGTGGTGACTCTGAATACATAGCTGTTTCTATTAAGAAAATTTCTATAAGTTCACAAGTTTCTCATAAACCGCTTCATTTGTTAATTCAATACCCAATTTTTTGAAGGTATTCGTATCAACGGCTGAGAGAATTGACGTTGTATGAAGCTGGCAGCCACTTAATTTTGGCAATTGTTCCAAGGCAAGCTTTGCATTAGGATCATTGACTGCACACATTGCAAGGGCAATTAACACCTCGTCAGTGTGAAGACGAGAGTTTTTGCTTCCCAAATAATCAGTCTTAAGCCTCTGTATTGGATTGATGAAATCAGGCGATATAAGATGTGTCTGTTTATCAATGTTACCAAGTGCCTTGATAGCATTTAAAAGCACGGCTGAAGAAGGTCCGAGTAAGTCTGATGTGGCACCTGTAATGATTCTGCCGTCCTCAAGTTCAATAGCGGCAGCAGCCAGACCATTTTCCTTGGCACGCTCATTTGCAGCGGATACAACTGCACGGTCATTAACAGTAATCTTAGCCTGATTAAGAAGAAGCTCGAGCTTGTATACTTCTTCATCGGTTGCCTCGTCTTTAACGTGTCTGTTAAGAGACTGATAATATCTTCTAATGATTTCCTGCTTTGATGCTTCCTGACATACTTCGTCATCAATTATACAGTTTCCTGCCATATTTACACCCATATCCGTAGGGGATTTGTATGGACAGTATCCGTAAATTCCTTCAAACATTGCGGCCAAAACAGGATAAATTTCAATATCCCTGTTGTAGTTCACAGTTGTTTCACCATAAGCCTCCAGATGGAAATGGTCAATCATATTTACGTCATTGAGGTCTGCAGTAGCAGCTTCATAGGCAAGGTTTACCGGGTGCTTAAGTGGGATATTCCAAATTGGGAATGTCTCGAATTTTGCATAACCCGCTTTAACGCCTCGCTTGTTCTCATGGTAAAGCTGTGAGAGGCAGGTCGCCATTTTACCACTTCCCGGTCCCGGGGCAGTAACAATTACAAGTGGTCTTGTTGTTTTAACATAATCATTTTTTCCGTAACCCTCATCGCTGACAATCAAAGGAATATTGTTTGGATAGCCCTCGATGCTATAATGATGATACACATTTATTCCGATATTTTCTAATTTTCTCTGGAAAATATCTGAAGAAGCCTGACCAGAGTATCTTGTTATTACAACGCTGCTCACATAAAGGCCTTTTTCCCTGTAAACCTGTATCAGTCTTAAAACATCTTCATCATAAGTGATACCCACGTCTTGTCTGATTTTATTGCGCTCTATATCTGCTGCATTGATAGAAATAATCATTTCTGCCTGGTCTGCTAACTGAAGTAACATCTGTAGTTTACTGTCCGGGGCAAATCCTGGAAGAACTCTTGAAGCGTGGTAATCATCAAATAACTTTCCGCCGAATTCGAGATACAACTTGTCCCCAAACTGGGCAATTCTTTCCTTGATATGCTCGGATTGCATTGATAAGTATTTTTGGTTGTCAAATCCTATTTTTTTCATCTTTAAGTCTCCTAAATCTATGTTAAATTGATTTTTGTGAAGTCAGATATCATCGTTGGGTCTTTTGGCACCCAACACATATTAATACTTGTTAATAGTTTACTACATAAACTAAAAAAATACACTATCATTATTATAAAC
>JBNRML010000165.1:0-2834 GCA_050309585.1 Lachnospiraceae bacterium
CCTCGAAAACTGTCGTTTTCTCGGTGTGGCGTATCCGCCAAATATATTTTTACAGCTAAACGTTCACGAATGAAAGCATTCATCACGTTTAACCGTAAAAATATGCTTGGCTCTGAACAGATACAAAATAACAAGAATATAGCATATTATCACCTTCCGGGTTTATTTGAGTTTTATGAATTGTACAGTGTTTTTCTGCCGTTATTTAGAAAACACAGAGAATGGTTTTATGACTGGTGTGAAATAGGTTCTATTTATGGTGCTCCCGGGGATTGTCTCTGGGGTGGAGGGCGTGTAGGCTTTGGCGACCAGCCTCCGGAAGATGTTTTGGCACTTATGAAGGAATATGGGATTTCGGCACGTCTGACATTTAGCAATTCCCTTCTTAATAAGGAACATCTGGCAGACAGAAAATGCAATGAACTCTGTAAATTGTTTGGGAAAAATGAGAGTGTGGTAAATGAAGGTATTGGAAATGAAACTGTGAGAAATGGTGTGATTATTCATTCGGATTTGTTGTTAGAATACTTGAAGGAAAATTACCCTGAATTTTATTTTGTGTCCTCAACAACTAAGGTTTTGACAGATTTTAAGGATTTTTCACGTGAAGTTAAGAGAGAAGATTTTCTGTATGTGGTACCGGATTTCAGACTCAATAAGTGTTTCAGTGAGCTTAATTTGATGTCGGATACTCAAAAGGACAAGGTGGAGTTTCTATGTAATGAGTGTTGTTGGTTTGAGTGCTTTGACAGGAAAAATTGCTATGAGGCTGTCAGCAGAAAAAATCTTTGCGGGAATTTCGGTGAACATTCTGGTGAGCATTGTTGTGTGGCACCGCATAAAAATGAGGGTTATCGATTCTCAAGGGCAATGGAAAATCCAGGATTTATAGGAATTAATGATATAAAAAACGTGTATATGCCAATGGGCTTTTCGAATTTTAAAATTGAGGGACGTGGACTTGGAAGTGCATTAATACTGGAATTTTTATTATATTATATGACGAAGCCAGAGCACCAGCTTAAAGTCAGGGAAGAGATTTATCTGGATAATATGCTTGATTTGTTTTAAAATATGCATATTCCTCTTTGCCCCTTCAGGATAAGTAGCTCAGAAATGAGGTTTTATATGAGTTTAAAAGATAAGGCAAAAATTATTGCTTTTGCAACAGTTACCTACGCATTGTCGCCAATTGATTTGATTCCGGATTTCATACCTGTGTTAGGGTATCTGGCTGATTGTGAAAGCGATTTGGACATGGAAGTAATTGAAATGAAGTAGTAAAACAAACAGCCGATGTAGTAGCTATCTGCCACTTCATCGGCTGGGTTCATTTAAATCTCAATCCTTAAAACTCATTCCCTGGGAATTTTGGAATTCCGTCAAAGCCTACCTGTAAGTCGGCGTCTGTTGGAATATAATCTGACATTTTTCCGTCATGGAATTTTTCGTATGCATACATATCAAAATATCCTGTTCCTGTTAAGCCAAAGAGGATATTTTTCTCTTCACCTGTTTCTTTACATTTGAGGGCTTCATCAATTGCAACACGGATTGCATGTGAGCTTTCAGGAGCAGGAAGTATTCCTTCTGTTCTTGCAAAATATTCTGCAGCTTCGAAAACAGAGGTCTGCTCAACAGCAGTAGCTTCCATATATCCATCGTGATATAACTGGGAAAGAGTTGAACTCATACCGTGGAAACGAAGTCCGCCGGCATGATTTGCTGAAGGAATAAATCCACTTCCTAAAGTGTACATTTTTGCGAGTGGACAAATCATTCCCGTGTCGCAGAAATCATATGCAAATTTACCACGAGTAAAGCTTGGACATGAAGCCGGTTCAACAGCGATGAATCTGTAATCCTTTTCACCCCGGAGTTTTTCACCCATAAATGGTGCAATAAGGCCACCGAGATTTGAACCACCACCCGCACATCCAATAATAATGTCAGGGGTAACTCCGTATTTATCCAGTGCAGTTTTTGCTTCAAGTCCGATAACTGACTGATGCAGGAGAACCTGATTGAGAACACTTCCCAAAACATAACGGTAACCGTCGTTTTTTGTAGCCACTTCAACGGCCTCGGAAATTGCACAGCCAAGAGAACCGGTGGTACCTGGGTGTGCCTCTAAAATCTTTCTTCCTACTTCAGTTTCCATTGAAGGAGAAGGTGTAACGTTTGCACCATAAGTTCTCATAACCTCTCTTCTGAAAGGCTTCTGCTCGTAAGAACATTTAACCATGTAAACCTTGCAGTCAAGGTCTAGGTAAGCACATGCCATTGAGAGTGCGGTACCCCACTGGCCGGCTCCTGTCTCAGTAGTAACACCCTTAAGTCCCTGCTTTTTAGCGTAATACGCCTGGGCGATGGCAGAATTCAGTTTGTGGCTGCCACTTGTATTGTTACCCTCGAATTTGTAATAAATGTGAGCAGGTGTTCCAAGAGCTTTTTCAAGACAATACGCTCTAACGAGTGGAGCAGGTCTGTACATCTTATAAAAATTACGGATTTCTTCAGGTATTTCTATAAATGGTGTTGTATCATCAAGTTCCTGCTCAACCAGTTCCTCACAAAAGATAGGTGCTAATTCTTCTTTTGTAAGAGGTTTCAATGTACCTGGATTTAATAGTGGAGCCGGTTTGTTTTTCATATCAGCGCGAAGATTGTACCATGTTTTAGGAAGCTCATCTTCAGATAAATAGATTTTGTAAGGGATTTCTTTGTTCATATTTTTCCTCCATAATTTTCTTTGATAAAAATTTTTGTTTTATAAAATCTTAAGTTTTTCTTATTATTGCACTAGAAAATACATTTGTCTAATGATATAATAC
>JBNRML010000166.1:0-12772 GCA_050309585.1 Lachnospiraceae bacterium
CTGTCCATTCCCAATCCTGTTTGAAGGATATGATTTTAGGAAGCTCATCAATTTTAAACTTCTGATATTTTGGAGAATGGGAATCATCGAAAGCCCACTGTTTGAGAGGGATGTATCTGCAGATAAAATTTAATAACTGACCAATAATTTTATTTTGGTATTTGATGTAATTTAATAAGTATAGTATAATGTCCACGAGCATTGTCTCCTTTGTATAGTTGATGTTTGGTCGCGGATATTATACCACAAAAGGGAGGTCAATGCTCTTTTTGTTTGCAAACTCCCTAAAATAAAGGTTTTTAATAAAAAATGAGGTAGTAAACTTGACACTACCTATATTATCAAGGAGGACAAAACGATGACAGTAAATGGTATTAGTGGAGCAAATAATGGTATGCAGCCAGGAAGTTCAGGAAGAATTACCCAGCTAGATTCTGTCAGCAAAAATATTCAGAATCAGATAGCAAATGCACAGAAAAAGTTGCAGGAATTATCTTCTAATGAGGAACTTTCTATTGAAGATAAGATGAAGAAAAGACAGGAAATACAGCAGGAGATCAATAATCTGAATCAGCAGTTACGACAGCATCAGATGGAGCAGAGAAAAGAGCAGCAGATGAAAAAAACATCTATGGATGATATGCTTGGAGACAGCAGAAAGACTGCTCCGAAATCAGGAAATCAGAGTGCAGGTCTGTCACAGGCAAGTATGCAGACGATGATTTCCGCAGATTCCTCTATGAAACAGGCAAAGGTACAGGGTAGTGTGGCAACACAAATGGAAGGCAAAGCAGGTGTGTTGGAATCTGAAATTAAGATGGATAAAGGTAGAGGAGCAAGTACAGAAAAGAAAGAGGAAGAACTGGCTGATTTGCAGGCAAAGGCTCAGGAGGCAACAGCGGCACAGGTATCTACACTTGCAGATGCAAATAAGAAGATGGAAGAAGCTGCAAGTGCAGAACAGAAGGTTTCAAAGACTGAGGATAAAGATAATTCTATAAAGAAGAATGCAGATGACAAGATTGATGAAGATAATAGTGTAAACATTAGTACTTCAGAACCTGTTGGACATAATGTTGATGTGAAACTGTAGGTTGGTTAATTAAATAAATCTTGCATGGATGCTGATAAGGACAAGGAGGTTGGTTAAATGTCAGAGATAAATTGTTCATCAAGGCGGCCAACGAGTTTTTTTCTGAAAGGGATGAGATTATTGCTAACACCAAAGTTATGATGGAAATGGCCTGTGAGACGGATTCGCTTGACAGGGATTTACAGGATAGCATCACAGAATGAAGTAAGGGTATAGAAATAGGATTTGATGGCACTCAGGCAGAAATGCTTGGGTGTCATTTCGGGTTAGTGTATAATTTTTATTGGCAAAAAAATGGGAAGAAGTAAAAATACCTCTTCCCAAACATACAGTTTTTCTTTATGATGTTAACTGCGAAGAAAAACACGTAAAGGAGACTGTATGATGAGTACTATTTTAAATGAGAATCTTATATCTTTCAAGGAGTTGGAGAAAAAAATATTTGCATATGTATGTGAACTGGCAAGAGAAATTACACAGATTATGTTGGAATCTTATGATAAGGAACTTGCAGAAGGCCGGGATAAAAAGGTTTATAGAAATAAAGGAACCAGAGATACCAGTACAAAAACAGTGTATGGTGAGGTATCCTACTCCAGAAGAGTCTATAGGACAGAAAATGAGAAGGGTCAGGCGGAGTATATCTATCTGCTGGATCAGGCTATGAAGATGGATAAGATTGGCCTTATTTCAACAAATCTTGCAGAAAAGATAGCATTGACAATTACGGAATCCCCATATCGTGTTACAGCCGATATTATTAACGAAACCTGTGGTCAATCCATCAGTGCACAAGGGGTATGGAATCTTGTGCAGCGCCTGGGAGAAAGAATTGATGAGGAAGAAATGCAAGCAGTTCATCAGATGAATGCAGACCAGGCAAAGGGATCTAAAACCATCCCTGTACTTTTTGAGGAGATGGATGGAGTATGGCTCCACATGCAGGATGAACATCATAAGAAAATGAAAAAACAGGAAATGAAAGTATTTACCATGTATGAAGGATGGGATGCAGTTAAAGAAAAGGAAAACCGAAGCACGCTTGTGGGAAAAACCATGCTTGCCGGAATGGAAGACAGTAACACCTTTCATGAAAAACGTGAGGCATGTATCCGTCAGAAATACGATGTTGATGAGATTGGCCAGAGAATATTAAACGGTGATGGAGGAAGTTGGATTAAAGAACCTTATGATTCAGATGCTATCTTTCAATTAGACCGGTATCATATATATCAGGAAATCCTGCGAAAGATAAAAAATAAGAAAGCACAGAAAGAAATACGCAGGCTGCTGGAAGAGGAAAAAATCGAGGAAATGCTGGAGTATATAGAAACATATGCAAACAGCGTGGAAAGCCCGGATGAAAAGAATAAGGAAAGTAAATATGCCAGAGAACTGTTAAAATATCTGGAAAATAATAAGAATGGATTATTGCCTTATGACAAGCAGGGAGTAAAAATACCGGAGCCATCGGAAGGGCTTATATACAAGCATATGGGAGTGCAGGAGAGTCAGAACTGCACCGTAATAACAATGAGGATGAAACACAGGAGAATGAGATGGTCAAACGCAGGCGCAAATAACATTGCAAAAGTGCTTTACAGAAAAGAGAACAAAGAATTAATCAATACAATTGAACGTTACACAGACGGATTGATTTTTACAATGCAGATGCGGGAAGTAATTGAAATCCTAAGTGCCGCAAAAACACCGGCAAAGGATGGAAAAGGAAATTCGTATGCCGACAGAATCAGAATGCATATGCCGTTACTGGATGCAATGCAAAATGCATCGACAAAGGCATTTATGAGAGTGTTTAGTTAAAAAGATGTACAAAAGTACACAGTAAGTCTTAGTCCTCTTGATTATAGAAAAGCTGCCGGGAAGTTCCTGTCAAGAGTGATTCGCACCACACGTGGCTTTACTCTTGACAGGAACTGCTCTGACAGCTAAGAAACAGTCAAGAGGACTAAGCCTGAAATTGCCATAAAGGATGGCGAATTTATAAGAAAATATGTTAATCATAAAGAAAAAAGAAAAAGTGCCAACGATTACTTGACACAAACTGAAGGATGTTGTAAAACCATTATATGATGATGGAATCCTTACGATGGGCATATATGATTTCCTTCTAAATGAGCATAGTTTAGAGTTATAAATAGGGACTAGGATATGTTCACGTGAACGAAAAATATCCGTGGGTGAACAAAGCCAATCAGTAGATTTGCCTGTAGAAATCATTGGGTTTACGCACTTTGATGAGTTTTTTTTGACTAAAGGAGATGACAAAGTTGACAAAAGATATGACAGTCCCATGTGATAACGGACTATTAAATATTCGTGTTGGTGCGATTATTATGAAAAATGACAAGATACTCATGGTCGGAAATAAAAGAACGGAGTATTTATATTCAGTAGGAGGAAGAATCAAGTTTGGTGAGACTGCTGAAGAAGCTATTAAAAGAGAAGTATTTGAGGAAACAGGAATACGAATGGAAGTGGAAAGATTAGGTTTTATTCATGAAAACTATTTTTATGGTGATGCTGATACTAATCTCGGAAAACTTATCTATGAGATATCGTTTTTCTTTTATATGAAAGTACCAGAAGATTTTCAACCAATTAGTCAAAGCTTTACAGAAGATAACCAGGCTGAATTTCTAGAATGGATAAATCTTGATTCATCTAAAAAGTTTTATCCTGATTTTTTTAGAACAGAACTATTACAACCAGAACCTGGAGTGAAGCATTTTATTACAGATGGACGCTAAATATAACAATGAAGTGGAAGAATAGGAGAAATGAAGAACCTTGAGTATTGTCTCGTAATGGTATCTCATATACGCTTATGACCAAATTTAATAAAAAAGTTTTTCTTGACAATAAAAGCATACCATGTTATGAATAAGAAAAATTATGTAGGTGATGTAAATATGATGGTAACACATAAGAGAATTATGGCAGGAGTTCTATCTTTGATTATTGCGATGTCGTTATTTGGATGCGGTAATAAGGAGAAGTCAGGTGATAACACATATGATGCCGAGTTTATGGGAGTGCAGTGGATTAGAGAAGTTGATGAAGATATGGAGTTTCTGAGTTTTATGACTGACGGAACCTTTAGTTATTATTGTTCATGCGGCAATCCCGTGAACGATTCAGACTTAATACAATCATATAGTTATGATGAAGATAATCAAACAATTACTTTTAATGCAGCAGAAACGACAGATTCTATGGTTACAAAGATAAAAGTTCTGGAATTTGACAAGGAACATCTGAA
Source organism: Lachnospiraceae bacterium (assembly GCA_050309585.1). Lineage (GTDB taxonomy): Bacteria > Bacillota > Clostridia > Lachnospirales > Lachnospiraceae > Bovifimicola. The sequence continues at coordinate 4,377 of JBNRML010000166.1, forward strand.
ACTGGATTTCGACGGTGATATAAGAGAGTTTAGAATCGAAAGTAAATCATAACCATACGGAAACTGTAAATTAAAACTGATTTGCAGACCTATTAGATGCAGTGCTGAACTATAGTTGACGGTCAGTGCTGCTTTTTTATGCTAAATATGTATTATGATAAAAAAGTGAATGGTAAAACAGAATGATAAATAAGCAGGAGTGTTTATGAAAGAGAAAAAAAAGGTGTGTAAATTTGGGATGAGAGTGATGTCAATATTGTTTGGCATATGTTTGACAATTGCTGTGTTAGTCTCGATATGTATGAAATATTATGAAGCCATAAGTCTGATTATTTTTCTTGGGATATACATATATCTTTTGTGTTATGGGTTAATTATGGTGTTGACTCCGCTAAAACCACCAAATGAGGAGGAAATAATAGAATTTCAAAAAAAGAATGCCGAAGAACGCAAAAATTGTTTGAAATCGTGGCGGATATTATGTGTTTGTTTATTGGTAATAACTATTGGAATTGGAATAGGGATAACTGTTGATACGGTACATCGTAAAGAAATTGTAGAGATTGAAAAATCGATATACATAAAAAATGTAGAAGAACATGGAAATGGTATTTTAACATACTATGATATATATAAGGTCAAATATCAATATGAAGGAGAAGAATGTGAGGTTAAGTTGAAGTATGATGAAAGATTTGTGACGTGGACAATAAAGGCCGAGCATTCATATGTTTATGCTGATAAAGATGGAGCAAGGCCGTTTTGGGAGAATTTTTTTTATACAATTTTTTTTGATGAATTAGCTTTATTATTCACAGGTTTCATTATTACTTTTTTTATTAATATAGAAAGAGTGATTAATGCAGCGGGCGAGCTTGAAGTGGAAGAGGAGCGATTAGCTGAAAAGAAAACAAGAAAAATGAATTATTTGTTATTGGTTTTCACATTAATTTGTTTTTTGTATTTTTTAATAATGTTGTGTATACATTTTTTTCCTGTTTTTGGACTGAAATTTTAGAATGGGTAAGCTAGAATTGGAAAGTTAGAATTGGTACGCTTACGGTAAAATCTTTATATATTAAGGTGAAATATTTATAACATTCATATTTGGGATGAACCATTAAATTACATTGATATTTTTTCGAGGATGCAGCTAGAAAGGTTAAATTTAGAGTATCAGCCAACAATGCTGTTTGTTGAGCATGACAGGAAATTTTGCGAAAAAATAGCCACGAAGGTAATAGATTTATAATTTTTGTAAATTTTGTCGTTTTTTCGGTGCTGAAAGAACGGAAACTTTCTACCTGATCATATTTTAACTGAGTAAGCAGTTATAAGGAACCTGACGTTTGGACGACCGACCCAAAAACGGTACATTGTTTAACGATAATTGGTAAAAACAGGTGGTAACAATCTGGAATTATATGATAATATAGAAGAAATAAAAATGTCTTTGAATATTTCATAAGATATAGGACCAGTGAAAAAGAGAAAAAATTTCATAGTGACGTGTTATAATGAAGAAGTTTAATTTATTAAAATCTCTGATATTATTGGCTTGTACTTTTACTCTTGCTCTTACAGCCTGCAGCAAAACACAGAAAAGCACAGTTTCAACCAAGGAACCTGCAACTGGCATTGAAAGTTCTGATTGTTATGAGGAGGTAGACAGTACTCTGTCAGCCTTATGTAAAAGTGAAGAATTCATTAACGCAACGGATGATGAAAAGGCTAAACTAGCATCATCAACCTTAGAAGAACTTGAAGCTAAAGATCTTATTATGAAAGGATCCATTGCTTATAATGCACCGGATAATAGTAGTATCAACTTTAAATACACTAATGGTGCGAGGGGTGCATTTGTACTTAAAGAGTTTGATGAAAGGTTAAATTAAATATAGGCAAAGGAGATAAAAAATGGTATCACTGACAATAGAATTAAATGAAAGTGAAGTTAAAAAAGCAGATATAGACGAATTTGATGAAACAGAGTTTTGGAAAAAGATAAGAGATTATGCAAAAGAAGAAAATGTACGTGAAACAGCAAATGGAGTTTTTGAAATGGATGGGATGGATGCTATGGCAGTACTACTTAAAATTCCAGTTGTATTGTTAGAATTATATGAAAACAAAAAATTGTTAAAATTCTTTAATAAATTAGAATTAAACATAAATGGTGAAATTGAGGACTGTAAATACTGCATACAAGAAGGAATATAAAAGCATGAAATTAAAAGTAAATGACATTCACAAGTTTTATGGAGAAAAGGAATCAAGAATTGAGGTATTAAAAGGAATTGATTGTGAAGTAAGTGAAGGCGAGATTTGTGTGTTGTTAGGACCGTCGGGATCTGGAAAGTCAACACTTCTTAACATTATCGGCGGACTTGAAAGTGCGGATTCAGGCTGTATAGACATAGGGACATTTTGCACAGATAATATGTCTGAAAAAGATCTTTCCAGTTATAGACGAAATAATCTTGGTTTTGTATTTCAGTTTTATAATCTGATTCCAAATCTCACGATTAAGGAAAATATTGAGGTGTGTGCATATCTTTCCAAGGAGCCTTTGGATATAGATGAGCTGCTTGATACTTTGGGACTTACTGAACACAAGGATAAGTTTCCAAATCAGTTATCAGGAGGACAGCAGCAAAGATGTGCAATAGGAAGGGCGTTAGTGAAAAATCCACCTATTATTTTATTTGATGAGCCTACAGGTGCGCTTGATTACAAGACCTCCAAAGAAATACTTGGTTTGATAGAGAAAATAAATCAGAAATATCACAATACAATGATAATTGTTACTCATAACCAGTCAATTTGTCTGATGGCAGACAGGGTGCTGAAATTGAGAGATGGCATTATTGTCTCAAATCAGCTTAATGACAACAAGACGCCTGCCAAAGAGCTTGAGTGGTAGGAGGTACGTGCAGTATGACAAATCCTTTATTAAAAAGAATACCGAGAGATTTGATAAAGAATTTTCCAAAGTACTTTGGTATGATTATCATTCTTGTTTGCACAATATCCATTGGTTCATCATTTCAAATAACACTGAACGGAGCAACCGCTTATCTAAATAAAATAAAAGATAAAAATTGTCAGGAAGATGGGTATTTCGAAATATCCACTGAACTTGACGAAGGTGCAATTGAGTATTTTGAAGAAGAGGGAGTGCAGGTGTACTCAAACTACTATGTCACTGAAAATGAATACGGGGACTCTGGAAAAATCATTATTTTTGCCGAAAGAGATGAGATTGATATTCCTACAGTGTTTGATGGACAACTTCCAGAGGCATCAGAGATAGCAATTGACCACGTTTTTGCAAGACAGAATAACATAGGCATTGGTGATACGATTACATTACTGGGGCAGGAATATACTGTGTCCGGAACTGTTTCTCTGCCGGATTATACAGCACTTTTTATGAACAATACTGACCTGGTCATGAACACAAAACATTTTGGGGTAGCTGTGGTGGATGATAGTACTTTTAAAAAAATTGATAAAAAGAGCATTACTTACAGGTACAGCTATAGATTTAATGATAGGAAACTGGGAGAGTCTGAGAAGGCTGATAAGGCAGAGAATATGCAAAAACACTTGTACATAAATGGTTATTCAATCCAGTCATTTCTAAGAAATGACCAGAATCAAAGTATTAGTTTTTTGGAGAATGACATTGGAGCGGATGGTCCGTTTATGACAGTTTTTGTATATATGCTGGTGGCACTTATTGCATTTGTTTTTGCAATACTTACAAGCCATACAATTGAAAGCGAATCAGTAATTATTGGAACACTCAGAGTTTCGGGTTACAGAAAAAGTGAGATAATCGGGCATTACCTGACGCCTGCCATAATAGTAGCTGCCGTAGGCTCTGTTATAGGTAATTTACTGGGATATTTTGTGATGATTAAGCCGTTTTTGGATATTTATTATACAAGTTACAGTATCGGACCTATTGAGGTAGAATTCGATTTTGGAAATTTTGTATTTACGACAATTTTACCTGTGCTCATTATGTTGGCTATCAATTTTATTATGCTTTGGAGAAAACTTTCACTGCAGCCTCTTAAGTTTTTGAGAAAGGATTTAAAGAAAGGCAAGCAGAGGAAAACAATTAAGCTGCCAAACATTAGTTTTCTTAACCGGTTCAGATTAAGAGTGATTATTCAGAACCGCGGAAGCTATGTGATGATGTTTATTGGAATTTTCCTTTCAAGTTTTCTTCTTATGTTTGGAATAGGTCTTAAGCCATTAATGAAACATTATACCGAGAGTATAGATAAGTCTTTGCCATACGAGTATCAGTATATTTTAAAGGCACCTGTTGATACAAATAAGGGCGAGAAGATTTGTATTGAGGAATTTCAAACGTGGTTTGACCTTGGAAAAAAAGATATGGATGTAATGTGCTATGGAATCAATTCTGAAAGTACTTTTTTTGCAGATGCGTACACAAAAGAAGGAATAAGTATTTCATCAGCCCTTTCCCACAAATTGAATTTAGATGAAGGCGATACGCTTCATATTGAGGACAAAAACAATGACCAGGAATATGACCTTAAGATAAGCAAGGTATTTGCTTATGATGCATCACTTGCAATGTTCATTGACCAGGGTAAATTAAATGAATTACTAGACAATGAAAAAGAAACATATAACTGTATAATATCAAATGAAGAGTTGGATATTGACGATCAGTTTATTGCAAAAAAAATAACAAGAAATGATATGCTTGGTGCAGCTGATCAGATGATTGCTTCTTTTTCTACAGTTATTTTATTTATAAATATTTTTTCTGTTATAGTTTATCTTGTTATTATGTACATTATGACAAAACTGGTGATTGACAAAAATGCACTTTCTATTTCTTACATGAAAGTATTCGGATATGAAGATAGGGAAATTCGCAAGCTTTATCTTACAGCAACCTCGTTTGTTGTAATTGTTTCCCTGATTGTTTGCATTCCACTTGAAATTGCGTTGTTTAAAGGTACATTGGTATTTCTATCAAGCATGATAGAAGGTTATGTAGAGTTTTATCTTCCTACATATGTATATTTTGAAATAATAGTAATAGGAATCGTTGCATATTTGTGCATAAATGCATTGCATATGTATGACGTTAAGAAAATTCCAATGACGGAAGCGTTAAAGAACAGAGAATAAATTTGCTTGGGTTATATTTTGTTAATTATTCTATGACGAAGAAAAAAGTAGCGCAAATTGAAGAAGTTCAGTTTGTGCTATTTTTTTAGTTCATTTATGCTACAAGTACTATGTTACGGACAAAATTAATATTTTATTATTTATTACCGTAATATTGAAAAGGCGTTACGGTCGGATAAATAAATCTGCGTATATTAACCGTAGTAAATATGTATCGTGTACGGACGATATATATTATTCACAATTTCATCCGTAGCAAGGCAGTAAAATGTACGGATGAAAACGATAAATTCAGAAAAAAGTCCGTAGCAGTGAAATATTATGTACGGGTGAAAACAATGAATTGAAAAAAAGTCCGTAGTAGTGCTAATGAGTTTAAATGGCAAATATCATAACAGGATTTAGAATTGTTTGCTGTATAGCTTTATTGTTTTGCCCGTCTTTCTCAGCTTCTTTTTATATATTGTATGTAGTTGTCGGAATTACAGATATGGTCGACGGTACGGTAGCCAGAAAAACAAATTCCGTTAGTAATTTTGGTGCTAAATTTGATACTGTTGCAGATTTCATATTGATTGTAGTCTGCCTTTTGAAAATGCTTCCTGTATTGAATATAAAGATATGGATGTGTGTATGGATGGCTGCTATAGCTGTAATTAAAGTGATTAATGTTATTTCAGGTTATGTCATGCAGAAAAAGCTGGTATCAGTTCATTCGGTTATGAACAAGGTTACAGGAGCGCTATTATTTGCTCTGCCGCTTACGTTGGGATTTGTTGAAATAAGATACAGTGCAGTGGTGGTTTGTACTGTTGCCACATTTGCAGCGGTTCAAGAGGGACATTTTATTAGAACGGGAAGAGCTGAAGAACGATGATAAAATGTAATCTGCATTCGATGTGAGGAGAGATGGGCTGATAGGAGCAGTAACATTCATTTATCGGAAAGAGCATTTACAGACATATTATATGGGAGTTCGGTGGAAGGAAGGCGGTATGCCAGAGATACAGAGAAATATGTTTCAGGACTAAGTTATGTGAACTACAATGTACTTGTTACAAACTGGGACAGCAGTAATGTGGAGGACATTATGACCACTTATTTCCCGGTATCCGTAGAACAATTAAGGAAAAATTGTAAATATGATGAGAGCAGTAACAGCTATGAACATGAAATGATTTATGCAAGTCCATATCCGGCTTTCGGGGAAGTTGTGGATTATTCGGAAAATGAGGATGGAACAATTACACTTATAGTGGATGGAGTATGGCCTGATTACAATTCTGACCTGGCTTTTAGAAATAAAATTGTAGTTCAGCCATTTGCTGACGGAACTTTCAGATACCTTTCTAATTCCATAGAGCAAATAGAATTGGATCTACCGGAGGTAGCAAGAAGGAAAGGGTGATATTGTGGCATTAAATAAAAGAAACTTTATATTGCTTATAATATTTATAATTGGATGCTTCATATGTGCCTGTGGGAAAGAAGATAATACTGCAAGTGAACAACGTGTAGAAGATACAAAAGAATCAGCTTATAAAGAGGATACAAAAGGTGCAGAGGAAGAAGCTGCGGAGAAATGGGCAAAGGGCTATGACCTTCCGGTGGATGAACGGGAAGTGAAAGAGGCAAGAACCACAGATTATACTGCATTCGACCGGAAAGGTTGTTTTTGAATATCCTCTTGGCAATTAATAGAATTACAATGATACCGCTGATAAATACATTGCATGCTAAAAAGCGCATCATAAAATCAGCCATGTTAATTGCCTCCTTTTTTTGACCTCTTGGAAAGAAGGGAGCGTAAGTGTTCTATTTCTGTTTCAGAAAGTCTGTCATTTTCTAAATATGCAGACAGCATGGCAGTGATATCACCGTCATAGTATCGTTTTAGAAAAGAATTGCTTTCCTGACCGATATATTCGCTTTCTAATACGGCTGGTGTGTAAACAAACACCCGACTCTGTTTTTCATAGGTCAGAGCACCTTTGGTCACAAGGCGTTTGATTAAGGTCTGTATCATTTTCGGACTCCAGCTAGTGGTCTGTAATAGTTTATCAGTAATTTCATTGGTACTGATTGGAGCATATTTCCATACAATTTTCATAACCTCATATTCAACTTCAGAAATCTGTGGTAAATCAGTCATATTAAATCTCTCTCTAAATCTTACAAGTGTAATAAAAATATTATAGATGGTATCTGGTAAATACGCAGATTGCGCTCATCCTTATTGTCAAGTGTAGCTTGCATAATTATTTCGTCTGCCTGGGGAAACAAGCAGCTGCCGCAATCGTAGATAGGGGCAATTTCCAACTTATCCGTTTATGTGTTGTATAGAAAGCCCCAGTTGCCGTTGTGTCTGTCCCAATTTCCTATGAGGGCATCGACAATAAAGATATTCCAAAACCATTCTTTCAGTTCATAGGGATTTATTGCCGTTTGTTCCGGTATAAGTTTTATTCTTTGTTTGAAGATTTGAGAAATCTATCATAAAATAATCAGTTCCTTTCCATTCTCAAATATTTAGTTCTTAAATACCATGCCTGTTCAGAAGAGATAACACGGTCAATTTCGGCAGAATTTATATCTGCGTTTAAGTCGCACCAATAAATATCCCAATGAATATCATGTTTGCCGCTGTCTTCAATTTCCCAAGAACGCTTCATATTTTCAAGGGATTTTTGTAAATACGGTGGCAGACCGCATTCTAAATATCCCTTATTCTTGGGATGACCGGTTTCAGGGTCAAATAGTTCAGGTTCATCTAATTGCATTATTTCCTCCATTGTGCAGTTTAAGGCAATAGCGATCTGCTGTATTGTTTTTGCAGAACATTTTTCAATTGAACTTTTCCCAGAACAAATATCAATAATGGTGGTTTTTGGCACACCACTGATTTTAGATAAATGATATTTAGTTATATTATTTTGATCGAGATAATCTTGTAAAGTCATATAATCAGCTCCTTTATCATATTGCATCGGTACACCGACCGTTTGTCAATGGGTTAGAAAAAGCATATATTGAATTTTATCAGATGTATGTTATACTTTTAATCACAACATACGATTTATTTCACAGGGCTATTTGCTTCTGAGCGAAGGCAAATAGCCCTGATGGCAGAAGAGAAACTGCCTGCGCAGATTTCTCTTCGCCTCTTCGCGTAAAGACGCTCAGAAATGAGGATTAGGATGAGAAAGAATAGTATA
>JBNRML010000167.1:0-45737 GCA_050309585.1 Lachnospiraceae bacterium
TTGTTTGGTAGCTTAATTTTACTACAAAATGAAAGAAGATTCCTTATATTTTGGGCATTTTTTGAAAGTTGTTTATAGCTGTGTCTATAAAAATGGAGTTCTGTGGATAAAACTACGGAAACTCAAGAATTTGTCCCTTGATTATTATTTATTAGTATTCTATAATCTTATAAACAGAGCATTTTCTGAAATTAATTTATGAGGAATAAGTATCACAATGAAGGACAACTATATTCAAAACTCAATAAAGACGATTTGTCTGAGAATTATTATCATATGTATATTTTTTCTTGCTGTTTTCGCATCAATTTTTTTTAATATTCCTTTTGATAAAATGTTGTCACCTACAAATCTTTCTTATGCAATGTCAGCCTCCACGGCATATGATTCCGGGGTAGACTTTGTGGAGATAACATTAAACAATGCAAGGTACACAGGTATTGACGTATATCGCAAGAATAAACCTTATGCTTCTTATTATTACAGTATGGTAAACAACAGCTGCACTCTTATACTTGTAAAGCGGCCTGTTGGAGGCACTCTTCCAAAGGAATTAAATAACTACACCATTAAGGCTAAGCTTGTTAAAAATGATAATAAAGTTAAAACACTAAAAAAAGAGCTTGCTGAAGAGCTCAATTATTCCACTGATGGTCTTGACAAAATTATTTCCCCTGTCATAATTGATGAGACTTCTTACCACGCAGATATATATTTTTATCTCATTCTAATATTTATGTTTGCAATGCTAACTCCGCTCAGTCTGATAATTGTGCACGTTATCTATATTATTGTTCCTGAGTTTTACCCTGCCTGCATAAACTTTAAAAGGCTTTTACCAAAGGGTAAGAAAAGCTTATCACATGTTAACAAAGAGATTAATTCAAAGGTCATCTTAAAATCAGGGAATATAACTCTTACAGAAAATTATATAATCACAAATGGTACATTCAGCATTGAAATACTTCCAATATCTGGTGTTATCTGGGCATACGAACACAGTTCATGGCACCATATTTTATGGATTCCAATTAAACTAACCTATACATTGCATTTCTTATGTCGTCATCATGTTTATGCTTTTTCTCCTCGCAACAGCAAAGAGGACATAGATATTGTAATAAGTTATTTCAATGAAAACTATCCTGAGATAATCACTGGTTACTCAAAAAAGAAGAAAGAAAAAGCATTTTCAATACTAAAAGAACACAAAAAAAAGAAACTACTGTAGAAAAATTCCACAGTAGTTTTTTTCGTTAATTATTTTCCACAACAGAATTTATATTTCTTTCCACTGCCACATGGACAAGGATCATTTCTTCCAATTTTCTTTTCCTTTACTATTGTGTGTGAAGACTTCTGCTCTTTGTATAACTCTTTTCTTCTCTCTTCAGAAAGTAATACATTCCATGCACCAAGGGTATATAACCATTCAGCCTTTGCTTCAACCATGTTCTTATATAATAATTCTTTGTCATATCCCAAATTTACAACAGTATCTTCTGTCATTGTATCAATAGGATTTTCCTGTTTTAAGCTCTCATTGATTCCATCAAGGAAACCAACCATAATAAGCAATTCAACACCGTATTTCTCTGCTAACTCCTTAACAGTTCCAGTTACTACTTCATCAGGATTTGCAAGGATTTGTTCATAAATACCTTTTTCTAACACAAAATAGTTGCCCCAGAATCTGTCGCTCTCCTGTTTTGTTGTCTGAGATGAATAAGCAATTCCTCTCCATGTCTCTAACAAAGTAAGTTGTCTCTGTTCTTCCATTTCTTTCCTCCATTATTTCCAAAAGCACAGAGCTTTTGTATAGTCACTACAATTAACGATTATATATCAAATTCAATTTTTTTTCAACATTATCCTTGTATTTACACACTAACTATATTATAATTTCATAAAATTACTACCAAAAAATGAGGACGAATATGAAATTAACATTTAAAAAATTCAAACAAATATTGGCAATATTAGCAATTTTAGTCATTATTCTCTTATACATTGCTGCTTTTGCCCTCTCCATTATGAACAACAAATATACCGATAAGTTCTTTACTGCAGCCCTGTATTCAACATTTTTTGTGCCTGTTATCATCTATCTCATCATATGGATAGCCGGTGTATTAAGAAGCTATAATCCTAATCTCCCTGAGAACAAGCCTGAAAATAAAAACTCACACTAACAATTTGCTGGTTCCGAGTCTGTTTGCCCCGGATTCCAGCATTTTTTTTGCTGTGCAGACATCTCTTATTCCACCTGAGGCCTTAACTCCCAGCTTATCTCCCACTACTTTTCTCATCAGGGTCACATCCTCTGCCACCGCTCCACCAGTGCTAAATCCTGTGGAAGTCTTAACAAAATCAGCTCCTGCCGCCATTGAAAGCTCACATGCCTTTATTTTTTCCTCATCATTTAAAAGGCAGGTCTCAATAATCACCTTTAATACTTTTCCCGCACAAGCCTGTCTTACGGCCTCTATATCCTTTTGAACATATGCATAATCCTTATCCTTTAATGCTCCCACATTAATTACCATATCTATTTCATCCGCACCTGCCTTTACTGCTTTTTCAGTCTCAAAGGCCTTTACTTCTGAATCAACTGCTCCCAATGGAAATCCTACAACTGTGCAGGTTTTTACATCTGTGTCCTTTAACTTTTCTGCCACATATGCAGTTCTGTACTGATTAACACATACAGAGGCAAGATTGTTATCCACTGCCTCTTTTACCACAGTATCAACCTGTTCAATGGTTGCATCTGGTTTCAAAATAGTATGATCAAAAAATTTATTCATAGTCATTCTCCTTTATTTTCATATGAAAAAAGGTGCCACCAATTCCGACGACACCTTTATTTTAACTGTTCCGTTATATATTATCTGTAGATAATTTCATGTCTTCCTGGTCCATTTGATACCATCTTTACAGGAACTTCCAATTCTTTTTCAATGAACTCAATATATTTTCTACAATTCTCAGGAAGGTCATCATAATTCTTGATTCCCCTGATTTCTGATTTCCATCCCGGTAATGTCTCATATACTGGTTTAGCCTTTGCAAGCTGTACTGTTGTAGGGAAATCTCTTGTAACTTTTCCATCGATTTCATATCCTACACAAACCTTAATCTCATCTAAGTATCCTAATACATCAATTACTGTTAATGCAACCTGAGTGGCACCCTGAATCTTGCATCCATATCTTGAAGCAACACAGTCAAACCATCCCATACGTCTAGGTCTTCCGGTAGTAGCTCCGAATTCACCGCCGTCACCACCGCGTCTTCTTAACTCATCAGCTTCCTCGCCAAAGATTTCACTTACAAATTCTCCCGCACCAACAGCACTTGAATATGCCTTAACCACTGTTACAATATCCTTAATCTCATATGGCGGTATACCAGCACCAATTGCACCATAAGCTGCCAATGTAGATGATGATGTTACCATTGGATAAATTCCAAAATCAGGATCCTTTAACGAACCAAGCTGACCTTCCAATAAGATATTCTTTCCTTCCTTAATGGCATTTTGTAAAAATGTCACAGTATCACATACATATGGCTCTACCATATCTCTGTACTCTTTAAGGGTAGCCAGTAATTCCTTAGGCTCAATCTTTGGTTTATGATACATATGCTCTAGCAATACGTTTTTCTGCTCACAAACACGATTAACCTTTTCTTCCAAAACTTCATCATCAAATAACTCTGAAACCTGGAAACCAATCTTTGCATATTTATCTGAATAAAATGGTGCAATACCTGACTTTGTGGAACCGAAGGATTTCTTTCCTAAACGCTCCTCTTCATATTCATCAAATAAGATATGATATGGCATAAGAATCTGTGCTCTGTCTGACACAAGAAGCTTTGGCTTTGGAACACCCTTACTCACCAATTCGTTTACTTCCTTTATTAAGTAAGGAATATTTAAAGCAACACCATTTCCGATAATCGATGTGGTGTGATCATAGAATACACCTGATGGAAGCAGATGTAATGCAAACTTACCATAATCATTTATAATAGTATGTCCTGCGTTGCTACCTCCCTGAAAACGGATAATGATATCAGAAGTTTCTGAGAGCATATCTGTTATCTTACCTTTTCCTTCGTCACCCCAACAGGCTCCAACTATCGCTTTTACCATATCTTTTTTCCTCCTTAAGCAAATAATTCGCTAAATAATACATTGTGGACAAGCCACTCCGTGTACTAATATAACACATTTCCCTGCATAAGTAAATTCAATATTTTATTTGTTTCTGATATTATATCTGTTTAGCCTGGCATTTCTTCAGGCTTCATATCCGGTCTGTCACCCGGCTCCATATCCTGAGGCCATCCGCCGTTTTTTCCTGGCATGCCGCCTCTATGTCCTCCCATACCCTGAGATACATTTCCTGAATTTGTGGTTATCTCTGATATTGTAAATGAACTGTCCTCCTGTCCATCAACTTTTATGGTATATGTTTCACCTTTCTTTAGCAGTTCATTTGAAAATACGACTGACTGGAATTTTTTAGCTGGAGTATATGATAATACAATGTTTCCATCTGAATCTGTTATCTGAATAACCTTTCCACCTTCATAGCTGCTATTCAGTGCTGCGTTTACCGAATACTGTGTTGAGCCCTCTGTAGGTGCAGTTGCCATTCCCACGCTTCCCACAGCAACCAGACTTCCCCTTTCAATTTCCATTGACACTCCATAATCTATAGCCCCATTACCTCCATCAACAGGCCCGTCAATATAAAGTTCTCCCCCTGTCATATGTATTGTTCCATTGGAGTCAACTCCGTCTCCTCCTGCATTAATGTAAATATATCCTCCATTTATACACAAATCGCTGCCGTCAGTATCGAAGCCGCCCTTAAAGCGTTCCATATCCTTGTTATTTTCATCCCCTGCAGTGCTTCCTTCCGTTGCATTTATTCCATCATCCGAAGATGTGATACAGATTTTTCCTCCATTGATGTCAATAAAATTACCCTCAATTCCCTCATAGGATTTTTCTATGTTTATTTCTCCATCATTTATAACAACCCTGTTCTCTGCATGTATTCCATCGTCCTCTGCACTAATTTTCAGGATTGGATTATCTAAATATACATATCCAAAATTCTCCTCCGTACTGGTTGATTTTACACCGTCTCCTTCGGATATTATCTCTACCTGAGCCTCCTTTATCATTACAGAATCTTTTCCTACTATTCCATCTCCTTTTGAATTTATACTTAATATTCCTGAAACAATCTTTAATTCATCCTTGCTCTGTATTCCGTGGTTGTACATAGCATTTACACTAAGTTTCCCCGTACCATTAATTGTAAGATTATCCTTACTGTAAATTGTACCATTTGGTTCATCTTCCTTACCATCCTCAAAAACATATTCTTCTGTGTCTGTGATGCTGTTTTCCGTGCCTTCAGGTAGTGTTATAATCGTCTCATATGCGTCCTTAACATAAATTCCTGCCGTTCCCTCTGAGACTATCTGCACCCCGTTTAATACCAGACGAACAATTTCCGAATCATAGTCATCATTTACAACAATGGAACCCTCATAGTTTCCAGATAAAATATATTTTCCGCCTTCTTTTATCTTGACTTTTCCATCAGAAACCTTCACCTTATCCGATTCACAACTGGCCTCTTTTCCGTTTAATTCAATGAATACAGCATCTCCTTCATCATATGTATAGTCAATCTCTTCCTCTGTATAGGACAGACAAAGTTCAAGCTTTTCCTTGGTTTTTTCCACTGTTTTTTCCTGTGTTTTGTCTGCTGTTTTCTTCCCACATCCCGTAAAAATCGTGGTTATCACCATTACACAAACAATTATAATTGTTCCCGCTTTCTTCATTTCCCAAAATCCTCTTTTCTTCCTAATTATTTAAGAACAGGCTGTAAAACATTACATCCGCGTCTTTTCTCATAATATGTTATCTGGAAATTTTAATAATTATTTGATAATTGTGTTAAAAAAGTGTGAAATCAATTACTCTTTTCGGAACCTGTTAATTAATAAGTCTGAAATAACAAATACTACATATACAAACTCTACACTTAAGAATATAATTGCTGCATTTTTGAGAAGTTTTACATCACTGCTTCCCATAAACGCCGATATCCATGCCATTATGCATACCCATTTTACCGTAAAGGACTGCAATTTATTTATGGCTTTTTTATTTATTCCCGATAAAATAATTTCATTTATGTCGGGCTTTTTATTAAAACGAATTTTTTTCGCCTCCTCAATCCCCTTTTCATCAAAACATCTCAAATATTCACAAAATTCCTCGTCGTGTTCATATACACGGTGTATCCTGATTGTTTTCTTCTTTTTACCCTTATTTGATATCTCCTGGGTAATAAACGATATTTTCTTTTTTGATATTTTTACATCAGAAATCTCCGAATAAAGATTCATCTTTCCCATGGCAATAAAATCCTCAAATGTGATTTCCTCTGTAACCCTGTCTAATACAAGTTTAATATTGCTTATCATATAAAAAATTCTGAAAATTCTGCCGCCTGCGGCTCCCGTAGGATTTAACAGATACATTTTATCCTTTATTTTATACCAGAATATAGAAATCTTAAGAAAATAGAGATTTCCTTCTTCATCTATAATGAATACCTTAAGCAGGTCATTTAACTTCATCGCTATCTGATATAGCATGATGACTATTAAAATTGTTCCGCCCGCAAATAATATCAATTCATAATTTTTCCTTGATATTCTGATAAACCAGTTTGAAAGAATAATCAATGCCAATGGCACAAAAGGGAAGATGCCTAAAAACATCGTAAGGCATCTTCCCGGTCCACTGATTTTATTTTTTCTCTGTTCAATTCCGGAATAGGATAAAATCTTATTTTTATCTTCTTCTTTAATCTCTTTATCTGTGTATTTTATGTTTTTGTTAACGCTTTTCTTTACGTTTTTTTTAACATATTTTTTTCTAGACATATCTTCACCCTAATCGTCATTTCAATTTTACAGGCATTTAGTGCCCATGCGACCTGCCGCTTATTTTGTCAAAGATTCAACCTTTGGATACCACTTAATAAATGCTTTTGCAATTAACTCATCCCTCTTTACCGTTCCCCATACTCTTGAGTCACTTGAACCTGTTCTGTTATCTCCCATCATAAAATAGCAATCCTTTGGAACCACACATTCAAAAACTAAATCCTGGTCCTGCTGCAAATAATTATCATATGCATATGTCGGCTGACCATGAACATATTTTTCATTCTGCTCCTTACCATTTATGTACAATTTTCCTTCAGCAATTTTTATATGATCACCCGGCATTCCAATAAGTCGCTTAATATAAATAACCCCTTTTTTATCCGGAGCGTTAAACATAACAATATCTCCACGCTTTGGATCACCAAATTTATATGCCAGACGAAATCCAATAACTTTATCCCCTTCCATAATGGTTGTCTTCATTGAGCCTGTTGGCACAGTTGCATTTACGATTATGTAATTTGTAATAATATATGCCACAACAAAAGCTCCGACAAATACCATTACCCAGCTCAAAAGCTCCCTAAAAAAGGAGGTCTCCTCACCTTTTTCTTCTTTTTCTTCTTTCTCTTCTTTCTCTATAACTTCTTCTTTTTCAGTTTCATTTATTAATTCTTTTTTTTCCATAATCCAATACCACACCTTTCCGCAATTAATTATTTATCAAATGCTATTATTTTTTATGGAAACACCTAAATAATTATTATCCACGTCATATAATATCACACTTTCTTATATTAAACAATCTTCTTCAATTATATGAATCTCCAAATAATCAAAATCTATTCCATCAATAAAATTATCCTCTGTAAAACGTGTTTTAGCTATTTTCTTAAACTCCGCAATATTCGAATCCAACCATATCGGTTTACTTAAATCAAATTCCACACACACCTCATCTAATGCCGCAAATACTTTCTTTGTTCTGGTTAAATTAATATCAGGATTTTCCACAACCTTATCTCTCAGCATATGATTATCTTTAAATATCTTTGCCCATAATCTGAACATAAAAAATCTCCTAGCTATTTTTTGTTATACATTGTACCACATATTTTGTGATTTTAATACATAATATAAAAATAATATCTTGTAGTTTTAAAAACTACGTGTTATAATGATGCTTGCGATGATATCTGTTTATTATCATCCAAATGTGTTTGAAATAAATAATATAGTAATAAAAATTAGATTTAGGAGTCGCTATGAATTATCAAATTATAAGTGACGGAGCCTGTGATTTGCTCCCAGAATACACAGAGAAAAATAATATTCTCATTGTTCCATTTTATGTAACATTTGACGGCGAAACATATACTAAGGAAGGCGAGGGCATTGATCACAATCAATTTTATTTAAAAATGATTGAAGAACATGCCGTTCCAAAGTCATCTCTTCCTTCAGTTCAGGATTATATTGATAAGTTCTCTCCACTTGTTGAAGCAGGCACACAGATTATCTGTATTACTATCACCGCAAAATTCAGTGGTTCGTACAACAGTGCATGCACAGCAAGAGATATTATTATTGAATCTCATCCTGACGCAAAGATTTCTGTTATTGATTCAACCTTAAACACAGCCAGTCAGGCACTTTTTGTTCATGAGGCTGTCAAACTCAGAGACAAGGGCATCTCTTACGAAGATACAGTTAAGGAACTTGAAAGTATCAAGGGAACAGGACGTATTTACTTCACTGTTGGTTCTCTTGAATATCTTATCAAGAATGGTCGTATCGGAAAATTGGCAGTTCTTGCCGGTGACAAGCTCGGTATTCGTCCTACCATCATTATGAAAGACGGAGATATTTCCCTTGGCGGCATTTCAAGAAGCCGAAAAAAATCCTTACAAAATGTGATAAATTCCTTACAGTCATATATTAAAGATGCTTCAATAGATGTAAATGATTATAATTTCATCGTAGCCTGCGGATATGATATTGAAGAAGCAAAGGAATTTGAAAAACAGCTTGAGAATGCCCTCGGCATAAAATGTGATTCAGAAGTTAAGTGTCAGATTGGTACTACCATCGGCTGCCATACCGGTCCTTATGCTTTAGGTTGCGGTATCATTAAGAAAAGCAAACTTTAAGATTTTATGTATCTGTAAAAATATATTTAGCGGATACGATTTTATTTAAAAAACTGCCACGCATAACCGCGTGACAGTTTTTTCTTATCATTTTATGATTATAAAGATTTACTTGCTAATTGCAGTTTCGTATGTTGCCTTAATTGTATTAAGATAATCTTTAACAGATGTATTTCTATTATTTGATTCTGCAAAAGCTAATTCACTGTTCTTATATGTAACAGGTGATTCATTCAAATTGCTGACATACAATTTAATGTGGCTGTCAGGAATGGCAACTGTAGAGTAATTTTTCTTTGCTGCGTTATAATATGTAAGATATTTTGAATAATTAAGCCATCCACTGTCATATACTTTCTTTAATGCAGCCTTATATTCTGTAGTAAAGCTGTTGTTTCTTCCTGTTACAGAGAAACGGAATACTGGATTTGCCTGAGTTTCATTTGCAAGTATTGCTCTGTCATCAAACGGGCTATATGTCGCCATGTTTTTTCCACCGGTTGTCATACCAAGGCACCTGTCATAATCATAAGGAATGAATACTGCCTTTCCATTTGACATAAAGTAAACATAATGATTATTGTAATTATTTCTCAAATCATCCGGATTTCCGGCAAAATATGATACTGCAGCAAAATTAACAAATTTGCCAGAGTCAACTACATTGCTAAATGTTGTCTTGCTTACGCTTGATGTATCTAAAGTGTTAATAAGATTTTTAAGCAATGACTTATCTGATTTTTTCTTATTAGTCTTAAGCTCATATATGTAATCTTTTCCAAGTTCTTCAACTTCAATTGAATTTAATGTATCTTTTTTATAAGTAGCTCCACTCCAGCCACCACCTGAACCGAAGCTCTTCTGACCCCACGCACATTTGTAAAGATCATTTGCATCAGCATCTCCGAAATATCTTTCCACAAATACTTCATCAACATTTTCATAAATTGTGTATACGCCGTAGTTATATCCACCAAATTCCACATTTGCAAGTGAAGTATTCTGAGCTGCAACGCCTAAAGCACGATACATCTGATTTACATAAACATTGGCAACATATGTGCTGTCAAGGTTTCTGTTCCACTTAAGCTCCATACCTTTCATTGTGGCAAAGGTTCTATTCTTTCTTGCCTTTCTTGCCTCATCAGAAGCCCACTGTTTAGCTGCCGTACCATATTCTTCACCATCAAAGGTCTCTTTAAATGTAACCTTGAAATGAATCATATTTCTGTCATTGAGATTTCCATTATTATATATATCTACTCTTGATGTATTACCCTTAATTCTTACACCAACTTCATACATTTTATATGTGGTCGTTCCTATAGTTACAGTCATATTTGCTTTTCTGTATGTATCATTTCCGGCTTTATAATCACTTTGCATTAATTTGAGCTGTGCATCAGTAATATCAAGTTTAATCTTAACCTTATTGTTTATATCGAACAATTTATTATAAATATCTTCCTGATTTCCCTGTGGTGTGTCGCTAGGCTCTGATACTGAAGAATCAACTACGGTAACCTTACATGTTGCTGTCTTTCCATTTGATGTCTTTGCAGTAATGGTTGCTGTTCCGTCCTTAACTGCTGTGATTTTACCTGCACTTGTAACTGTTGCAACAACCGAATTGCTTGAAGACCAGGTTACTGTCTTATTAGTTGCATTTGAAGGCAAAACTGTTGCTGTAAGTGTCTGACTTGTTCCTTTATTTAACGATAATGTTGTTTTGTTAAGAGTAATTCCTGTTGCATTAACTACTGTATTGACAGGTGTATTGCTCTTAAAGCAATTTGTTGTAGGTCCAGGTGCTGCTCCACCTTTTGCGACTAATTTAATCTGAATACCTTCTAATCTGTATCCATATCCGGCAGTACCTGCAGATGCACCATTTTTAGCCCATCCTAACCAGCCAAATTTCTGTGCATGCACTCTGTAATAAATGTCATATTTATTTGCCATTTCTCCGGTGAGCTTAATTTCTATGGCCTCAAGTCTCTTTGCCTGTCCGGAAGTACCACTTATGGAACCATTTGAAACCCAGCTCAGCCAGCCATATGTCTGTACATGGGTTCTGTATTCAATGCCACCAGTATATTCCTTTGCCGGAAGAGAAATCTGAATAGCCTCAAGTCTTTTTGCCTGTCCGACTGTTCCACTTGTTTCTCCGTCTTTAAACCAGTCCTGCCAACCATATGTCTGCACATGTGTTTTATATTTCACCATAGGATGTCTGTATGCACCTGCTGTGCTTCCTGGAGCCGCTGCACCCTTGGCAACCAGCTTAATCTGAATTGCCTCAAGTCTGTATCCATACTCTGCTGTACCAGCAGTCTGACCATTTTTAGCCCATCCTAACCAGCCAAATTTCTGTGCATATGCTCTGTAATAAACATCGTACTTGTTAGCCATCTCACCTGTAAGCTTAACCTGGAATGCTTCCATTCTTTTTGCTTCTCCAGATGTTCCATTAATAGCATTGTTACTTGTCCAGTTTCTCCATCCGTAGCTCTGTACATAAGTTCTGTATTGGATGCCTCCTGAGTAATTCGCATTGGTAAGCTTAATTTTCAATGCTTCCACTCGTTTACTCTGTCCTGTTGTTCCACTGGTTGCACCATTTGCCACATATGACATCCACCCATAAGTCTGTACATGTGTTGTGTACTCAATTTTCACATTGGATGCTGCAACCGCGGTTTCCTCACATTTGCCATCACTTACTGCAATACCCAAAACCATGAGGGCAAATGAAAGAATTAAAGATAGACAAATTCTTTTTGTTGTCTTCTTTTCCATAAAAATCCTCCTTCTCATTAATATGTACTTAATATGTACTTAATATGTACTTAATATTTGCTTAATAAGTATAAGAAATAAACTTCATAAAGTCAATTAATTCTGTACACTTATATAAACATCTATAATATATGACAAAAATGACGCAGGTAAAATATCAAGCATTAAGATATACTCCCTGCGTCTCAAATCTTTTATTCTGACAATACAATCGATACATTATCAATATAGAATGTAGAATCTTTACTTACCGAACCCAACATATACTTTATAATAAGCTCCTCGTCTGTATCAACTTCAAAAACAATTAATACATTCTTCCAATTCCTGCCCACATTAAACACCCTTGCCAAATGGTTTCCATAATTTTCATCATCTAAAGTTATTCCAAACTTCTGATTTGATGAACTGCATTTAATATCAAAGCTTAATTTATAAATATGTCCTTTTGTCAGCTTCACACCTTTCTGATAAAAAATTGTGTCCCAGATATTGTTCTTTGGTGTAACAGCTATTTTAGCTAATGAATTCTTGTATGTATAACCTAATGATAATTCTACATTTTCTCCATATGCGCCCCAGTAGTCCAAATCATTAGTAAAATCCCCATTTACAACACTGGCTTCTATAACCTCTGTAGGTGCCTCCTCTGTTTCTTCCTCGACTACTTCTTCTGTTTTCTCTTCTGTTGTCGTCTCTTCTGTTGTCTCTTCGGTTGTCTCCTCTGTTGTCTCTTCTGCTGTCTCCTCTACCGTCGTCTCTTCCGTTGTCTCTTCCGTTGTCTCTTCCGTTGTCTCTTCTGCTGTCTCCTCTACCGTCGTCTCTTCTGTTGTCTCTTCGGTTGTCTCCTCTGTTGTCTCTTCTTTGGTTGTCTCTTCTTTGGTTGTCTCGTTCTCTGTCACAACCTGTTTTGTAGTCTCTTCTTCAATTACTTCCTCTTTTGTTTCATTTGTAACAATTTCCTCATCTGTTTTTTCACTTGTTACATAGGTGTTTTTAACATTAACTGAAATGTTTCCAATTATTACATCTTCTGCAGTTCCCCCAAGATTAAACTCAATCATTGCCTTCATATCTGATTTTTCCTTCATCATAAAAGAATACTCAAAATGCTGCATATTCTCTGTAAGAGCTGCCGTATACGAAGGTGCAAAATTTACACTTCCTCTTTCTGAACTTGATAATGGTTTAACTTTAATGTTTTTCGCCCCTGATACACATTTGGCATCAAAAGAAATATTATACACATATCCCTCTGCCAAAGGTAAAAGGTGTTTCAACTGAATACCGTAAGCTGCATTTCCCGGATTTACAATATTTGTTTTAACAAATGTCCCGGAATCTACAACCATCTTCTCAACACCTGCTGCAGCACCAAATAATTCATAAGCCATGAATTTCCATGAATTTTCTGAGTAGTCCACATATGTTGATGTAATTGCTTTTTCATTGACATTATCAAGATTACTCAAGAGGTTTCCGTTTTCAAAAACCGGTGTTCCTGCCAATGCCAAATCATCTCTTGTTCCCTGTGGCATTGTCACGTTAGCCTTCTCTTCCTGATTCTTCTGATATACCCTGACATAATCAACCTCCATCTCTGCCGGAAGATTTTCTCCGTCAGGCGATATGTAGTTGTCATAATTTCCACCTACGGCCATATTAAGAATCAAATAAAATTCTTTGTTAAATGGTGCGGGATATTCTGCAACAACTCCATCCTTTTCAGTATACCAGTTACTTGTACGGTAATACTCAACACCATCCACAAACCAGATAATTGAATTTTCGTTCCATTCTACACTGTAAACATGAAATCCTGTAATGTCTTCATCATCTGAGAATGTGTAGTCTCCGCCAAGAGATCTGTTGAATGGTCTTGATTCACCGAAATGAATAGTTCCTGCCACTTTATTGGTTACTCTTCCACGAGCTTCCATAATATCTATTTCACCAGATAATGGCCAGTTTCCGTATTCACTGTCTACCGGCATCATCCAGAATGCAGGCCACAATCCCTGTCCTTCTGGCATTTTAATTCTTGCTTCAAATCTGCCATACTTCGCACCAAATAATTTTTTTCCATCATCCGTTACTGTGCGAATTCTTCCGGATGTATATTTACATCCGCCTGTCTGTTCTTCTTTAGCAGTTATCTTTAAAGTACCTTTTCCAACTGAAACTGCATCCTTTGTATAATATTGAAGTTCTCCATTTCCCCAGCCCTGATAGCCGTTTCCTGTCTGATAACTCCATTTATTTAAATCTAATGTGTCCCCATCAAATTCATCATTCCAAACAAGCTGCCATCCATCATTTTCTTTAACTTCAACCACTTCACTACCTGATGACACTGCCATTCCTAATGTCTGATTTGATATTAACATTGATAATGTAACTATTCCTGCAATAATTTTCTTTGCTTTTTTTATTTTCATTTTCATACCTCACAGCTCTAAAAACTCCAAGATAATGACGCAAAAAAGACCCTGTCCATAAGTCCAGGGTCTTAAAATACCAATACTAAAATGTTAACATTCGGTAACCGGCTGTCATAACTAATTTCAATTAGTCAAGACCCTTGGCTTTGCGTCCTTACCTTTCGATAAGTTTGCCTTTTCGTGCTTCACGAAACTATTAAACTATGTTCATATTATACAATATTTTATCCTAAATGTCCACCATTATCATTGAAATTTACATATAAGTTTTCAATATTCTTGACGCACTCTTTTCAATAATGCACTCACCATATTCTCGTACATGTGATATAAGTTTCATCTCATCAGTTATATATGATGTGTACTCTACTGCTAATATAAGAATGTGTCTCATGATGGCCGCCGATAATCTGTTCTTCTCAATTATCAGACAATAAATATCCTTATTTCCAAGATAATACAACTCACTCTTCACAGGTTTATCAATATTTAATACTCTGCAAAACTTGGCAATTTTTTCAATAGAATGCATGGAAATCATTATTGTATCCGATTTTTCCATACCTTCTAATGTATTCCTGACAAATCTGTCTGTATCCACAGCTTCGCTTCCTGAATAACTCTTCTCTTCTTCCAGCAGAAATTCCTCATCTTCTTCAGCCGAATCACCTAAAATCATCGGATCCTCACCTAAAAATTCACCCATTGAATCCTTCAAGTTGTTCATCATATTTTCATATTCTTCAGGATTATGTTCTGAAAAAGTAATAGAAATGGTGTTAGGGCTGATAGGCATAATCTGCATTGACAAAAGCCCTTCTTTTGGTTCATATCCGACTTCTTTTTCAGCTCTCTCCACTATTTCATGTAAGAACTCATGAACTTTGCTTTTGTTCTTGAAAAAGTCTTCTAAAACAATACCATATTCCTGCATATCTTCCTTCGAAATAATGCATCTTACAGTTCCATCATCTATTTTACGAAATTTCATAACACCACCTACTTTCCTCTGCCTATTATTATTTTATCATATTTTCGTTGATAATAACAGATGTAATTAATGTTATTTCAAAAATCCATTAATTATTTCTGCTTCCGCTTCTTCCTCTGTTAATCCCAAAGTCATTAATTTAATAATCTGCTCCCCGGCAATTTTACCAATTGCTGCCTCATGAATTAACTGTGCATCCAAATCATTTGCTGTTATTTCCGGCACTGCACTTATTTTCGCATTATCCATGATAATTGCGTCACACTCTGAATGACCTGCACATTTATTATTTCCATTAATTTTCGACACGAAAAGCTGATATGAATCACCCTTTGCCACTGATCTGGAAACAATGTTTGCACTGGAGTTCTCACCATTCATTTCAACTTCAAATAAGGACTTTGCGTACTGCTTCCTATGTGTCATAAGTTTTTCCTTTATTATTAATGTTGCATCCTTTGCAAGAGTAGCCTTATTGATTCTGTCTGTGGAGTCAATCCCCTTAATCTGGGCAGTCTCCATTTCCATATATCCTCCTTCTTCAATTTCAATAATTGTTGTTGGATTCATTACATTTTCGCCATTTCCATCTCCAGAACCATAATGTTTCTCAACATATTTAAGACGGGCATTTTTCCCCACATAAAATGTGTGAATACCATCGTGTTCAGATTTTTCGTTACCTCCATTGTGTATTCCACAACCTGCAATTATGGTAACATCTGCTCCCTCACCCACATAAAAATCATTATATACAAGGTCTGTAAGTCCGGTCTTGCTTAAAATAACCGGAATATGAACACTTTCATTTTTTGTTCCCGGCTTAATAATAATATCAATTCCCGGTTTATCTTCCTTTGTGACAATGTCAATGTTAGCTGTTACATTTCTGCCTGCCATTGCACCGTTTGCCCTGATATTATATGCTCCTTCCGGCACACCATGAAGGTCAGCCACCTGTTCTAATAATGTCATTTGAATTTTATCTATATTATTTTTCACACTAATCCTCCATAGAATACTATCTACTGATAAAATTTACAAGTTCCACTTCCATTTAACAATTCTGGTAAAATCTCATTTTTAGTTCCATGAGCTTTAATTTCACCATCTGCCAATACCAATATTTCATCAGCAATATTTAAAATTCTTTCCTGATGGGAAATAATCACAATAGAAGTGTCTTTTTCTTTATGCATCTTCTCAAATACATCGATAAGATTTTTAAAGCTCCACAAATCAATACCAGCCTCTGGTTCATCAAATACTGACAATTTTGTTCCACGGGCAATTATTGTGGCTATTTCAATTCTTTTAAGTTCTCCACCTGATAAACTGCCGTCAACATCTCTATTTATATAATCTCTTGCACACAGTCCAACCTCTGAAAGGTACTCACATGCTCCTGAGACAGACAGATTATTTCCAGCTGCCAGCTTAATCAAATCTTTTACTTTAATACCCTTAAATCTGACAGGCTGCTGGAATGCAAAACTTATACCAGCCTTTGCCCTGTCTGTAATACTCATATTTGTTATGTCAACTCCATCAAAAAAAATCTGTCCTGAGGTTGGAGTATAAATTCCTGCAATTAACTTTGCAAGAGTAGATTTACCACCACCATTAGGTCCTGTAATTGCCAAAAATTTTTTATCATCAATTTTAATACTGACATCCTTTAATATACCTTTTTCGTTTCCACCTTCCGGAACATTATAGGATACATTTCTAAGTTCCAACATACAATACTAATCCTCATTTCCGCAATAATTTATTTGAGAAAAACAACCAGGCATTTAGCCTGATTGCTTTGTATTCACCCTATTAAGCTGATAAATTCACATCTTTAGTTTTCATCATCGCTATTATCATCGTCATCACCGTCGTCATAATCATAGTTGCCATATTCGGTCTTATCATCTTCCTCATCCTCAGGAAGCTTTACTGTTGGAATTCCCGTGTAGTTAATGAGATAGTCACTGATGTTTTCAACATTTTTACTAACCTGATAATCATTATCACCAAAAAGGAACTGATGAAGCTTAACAACATTGTACTCAAGTCCCTGTGCAACTACCATACTTGCACCATTGATGGTTGGTGTGTCACACGTAAATGGAAAACCTGTATTTTCTGAAAGAGTAAACTCAAGCATTGTAGGTATCATTTCCATAACTTCATCAAACGAAAGGCTTGTTGTTATTATTTTTTCATCCGGTGTATTATAATTTAAAATACTATCTGCAATTTCCATAACCTGGCTGACACCTGCATTTTTGGCCTTTTCAACAACCTTTCGGATAATAAGTCTCTGTCTGGCTGTTCTACCCATATCGTAATAATACGCTGTTCCATCCTCATCATAGAAGGTTACATATCTGATACGACAAAAAGCCGTTGCCTGAAGTCCTGACATATGAACAAGTCCCGACTTTGTCAAATCAGGCGCATTTAATCCTGTAATCTTTCTTGTCTCAGTCAGATAACCATTTGTGTAGAATTTTTCATCATCTGTTATGGTAACATCAACACCACCAAGGGCATCGATAATCTTGGTTAATCCGGTAAAGTTTACAACGGCATAATCTGTTATATTCAAATCCAGATTTGTATTTAACATATTAATTGCACATTCCGGACCACCTTTAAAGAATGCGGCATTTGCCTTGGTATACGAAACATCCCCATCATCATCCACAATCTTTAACATTGTGTCACGATATACAGAAGCCATCTTAACCTGTCCGGTTTTATTATTTATACTGACAATGATGATTGTATCACTGTGAGTGGAGTCGTCAAATTCAGAGCCACGGGAATCTATACCAAACAAGGCAATATTTCTATAGGTTTCAACATTTCCCTGCAAGTCCTCATTCTGAACAATCTTATTTTCATCATAATTCTTGTCCTGCACATTCTCTTCATATGATTTCTTTGCATCTGAAC
Source organism: Lachnospiraceae bacterium (assembly GCA_050309585.1). Taxonomy (GTDB): domain Bacteria; phylum Bacillota; class Clostridia; order Lachnospirales; family Lachnospiraceae; genus Bovifimicola. The sequence continues at coordinate 18,327 of JBNRML010000167.1, forward strand.
TTGAAATCAATTTGTAAATAACAGGATTTTTGATACATGCTGCAATAAGGCTGTTTCTGTCAACCTTATACCATACAAAAAACACTGTGACAAAACAATATAGCAATATTACAATTGTCTCTAAAAGCAGTACGCCCTTCTTCCATGCCGGAATTTTATTTACAGTGTCTGAACTCTTCTTTTTCATATTTTTCTTCATTTTCTTTAGCCTCTCATCCACGCATCAATATGCATTTTTGTTAATGAATCCTTTAAAAATTGTTAAAAACATAATTTTAATATCAAATCCAAATGTCCAGTTTTCGATATAAAATAAGTCATACTCGATTCTCTTCTTAATTGAGGTATCCCCTCTGTAACCATTTACCTGTGCCCATCCTGTAAGTCCTGGTCTGACCTGATGCTTGACCATATATCTTGGAATCTCTTCCTTAAACTTGTCTACAAAAAAAGGTCTTTCTGGTCTCGGTCCCACAATGCTCATCTCACCCTTTAATATATTAAAAAGCTGTGGCAATTCATCAAGACTAGTTCTTCTAAGGAATTTACCAAGAGGGGTTACTCTCGGGTCGTCCTTCACCGTCCATGCCTTTTTCTCCGCTGATTCTTCCTGAACCCTCATTGAACGGAATTTATACATCATAAAAGGCTCGTTTCTGAGTCCAACTCTTTCCTGTTTAAAAATAAGAGGTCCTTTTGATGTTGTTTTTACCAAAATTGCTATAATAAGTAATAGTGGAGATAATACTATTATGCCCAAAAACGAACACACTATATCAAAAATTCTCTTAATTAACTGATTAAATGTATTTGATAATGGTACATATCTGATATTTACCACCGGTAATCCCATTAAATCCTCTGTGTATGGTTTTGAAGGAATAATATTGTTATAATCAGGCACAAACTGTGTATGCACACCTGATTTTTCACACATATTAACCAAACGCTCAAGCTTTGAATACTCATTTAATCCCAATGTAATGGCAATTTCATCAAGACTGTTTTCAGCAAGCAAATCCAACAATATATCCGTTTTTCCTAACACCTTTGCGCCATTATAATCTGTACCCACAGGTACATTGTCATCAAGGATTCCCTTAATCTGATATCCCCATTGCGGATACGTTCTTATTCTGTCAATATATGCCTCTGCTGCCCGGCTGTAGCCAACAAGCAGAATATGCTTCATATTAAATCCACTCTTTCGCATCATATGAAGTCCCATTCTGATAATCAACCTCATGGCCACTTCTGCACAAACGTTAATCACAAAGAAAATAAATAGCATTTCTCGTGAAAAGTTATGTTGTCTGGTGACATATAAAATTGTAAGAATCACCATTAATCCCAAAATGTTTGCTTTCAGGATATTTCCAAACTCCAGTCTTCTTCCCTGAACTCTCTTTGATGTGTAAAGATGAAATGCCAGATACAAAAACAAATATCCTGGCAAAATCACCCACATGGCTTTCATATATGTTTCAAAAGACAGCCTTCCTTCCTCATGCTCGAAAAAAGGAGTCTTAAATTTCAGATACCAAGATGTCATATAAGATGCTTCAATAACAAGCAAATCTAATACAAGCTGTAATCTGTTAAAATACTTTTGATTGTCTTTTATCACTTTAATCACCCATAATCCGACTTAGTTAGCTGGATGAAAAATAACGTCATCAGCCTTATTTTTCATACTATACAGTGGAATGATACACCATTATTTTCTATTAATCAATGCAAAACAGTATTTTTTTACAAATTATTAACAAAGAACATTTTTTTTAGAATCCTCTTCTTGTTAAATAATCCCTTGCGTAAATATAAGTGTTTACAATTAATTCTTTTTCTATTTCTATATAATTAGCTAAATTATCAGATTTATACGGAACTTTTTTACATTTATGCATAGTTCTTATTCCCTCTTTAATTCCATCCATATATGCCTTGCCAAATCCCATTTTTCTGAAAAACACTGCCTTAACAGCAAACCCTGCTGCAATAAATGGAAAATTAACCACTTCCTGCAAAAATGGAGTATTCTTATAAATCAGGTAAATATTATTTCTGGCAGATAATTTAACCTTAAATTCATTATATTTTGAACCGCTTGTGGCACTTCCTATATGATAAACCTTTGCCTTAGGACAATACACATTTTTATATCCCGCAATCCTTCCACGATATCCAACATCAATATCTTCAAGATATGCAAAGTGCATTGTATCAAACAATCCTATTTCATCAAATACTTTTCTTCTGTATATGGCTGCACCTGCACAGGCTGAAAATATCTCTTTTGATTTATTGAATTTTCTGATGCTCTGTCCGACACCTCTTTGAAATCCCCATCCGATTATTGTATATAAATCACCGGCATCATCCATTATATTTCTTTGGTTAAAGCTAATCATTTTACTGCTTACTGAAAAAATATCTTCTGACTTTTCAATTGCGCATACCAGTTCCCTAACAAAATCCTCATGTACCTCTGTGTCATTGTTAAGCAAAATTACAAATTCCGTATCTGACAAAATGATACCTTCATTTACAGCTACGCTAAATCCATAATTTTTGTCCATTCGAACAAGCTTCATCTCCGGATACTCATCCTCAATTACTTTGTCGCTTCCATCTGTGGAACGATTATCTATGATGATAGTTTCAAAATCCTCATAACTCTGTTTCCTAAGGGAATCAAGACAATTTTTTATAAATTTTATCCCATTATAATTAGGTATTACAACTGAAACCTTCTTTTTCATTACTAATCTCCATAATTCCATTAATCCAGCGTACTTCTAAACTTATCTGTCTTGTTCTTAAGACCCATTTTATAAATTTTCGAAGATCTGATATATTCTAATTCCTGTTTCAATTTTTCATTTTCAACGCTAAGTCTCTGCACTTCATTGTCAATATTCTGTTTCTCATTAATTAACTCTGTGCATATCTCATCTTTTTTCTCTGCCATATCCCTGTAATATGTAACAGTATTTAAGATATCTTCAAGACACGCACTCATTTCATTTCCAAAAAATTCATTATCTAAAAATGTCTTTTTTATTGGCTCACTGTCTTTTGCGATATTTTGGGTAATCTTAAAAAATTTTCCGGCATCATCAAAAAGACTTCCATGCTTTTCTAATATTTTAACTATGGCATCAAGATTCTTTTTTTCTCCGTCATAAGGAGTATCCTCCACATATCCCAGACTTTCACAGGCTGTGACAAATATCCTCTGCCTTACCGCCTCGCTGGTGATATCTGCATTTATTTTTCTATAGGACTTTAATATCTCCTCATAGCTTCCCTGTCCATAAACATAATCGATAAAGAATTCATTTTTCTCAAAGTAATATTCCGCGATGTCACCACTTATTCCTGCGATATCAAGAAATTCCTCCCTTGAAATAAATCCTTCAAATAATTTTCCGTGTAGTGTATAAAATCCAAACATTGCCCTGTAAACGACAAATTCAACTGGTACTAAGAAGTCAAAACACCATTCATAGTCAATTATCTGGTATTTTTCACCGTCATCAATAAGATTCTCAAAAATCAAATCAAAAACGAGTTTTTTTGCTGCAGCCACTCCCTTAAGCTTTTCTCCATCTCCAAAGACATCAATAAATTCCTTACTGTTATCAAATTCCTCTGTACCCACTTTTGATGAAAGAACGTTTACAAAATTCGCATACTCAGAAACAAGTTTCTTTACCCTTTCCCTGTCTCTCTTTGTAACTGCTTCAATCATTTTCTGGTTAAGACTAATACCCTTAATAAATTCAAATCTAACCTGCCCCTCACTTATGCTGTCACATTTATTTAAATTTGTAATTCCTTTATCCAAGTATTCTTCATAAACATTGTACATATTTTGCACATGCTTACGACTATCTACATTCAATCCCTTTTTTTCAACATATTTTATATCATTTTCAAGCAATATTCCTGTTTCAATCTGAAATTGATATTTTCTTTCTTTTGTAATCTTAGAGAATATTTTTTTCATTCAACCTGCTCCTTTTCAAGAATATTGATGCACTAACATCAAATTACAAATTCACACCTACTTCAATGAAATAAGAATTAGAGAAAAACTCAAACATTCCTGCATCAATGATATTTTCAAAGGCTACTGTCTCGTCAAATAATCTGATTCTGTCATTGTCATAGCATTCTAAGCTGCAGGCTAAGTCCTTACTGTTTGGAAGATACTCAGGTGAAAAAATCTGTGTCGGAAATTTATAATCCGGGAAGGGATAATAGAAATTAATGTCCTCATATCCTGCCTCCCTGATAATGCTTTCCAATTCATTTTTAGAAAAGGTTCTTACCAAAGCGTCTGTATTTAAATATCCCTGGATTCCGTCAAACATTTTTCCTGTATGGTCCTCACAGGCACCGGCAAAATATTTTAATCCATATTTATTTTCTATGGCAATTAAAAGTTTTCCATCCGGTTCAAGGTAATTTTTAATTCTCTTCAGAAAATCAACAAATGGATTTTCTGTATCTGTGTAATATGCTGCATATTCCAATACACCTATAAGAGTTATATATTTATATTTCTTTTCAATTTTAATGTCATTGAAATTTCCAACCATTATCTCAAGATTTTCATACTGGTTGTTTCTATTGGCATTAATTAATGATCTTGTCTTTGACAGCTCAATACAGGTAACACTGTTAACATTCTCACACAGTGCACCGGTTACAGCGCCACAACCGGAGCCAATTTCCAAGGCATTTCCCGATTTGTCAAAAGGATACCACTCAAGTATGTTTTTTCTAACAGGAGATAAATGATAAAGGATAGGCCATCTGTCTTCGTCCTTAAGAATTTCCAAAACATCTCTGCCACTCTTTGCATATTCTAACAATTCAAGTTCAATGTCTCCGTCACTGTATTCATCTGAACCTTTGTAATATTGATAATTCAGGGTAACATTACCTATTTTTTCCATTTATAACCTGCCTCTTTCCATGATTTTACATTACTGTAACTGTTCATCGCCAACCTCAAAACCGGCACCTTATGATAATTCCTTCATAATGTCCTTAATGAAGTCAAATACATGTTCATTCTCTATATAATCCGGTGTTTCATTCTTAAGCTCAATTTCTTCTGTGTAAGCACTACAGATTTTGTATAATTCATCTGAGATTACACTTGGACTTGCACTTGATACAGAACAGATATTGCTGTTGAAGTTTGCAAGGTCCTTATTTGCGTATTTATTTGTGATGACATTCACACCAAACACTGACATTTCAAGTGGTGGGTAACTTGGGTGCGGTGATGACATAAGTGATATACCTGCAAAAGTATTAAGCATTGTCTCTGCATACTGCTCAATAGTAAGCTTTCCTACTGAAACTAATTCTTTTCCTCTGCCCAAATCTACCGGCAAATGATATTCTCCAGCTGAAAGGATTTCCCATTCTTCAATATCCTCCTGTTTTTCAACCCATTTTTTAAGAGAATCAACCACAATTGAAAATGCATTTCTTTCAACAGTCGGACGTCCATATACAAGAATCTGTTTCTTCTTTTCAACCTTACCAAAGCTCTGTTTTAAGATTTTACTTAATTTTCCATTTAATACAGGGTCAAATTCATATTCTTTATAGAAGCTGTATCCATTTTGCATAAAGAATTCATGTAAAAGCTTACTGTTGAATACTGCAAGCTGTGGATATTCATTTCTGTATGTTGAATCTGCCAATAAATATCTGCTTGACCACGCATAAAATCCAGGTTCGTAATCCTGAATGAAATTAATGAATTTATTTGGCTTAATGCCCTCTTTATTCTCAAATTCAATATATGCTTCCTGTGTACAATAGGCTGTCCACCATCCGGTAAACATAAAGTAATCATTTTCAGACACAGGAATACTCTGCATATAGCGGTCACTATAGCCCACTATCTGATGTCTGTCATTTGAATCCCTGCTCGCCTTTACATAACGATATTTATCCTTGTATTGCATAAGTGCCTTTCTTGATGGCATTGCGTCTGTAAGGATAATTCTGCTTGCAAAGCCTGATTCCTCCACAAGCTTTTCAAAGAATTTTAACGCTGTGGAAATTCCGCCAAATACATGCTCCGGATTAATTGAAGGAACTAAAAGGTTAATTCTCTTCTCCGGAAATTCTGTCTTTCTAAATTCATATTTTAATATTTCTGCAATAGCTATTGATGAATCCGGCATTTTTTCGCCAGAATTTTTTTCATTTATGCTTCTCATAATATCACTTTCTGCTTTATAAAATTGGTTTTTGTCAGTTACAGTAGGAATTACATTTGTGTAATCCAGATTCGAATTATAATATGGATCCCCTTCTTCTCTGTATGTTCTATAAGCAAAAGAAGACATTTCAAAATCCACTTCAGGAATATATGAATCCCTGCTCTTTGATTCGTAATGATAAAGCTTTACATGTGGGTCATATATATTTACGAAGCCTCTTAAGTTTGCCCTGATACACATTTCAATGTCACTTCCACAAATGATGAAATCTTCATCAAACTCACCGATTTTCTCAATCTTTTCTTTGGAAATCGCCATCAGGGCACCTGTTACTGCTGTGACATTTCTTGTAACCATAGGTGAAATATATGGTGAACCGTAATGTACCGGTGTTTTTCCTTTATATATATGGTCTGCCCAGCCCTGAATTCCCACTACTACACCTGCGTGCTGAATGGTACCATCTTCATAAAGCAAAAGACCACCAACAACACCAACGTCTGGTCTGACTGCCTTTTCAACAAGACGGTCAAGCCATTCCGGTGTGATGAGCTTCATATCATTGTTCAGGAAGACATACACATCACCCTTTGCATGCTTCATACCAAAATTATTGAGCTTAGACCAGTTAAATTCAAATTTTGCATCAATAACCCTTACATTACCATACTGTTTTTCAACTTCCTTAAAGTATTCAAAGGACTCTTCCTTCTCTGAGTTGTTATTTAGAACAAGAATTTCATAATTTTCATAGGTTGTCAATTCTTCTATTGAATCAATATCCTGTTTTAGCAAATCAACATGGTCCTTTGTCGGCACAATAATCGAAACCATAGGCTTCTCATCCAGATTGTATCTCACATCATAGACGAATAAATCCTCTGTCTCATTTGCCGTGGCCTTTCCTTCTCCGTAAACTCTGTCAAGATGCTCCTGTATAGCCCTTAAACCGGCAGTCTGTGCATATGGCTTTGACTCCGGATTTGTGGCCGTGGAAGTTGGTATGTCTCTCCAGCCATATAACACCTTTGAAACATGCTGTATGTTATCTGTATGCTCTATCATTCTCAGTACAAGGTCATAATCCTGACTTCCGTTAAAGTCACTTCTGAAACCTCCTACTTTATCAAATAATTCCTTCTTGAATCCAAGCAAATGCCCTATATACATTTGGCTTAGGAATAAGTCTAAAGACCAGTCCGGTTTATAGAGTGGCTCTCTGCCATCATCATTCACATCTATAATGTTCTGATCACTGTATATAATATCTGCGTCAGTTTCAAGAATTTTTCTAAGAAATTCGTAAAGAGCATCATATGTGATGGCATCATCATTGTCCATTAACACAATGTAATCGCCTGTTGCCAGAGTGGCCGCTGCATTGCTTGCTCCTGAAATACCCTGATTTTTTTCAAGATATGCAACCTTTATCTTATCACTCTCAACCGATTTCAAATAGTCTGCCACTTCTTTCTTTGTGGAACAGTCATCAGCAAGACAGATTTCCCAATTGGTATAATTCTGTTTTTTCACAGACTCTATTGCTCTCTCAAGCCATTTGATTTCAACATTGTATACAGGAATTACAACTGAAAACTTAATATCCCCTGTAAAAACCTGGTCAGGAGTAGATGGTTTAACTTCTGTCTGAGCTACAATCACCTGAGGATTTAATTTTGAATTTATCTTCGCCTTCAATCCGTGAAATCCGTTAACTCTGATATATTGAACTCCTTTACCAATCATCTGGGGATTTTTTATACATTTTTTTGTTATAGCAAGTGTTTTCTTAATCTTTGACATCTCTACGCTCCATTTTCATTAAATGTGACTTTTGAATCCATATCAAAATAACCAACTGTTGTCTTATCTGAAATAACATTTACACAGCATATATCATACAGACGATTGTACACCACAAGGTTATCACTTTCAAATCCGGTACACCCAAGTAATAACAAATATTGTCCTCCCTGAAGTATCATCTTCTGTCTGAACTCAATGGTAACAGTCTGACCTTTCTCCACTATACCGGTATCAACCTTTTCAATAATAGTATTTGTTCCTGTTATCTCCGTACCTTTTATATCCTTAAAACTAAATGCAAAAATCGGATTTTCAATTGTCTCGTTAAACTTAATTTTCATCTTAAGTGAAAAATATTTTAATTTATAAACAGTATTTGTTATTTCGCCTTCATCATCAAAAATACCAAAATCAACAATTTCTGCTCTCTTATCCCCATAAATCTCACTATTAGGATTCATTAACATATAATCCTTCCAGTTTCCCTCAGTCTGATTTTTCTTTTTAGAGGCAGAATCCATCAATTCCGTAGGTGTTTCCTTATTTATGAGGTCATTAACATCAGAAAGGGAATTCTCATTGTCCTTCGTATCATTTTCCTTTTCAGTCTTATCATACTGTCCAACCAATATTTTTTTGTAAATATCAATCATGGCTGCCGGCTCACCTTCAGCAACAATAGAACCATGATTAAATATTATTGCCCTGTTGCAATACTTCATAACACTTCCCATGTCATGGGTAACGAAAAGTATTGTCTTTCCGGAATTTTTAAGGTCCTCGAGCTTTTTATAACACTTTGCCTGGAAGAAAACATCACCTACAGACAATGCTTCGTCAACAATGAGTATGTCAGGCTCAACATTAATAGCCACAGCAAATGCAAGTCTTGCAAACATACCACTTGAATAAGTCTTTACAGGCTGGTTTATGAAATCTCCAATATCCGCAAATGCAATGATATCATCAATCTTCCTGTCCATTTCTTCCTTTGTAAAGCCTATCATTGTTCCATTTAAATAAACATTTTCAATTCCGGTGTATTCAGGATTAAAACCTGCCCCTAACTCCAAAAGGGCGGAAATCTTTCCATTGATTTCCACCTTGCCAGAGGTAGGAGTAAGAACTCCTGTAATTATTTTTAATACTGTTGATTTTCCAGCACCGTTCTTTCCGATTATGCCCAACATCTCTCCTTTTTTTATCTCAAAGGAAATGTCATTTAATGCCATGAAATCTTTATGATACTGTTTTTTCGTGATACTTAGTGCCTCTTTTAATCTCAGCACCGGTTTATCATACAATTTATATACTTTTTTTAGATTAGTTACTTTTATTGCGTAGTCGCTCATCATCTATCCCTCATGATTTTTCTTGTTATATTATAAAGAATCAGCAAAATGCGGCTTAAGTCTCTTATAAACAAATCTTGAAATTAATCCCATAATGATTACAAAAGACCAGAAATATAATGTAAGCATAGGTTTTTCATAAAACTTATGGCCATAAATCATTGTGCCTCTGCAACCATCAACTATATAAAACATTGGATTTAGCTTGAATATAATGCTTAAATTCGATAATGCATCCTGAAATCTCGGATCTTCGAAATTCCATAAAATTGGGGTCATCCATGTTCCTATCTGCATAAACACACTAATTATCTGAACTGTATCCTTGAAAAAAACGGATAAGGCGGATGTGAAATATGAGATGGACAATACAAGCATTATCATACAAAATGAATAATACACAAGCTGTATGGCAATTATTCCCGGAAAATATCCCATTAAAATATAGGCAATTATTAGAAGTCCCATAAAGAATACATGCACAAATAAAGACGAAATTACCTTGACTATTGGAAGTATGTTAATATTAAATACTACTTTTTTCACAAGATAACTATATTCCACAAAACAGTTAGTCGCATTAACTAATGCCTCCTGAAAGAAAAACCATGGTATAAGTCCTGCCATAAGCCATAGGATAAATGGGGTGTCACCCACATCTCCACTTCTAAGTCCAACCTGGAATACAAACCAATATAACACTATTGTAACTATAGGCTGTATGAAAGCCCATATAATTCCCATATATGAGCCTGCATACTTGGTTTTAAAATCATTTTTAGACAAATAGAGAATAAGATCTTTACTTTCAGCAAGTTTTGATTTTTTACTCATAATAATTTTTTCTCTTTCTTATCTTTTAAACTCTTTAATTCCTGACCATTTCTGATCCTTATCTGAAATAGTCAAATCTTTTTTCGTGATTCCTTCCGGCATTGGCCATTCAATACCAATTTCCGGATCATCCCATTTGAGACCTCCCTCATCATTAGGATGATAGAAATCTGTACATTTATATGCAAATTCTGCATAATCTGACAATACAATAAATCCATGAGCGAAATTCTTAGGAATAAAGAACTGTTTTTTATTCTCTGCCGAAAGTACAACACCATACCATTTTCCATAAGTTTCAGATCCCTCACGAAGATCTACTGCAACATCAAAAACCTCTCCGCTGACAACTCTTACAAGCTTATCCTGTGGGAAATTAATCTGGAAATGTAATCCTCTGAGAACACCTTTCTTTGAACTTGACTGATTATCCTGAACAAATTCTTCCGGAATTCCTGCTGCCTTATAATCATTATAATTGTAGGTCTCCATAAAATATCCTCGCTCATCACCAAATACAGCAGGAGTAATTACCTTTAGACCTTCTATTTCACAAGTTTCAACTGTTATTTTTCCCATTTCCAAAACTCCTTTTTATAAACCGTTTGCAACATCTACAAGATACTGACCATACGCTGTCTTCATAAGCGGCTCAGCAAGCTTTAATAACTGTTCTTTATCAATAAAGCCTCTCTTGTATGCAATTTCCTCTATACATGAAATGTACAATCCCTGTCTCTTCTGGAAAGCTGCCACGAAATCAGCAGCATCAAGTAACATATCATGATTTCCTGTATCTAACCATGCAAATCCTCGACCAAGAGTCTCAACCATTAATGTACCTCTCCTTAAATATTCATTATTGATTGATGTGATTTCTATCTCACCTCTTGCTGATGGTTTTACATTCTTTGCAATCTCAACAACGTCATTGTCGTAGAAATAAAGACCCGGTACTGCATAATTTGACTTTGGATTCTCTGGTTTCTCCTCGATGGATAATGCCTTTCCATTTTCATCGAATTCAACAACGCCATATTCTCTAGGATCTTTTACATAGTATCCGAAAATGGTAGCTCCCTTTTCTCTCGCTGCAGCATTCTTAAGAACCTTTGAAAAGCTCTGGCCATAGAAAATATTATCTCCTAATACTAACGCAACATTGTCATCACCAATAAAATCGGCACCAATTATAAATGCGTCTGCCAAACCTCTTGGTGTTTCCTGTACGGCATATTCAAATCTCATGCCAAGCTGCTCACCTGTTCCGAATAACTCCTCAAATACAGGCAAATCTCTTGGTGTGGAAATAATCAAAACCTCTCTGATACCGGCCAACATAAGCGTTGACAATGGATAATATATCATTGGTTTGTCATATACCGGCATAATCTGCTTTGAAACAGCCTTTGTTAATGGATATAATCTTGTACCTGAACCACCTGCTAAAATAATACCTTTCATTTTGACCTCACTTTCGCACCTGAACCGTGCCTATATTATTATAAAACTTATTTTCCTTATAACGCACCAAAATGGGAACATTTTCACATTCCCATTTAAGCAACTTATTTGTACATTTCTGCGTAATATTTCTGATAATCTCCACTGGTTACATTCTTCATCCAGTCTTCATTCTCAAAGAACCATTTAATTGTAAGTTTGATTCCGTCCTTGAACATTGTCTCCGGATACCATCCTAAATCGGCTTTAATCTTATCTGGAGCGATGGCATATCTTCTGTCATGTCCTTTTCTGTCCTCAACATAAGTAATAAGCTCTTTATTGATATGAGCCTTTCTTGGGTCATCATCCGGAAGCATTTCCTGAAGTGTCTCAAGAATAATCTCGATAATTTCGATGTTCTGTTTTTCATTGTGTCCACCGATATTGTATTCCTCGAATAGTTTACCTTCTTCCTGAACCATATCAATAGCCTTTGCATGGTCTTCAACGTATAACCAGTCTCTTACATTCTTTCCATCACCATATACCGGTAATTTCTTTCCCTGTAAAGCATTGTTAATAATAAGTGGAATAAGCTTTTCCGGGAACTGGTAAGGACCGTAGTTGTTTGAACAGTTAGTAATGTTTGCAGGGAACTTATAGGTATCCATATATGCCTTTACAAGGAAGTCTGATGAAGCCTTGCTTGCTGAATATGGGCTGTGTGGATCATATGGTGTTGTCTCATAGAAGAATGCATTGTCATCATCTGGTAATGAACCATAAACCTCATCTGTTGATACATGAAGGAATTTCTTTCCTTCCTTGAATGTTCCATCTTCTAATTCCCATGCTTCTTTTGCACAGTTAAGCATAACAGCTGTACCTAATACGTTTGTCTGCACAAAAACCTCAGGATTTTTGATACTTCTGTCCACATGACTTTCTGCTGCAAAATGAACAACACGGTCAATGTCATTTTCCTGAAAGATTTTTCTGATAGCTTCCTTATCACAGATATCTGCTTTTACAAATGTATAATTATCTCTATTTTCAATATCCTTTAAGTTTTCAAGATTTCCTGCATAGGTTAACTTGTCAACATTAATAATTCTGATTTCGTTATCGTATTTCTTAAACATGTAATGAATGTAATTTGAGCCAATAAATCCGGCTCCACCTGTTACTAAATAAGTTCTCATATTTTTTTCTCCTTTAAGATATATTATTCTTTACCGTAGTACCTAAGGGCTACAGCATATAATTTGTCACTCCCAAGAAATAATAAACACAGCCTCCATATATTGCTGCATAACTTAAGATTGTAACAATACTGCTAATGCAATCATTAACTTTTACTATACTATTATTATCAGTCTTTCCCCAGACTGTCAAGTCTTTATTCATAATCTGTTGTATCTTATGAGATACCACCAGAGTCATAACCGGCATTACACATATATAATATCTGCTTTGCACTCCCGCATGTCCTGAAATGAAATAAAAATCATTAAAGCCTCTCATAACCTGCAAAATTACTGTTACAATTAATGAGACCGAAAATGCTTTATAAAAACTGATCATTCTTTTTTCTTTCTCACTTAAGCCCTTATTCATTGAAAAAGCAACTATTGGTGAAAACCACAATAAATTAAATGCAATTCTGGAAAACCTGAAAAATCCCTCTTCCTTTGATATCCTGAAAGTGATTCCCGAAGACCACTGCTTAAGGAAATTGTTTAAGAAATATTCAATAAATTCCCTGAAGCTCAAATGCAGCCTTTCAGACGGCTCAACGTAAACCAGTGCATACTGTGTAAACACTTCATCGCTTACCAGATCTCTCAGACTGACCTGAATCTTTCCATATTTCATAAAGAAAAATCCGTAAAATACTGCTGCCACAAGATAAATTGGTGCAGTAATCATAAAACTCTTATTAAATACTTTTTTCCAATCCTTTTCTCTTATGACAGATGCCACCACAAAAATCAATGCACATATCACAAGCATGGCACACACTGTAACCTTTGTCATTGAGGCTGTGACAATTCCTATTGCAATAAGGCTATAGGTCAGACAGTTTCTCTTATCTTCAATAAATCTTATTATTCCCAGCGTAAAAATACCAGTAATTATTATGGCAATATTATCATTATTAATTGTCGGAGCACAGCCATAAAGCATTGGAAACAACGCAATTGTGAATGCATACAAAAGATGAACCACAGGATATTTTTTTTCAATTCTTGTAAATCCAATATACATATAAATCAGCAGTCCTGACATCACAAGAACAATATTAGCGGCTCTCAGGCTATTAAGATTGGCATATACCTTTGTCTCTGCCCCACTCTTATCTATATTTACGGAATTTGTACATTTTAGTACCTGGTAATATAGAGGCGGATGTCCCAAAAAGCTTACTGTATCTGTTTTCTTACCAACGAACAACCCTGCATTCTGTTTTAACGCAGTGGTAAATACCCCCTCCTCCGGCACAGTCTCATAATCATTAGCCAGAAGCATCTGATTTTCATAATCCGGGATAATCGACGGGTTTTCTGTCACGTCTGCAAGATATGACAAATGTGCCATCTCATCATAAGTTCCGAGAAAAAGGTTTTTCCATGTAAAAATCATCATAAATAACGACAATGCTGATGCCGTTACATATATTATTGCAACCGGCTTTCTCATATCCTTAAATATTTTGTCAGCAAAGAGTACGGCCATTCCTAAAATGTAAACGATAAACATTATGATTATCACATATATCTTTGTATCCGGTCCTCTTAGAACCAGATTAAAATCCAGGTCTGAAGAAAGCACCACGCCGTTTTCCACATAGTTTCCTCCCGGATAATCGTCTGTACTGCTTCTCCAAATAGAAACTGTGTCATCACATATTTCCGTACTTCTCACTGAAAAATAGTACATCCCTCTTTTATATTCATTAGCCAGTCCTATTGTCAGATATTCATTATCTTTTATTTTCTTGCCGTCGAAATATACATTTTCCAAAACATTATTATTTTCATCATACAGAGTAAGCACATAAAAAGCTTCCGGTGTTTTTCCGTATGTTGCAAACTTTATCATGATTCCCCTTAATGTTTCTTCCGGATGAATCTGCTGTTTAATTCTTTCCTCACCGTCAAGGAGTGCTGTGACAGTGTCACCATTAACCTTTATTGTATCTGTTTTTACTGTCGGTCCAATACTGAGTGCATGAAAGAACAACTGCATAAAGACAATACTGATAATTAATGCCGTGACCGTCTTTACATTAATTAGTTTCTTCTCTTTTAATATTAATACCACCATGGAAATCAGGTGGATGCAGAACAAAAAAATTATTATTTCTGCATTTAACCTGAGGCTGTTTCCATAATCCCTGGTGGCAACATAAATACAAACCACTAAAAAAATCGCGGTACAAATGTATTTTGCATTTAGTAACTTTTTCATTATAATTCCTCACTGTGTTTTCTTTCAATTTCAATTATCTTCTGTGTCAAAGCTTCTGCATTTCCCATTTCAACAAAATAATGCATATTATCTTCCGAATACAACTCATGTGTTGCTAAATTATCACCTAAAATCATAGGTTTCTTCATTGCCTCATAAATATATGCCTTCCCGGGAATTGTTCTTTTTGCCTTCATTATTTCTTTACTGAAATGTCCTGCCAGACACAAATCTGCAAAGCTAATGTATTCCGCAAGCTTTTTCTGCGGTAACCACTCTATATACTCTATGTTTTTTCCCTCTGTTTTCTTTATGTTCTTCTTAACCGGTCCTATGAAATAAAAATAGAATCTCTCATCATCCTTTAATTTTTCCATCATTTTCATAATAACCTCTACCCCTTGCAATGGAAGAACTGAGCCGAAATAAAGAACAATAAATTTATTTCTCACATTTTCAGGCTTAATCTGCTGCCTTGGATAATATATCTTTAAATCCGCCTCTAAGTAGAGTGTTTCTATTTTATCCCTGTCCACACCAAACTCCGACGCAAAATAATCACCATGGGCTTTTGTGTCAGAAATAATATAATCTGCACATTTTATACACTTTTTATCTAATACCTTGCACATTTTTCCCGCAAGGGATTTTCCACCAAACTTTTTCCTGTCATTAACCATTGTGTCATATACAGAAATAAAAAAGTCCATAACCACTCTGTTCTTTCTAAATTTAAACTTAAAAAAAGGTAAAATCAATTGAGGTGCAAAACCTATGAAAACATAGTCATATTTTTTGCAGCCTTTAAATAAAAGCCTTGTATATATTTTTATTAGTCTCTTTACATAACTCTTGTCCTTATATCCCAATACCTCCACGGAAGCTGCTGTCTTTTCTATCAGTTTAATTTCCTGGGTATTTCTCAAATAATCAAGATTTTTTGTAGTTATGAAAAGCACCTTTTTATTTTCAAACGAGACCATCTTCCACACTCCATTATCTTTTTTTAACCGCAATTACTATAAGTCCGACACAATATAAAGTCAACAGACAAATCATTCCAAAGAAAAACCAGCACAAAAGAACAAGTCCTCCCCTGACAAGCACTGTTCTGCCGAGTAAAAACATAATTAACGCCGTAAAAATATACCCATATATCATGTATTTCTGATATCTCACCGTGGTTATTACCATAATGTAGAGATTCTGCAAGGCGATTATTCCTCCGGAAAGCATAAAGATTATCAGCTCCATATCATATTTCTTTAAGTCCACTCCATATATTGCACCCAAAACCGGATTTCCTATAAAGCTTCCCACAAAAGTAATTACCATGTCAACTGCAATCACTATTCCCGTAAGTTTAATAGTTGTTGATACCAGCTTATTTCTCTTATTTTCAGCCCACAGTTCTCCCAGGTTTTTAAGTATCGGCTGAAAAATAAAATTTGCAAGCAGGGCAATAATAAACACCGGCATAAACACAATGTTAAATGCAGTCTGTACTTCATCATTCACCACTGAATCAATTGTATACTTAGGTGCATTTGCAATATACATATTAAGGCACATACATATGCAAAGTGGTAAACATTCTAAAAGTATGTTTTTAACACCACTACTCTGCTTTTCATTTTGCTTCCCCACAAATTTTCCTGCAACACTGCCATTTAACACAATTGCCATCACCGCAGTAAATACAAGACTTATAAATGTAGTCATAACAAGATTTTTGGTGGCAACATACAAAATTACATACATTAATATAAAAGAACAAAGACGTATACCTAAAATTCTTCCTGCAACATCCAATCTTCCCTTCTGCTGCATTCTCCCGTGATACACATCTTCAAAAGCCTCTATGGCCTTTAAAACACATATCATAAGTATAACGATTGTTTTATCAAAAGAGTAATCATTTACCCACGCATTTATTCCAAGATAACCCGCAATTCCGGCAAACATAAAAGCCATGGACACATATCTTGCCCTGAGATATGCCAAAAAACTATATTTTTCCTCCACATCCGTAACCTGATATTGTCTTACGCCATATTTTCCAATATGAATCATTAAATTTCCAACTGCATATGCCATAACAAAGATACTGGAGTCAGTTTTATCACCCATTCTTGTAACAATCATAAGGATAACCATTGTCTGAAAAGAATTCATCATTGCAGAAAATGCATTCCAAAAGACAATATTTCTTTTCATATTCTTTTCATTTAACAGAATCTTCTGTAGCATTTCACATTTCCTCATTTCTGCACAAATTTACATCAAACGAGGTGTCGCAATCGCGGCACCTCTAACAAATTTTACTAGCTTCAGGTTTTTAGTCTCGGTCTTTATCGTAATCAAGCTTTCTGACATGATACTGAACATCTTCAAGAATTTTTCTGTTCTTTGCAATAATATCTGCCAAAAGTCCGATTACAAAAGTCATAAATCCCATCATCATAAGCGTGCTTCCAAGGATTAACGACTGCATATGACCATTTCCTTCACCCATACACATAAGAACAATATACCTTATATCTATTGCAAGACCTCCTAAAAATGGAATTGTGGCAATTACTGTGAAGGTTTTAAGTGGAGAATACATAAGATATGCTCTCATAATTGTAACCATTGATTTTTTTACATATCCCATCATACTGTTAAACAGTCTTGAAGGTCTTAATTCTCCATTTGTGCGAATAGGAACTGATGTCTGGGCAATCTTATTTCTACCCGCCTGAACAATGGTTTCCAATGTATAAGTATACTCATTTGTTACATTTAATCTCATTGCCGCATCTCTGCTGAAGGCACGAAAACCACTTGGAGCATCAGGAATATCTGAATTTGATGCTTTTCTTACAACCCAGCTTCCAAAATGCTGGAGTTTTTTCTTTAATGGTGAGAAATGCTCTGTCTGGTCAATAGGTCTCTCACCTATAACTATGTCAGTTTTTCCTTCAATTATCGGTCTGACAAGTTTTTCTATATCATCTGCAACATACTGATTATCTGCATCCGTGTTTACAATTATGTCCGCACCATTTCTCAAGCATGCATCAATTCCTGCCATAAATCCATATGCCAGTCCCTTGTTACGCCTGAAATTCACAATATAATTAACACCCCATTTTTTAGCCACTTCAACTGTATCGTCCTTACTTCCATCGTTTATAATAAGATATTCTATCTCTTCAATACCTTCTATCTGCTTTGGCAAATCATTTAATGCAATTTCAAGTGTCTCTGCTTCGTTGTAGCATGGTATCTGTATAATTAATTTCATTGTCATGGTCCTTTCATTTGGATTTTCCATTCACATGAAGGCAAATCTCTTAATCTCTCGAATATATATCTCTTGTGTAAACCTTGTCCTTTACATCCATAAGTTCCTCAGAAAGCCTGTTTGCCACAATAACATCACTCATATTTTTAAACTCATCAAAATCTTTAACAACTTTTGAATTAAAAAAGCTGTCATCCTTTAATGTCGGCTCAAATACCACCACTTCAATTCCCTTGGCTTTAATCCTCTTCATTACGCCCTGAATTGATGACTGTCTGAAGTTATCAGAATTATTTTTCATTGTAAGTCTGTATATGCCTACAACCTTAGGATTTTTCTTAATAATCATACTCGCAATATGATCTTTTCTTGTGGTATTTGCATCGACGATTGCCCTGATAATATTATTCGGAACATCGGCATAATTAGCCAAAAGCTGCTTTGTATCCTTTGGAAGGCAATATCCACCATATCCAAAAGACGGGTTATTGTAATGTGTTCCAATTCTTGGATCAAGACCAATTCCCTCTATTATCTGTTTTGTATCCAATCCTCTTACCTCTGCATATGTGTCCAGCTCATTAAAAAAAGCCACTCTCATTGCAAGATAAGTATTTGCAAAAAGCTTAATTGATTCTGCTTCAGTGGAATTTGTGAATAAAACATCTATGTTTTCCTTAATCGCACCTTCCATCAGAAGTTTTGCAAACTCTTTAGCTCTCTCTGATTTTTCACCTACAATGATTCTTGAAGGATAAAGATTGTCATATAATGCTTTTCCTTCTCTCAAGAATTCCGGTGAAAACATAATATTATCTATTCCATATTTTTCCTTAATACTCTCTGTGTATCCAACTGGAACTGTGGATTTAATCACCATGGTAGCATCAGGATTAATTTTCATAACATTTTCAATAACATTTTCCACACTTGATGTGTCAAAATAGTTCTTTTCAGCATCATAATTCGTTGGGGTTGAAATAATAATGTACTTGACATCCTTAAAAGCTTCCTCCGGATCAATTGTGGCATACAGATTCAATTCTTTTTCTGCAAGATATTCTTCAATTTCCCTGTCCACAATTGGTGACTTCTTATTGTTAATCATATCTGCTTTTTCCTGAACCACATCTAATGCCTTTACTTCATTATTCTTAGCAAGAATAATGGCATTTGATAAACCTACATATCCAACTCCTGCAACTGCAATCTTCATATTTTACCTCCAAATCGGTGTATAATTTTAACTTTATCCATTTTCCAATGAAATATCTGTAACATTATATACCTATTCTTTTTTAATTACAACTTATTTTCCATTCTGTTTAATGCACTGAATAATGCCCTTACAGAAGCTCTTGTAATATTTGTGCTTACTCCTACTCCATAAGTAGTCTTATCTGTATCAATATCTGTCACACAAATATAGGCTGCTGCCTTGGCATTTGATCCTTCCTCAAGTGAATGTTCTGAATAATCATTTATTTTAAAATTAACTCCTGATACCTGGTGAAGAGCTTTCTTAACAGCATCAATAGGACCATTTCCGGCAATTTCAATATGATGGTCTTTTCCCTTGTATTTGAAATCAATTGTTGCTTTTGTATCTCCACTTGATGTATCATCAACATCCTCCATCTTACATGAACTAAATGTATATGGATATTCTTTTTCTGTTTTGTATGTGAGGTATTCTTCTTTGAATTTCTCCATTATTGTCTCAGGAGAAACCTCTCCCTGAACCTCAGCAATTTTCTGAATCACATCAGCAAACTCCTTATGCATACCCTTTGGAAGCTTATATCCATAATAAGTATCCATTACGAATGCCACTCCACCC
This sequence comes from Lachnospiraceae bacterium, assembly GCA_050309585.1. Lineage (GTDB taxonomy): Bacteria > Bacillota > Clostridia > Lachnospirales > Lachnospiraceae > Bovifimicola. Next base: position 38,622 of record JBNRML010000167.1, read on the forward strand.
TTACCTGACTGACTGTTTATACGTACAATCGGCTCATATTCTCTTCCCACATCACTAGGATCTATTGGAAGATAAGGAACCTCCCATATACCATCACCTCGTTTACTCATTGCCTTTACGCCCTTATTAATCGCATCCTGATGTGAACCCGAAAATGCAGTAAACACAAGCTTACCTGCATATGGATGTCTCATTCCAACCGGCATCTTACAGCATCTTTCGTATACTTCAATTATCTCATTTATATGTTCAAGATTAAGCTCCGGATTAATTCCCTGTGAAAACATATTATATGCAATGGTAAGAACATCCACATTTCCTGTTCTTTCACCATTTCCAAATAACGTCCCCTCAACTCTGTCCGCACCGGCAAGAAGTGAGAGTTCCGTGGCAGCAATACCTGTACCTCTGTCATTGTGAGGATGCACACTGAGAATAATACTTTCTCTGTCTTTAAAATGCTTGTTCATCCATTCAATCTGGTCTGCATAAACATTTGGTGTAGTCATTTCCACTGTTGCAGGCAAGTTGAAAATAATTTTGTTTTCTTTCGTAGGCTGCCATACATCCTGAACTGCACCACACACTTCAAGGGCATACTCAAGCTCCGTACCCGTAAAGCTTTCAGGAGAATATTCGAGAATTATTTCTCCTGGGAAGCTTTCAGCATATTTCTTCACAAGCTTGGTTCCCTCTATGGCAATATTTTTAATTTCCTCTTTTTCCATTCCAAATACAACATCCCTCTGTAATGTGGAGGTAGAATTATAAATATGCACTATGGCCTTTTTTATTCCCTCTAATGCCTCAAAGGTTCTCTCAATCAAATGCTCTCTGCACTGAACCAGCACCTGTACTGTAACATCATCCGGAATAAGATTTCTTTTTACCAACTCTCTCAAAAAGTCATATTCAATCTGGGAAGCAGATGGAAAACCTATCTCAATCTCCTTAAAACCAAGTTTTACAAGGAGATTGAAAAATTCAATTTTCTCTTCAACAACCATAGGCTCAATTAATGCCTGGTTTCCATCACGCAAATCCACGCTACACCATACTGGTGCTTTTTCTATCTCTTTATCCGGCCACTCCCTTGACTCCATTTTTACAACCGGCACTCTTTTGTACTTCTTATAGTTCAACATAATTTTCTAGTCTCCATTTCACTGTTATTTATTATCGCAAAGTCATTTTGTTAACAAATGACTTTGGAAGTTTATCATATTGTTTTCCCAATTTGTACCCAATTAACTTAAAACCAGAACTCAGAACCAAGTCGGGAATCATATACCACTTTCCATGTCTTAATATATGACTCAATGCAGATTTAACAAGCTTCATTCCCTCTGATTCTGACTTGATATTCTTAAATATATGTGAAAACTCCTTCTGTGACTTTCCGATGCAGAAATTTCTCGCAAACTGCTGTCTGTATGTATAATTATGTGAATGTACTACAATTGCATTTGAGGCATAATACACCTTTTTATTCTTCATAAGCACCTTATATGCAAAAAAAGTATCTTCATTAAAGTCAGTTTTATCAAATTGACCTAATTCCATAAACTTATCTCTTCGATATGCCGCACATACATCTGAGCAAAACAATGCTTTTATTCCCATTGTCTCTATGCTTGCCTTTGTTTTAACAATATCTTTTGATGGATAATTAAATCCTCTGATATATTTTTCAACATATTTACAATTTGCATTTGGCTGCTGTTTGGCATAAGTAAGCCAGACATCACCATCCTCAAAGGGTCTTAATAATTCATCAATCAAATATCTGTCAACAGGCACTGCATCCTGAGTCATAAACACAATGTAATCAGCTTTCGAAAAAGAAGCACCATAATTTCTAGTAAGTCCGTGATTAAATTCTTCTTTTTTAATATTATGAATCTCAAGTTTTTCGAATTTTCTTAATAAATCTTCCTGATTTATGTATTCAGCCTCTGTATTTACTATGATAATTTTATGAATTCCATAATGTTGTTTCTCAAGCTTTTCAATAAGTCCTGCCAAACTTTTTCCTGGTTTATATGTTGGAATAATAATGTCAACCGTAGATTTTACTTCATCCACTTTTACACAGACCTCATTTCTTCAATTACTTTAACAACCCTATCAACATATTTTTTACACAATTCATCAGATTCAGCTTCAACCATTACCCTTATTAGTGGTTCTGTTCCACTTGGTCTGAGAAGCAATCTTCCCTTTCCATCAAGTTCTGCTGATACCTCCTCTGAAACAGCTTTGACATCTTCATTGTTCATCACTAAATCTTTGTCATCAACACTTACATTTACAAGTAACTGTGGGTATATTTTTAATCCCCTTGTAAGATTTGAAAGTGATTCTTTCTTCTCCATAATTGCTTCCATGATTTTTAATGATGTAAGTATTCCATCTCCTGTTGTGGCATGCTTACTGAAGATAATATGTCCAGACTGCTCTCCTCCAAGACAATGTCCATTCTGCATCATGTTCTCACACACATACTTATCTCCAACAGCTGTTTTTTCATATAAAATACCTGCCTTATCAAATGCTATGTAAAGACCTATATTTGACATAACAGTGGTTACAACTGTATTATTCTCCAGCTGTCCATTTTCCTTCATATATTTTCCGCACACATAAAGAATTGAATCACCATCTACGATTTCACCGTTTTCATCCACTGCAATACATCTGTCTGCATCACCATCATATGCAAATCCAACATCCAGTCCTTTTTCTTTTACGAATTTCTGAAGATATTCAATATGCGTTGAGCCACATTTGTTATTAATATTGGTTCCGTCAGGCTCATTATTTATAACATAGGTTTTCGCTCCCAATGCATCAAACACATTCTTTGCAATTGAAGACGCACTGCCATTCGAACAGTCAAGTCCAACCTTCTTATCTTTGAAAGATCTTGTAGCTATGGAAATGAGATAACCAATATATCTGTTTCTTCCAATTGCATAGTCAACTGTCTTGCCAATTTCCTCACGTTTAGCATAAGGTATTTCTTCTATTTCACCATCAATGTATTTCTCTATCTCTGCCTCAACCTCTGCTTCCAACTTTTTCCCCTGAGAATTAATAATCTTAATTCCATTGTCATAATATGGATTGTGGCTTGCTGAAATCATTATTCCCAAGTCAAACTCATCTGTCCTGACAACGTAGGATACGCTAGGTGTTGTGGTTACATGTAAAAGATAAACATCTGCTCCTGAGGAAGTAAGTCCTGCAACAAGTGCATATTCAAACATATAGCTGCTTCTTCTTGTATCCTTACCTATTACAACTTTTGCCTTATGCTCTTTTGAATAATACCATCCTAAAAATCTTCCAACCTTAAATGCATGTTCTACAGTAAGGCTTACATTTGCCTCTCCTCTAAATCCATCTGTTCCAAAATATTTGCCCATATCCTTTACGCACAGTAAATGTGCATCTCCTTCTTTATTTTATATGCTGACTATTTAGTTAATAACTGAGAAATTGCCTCCAATGCTTCCTTCTCATCATCACCTTCACAAATTAGCGTTACATCATCTCCAAATCTTATCCCCGCTGCTAACAAGCTGAAAAAGCTCTTCACATTTGCCTGACCGCGTTCAGTCTCCAATCTTATATTAGAGCTAAACTCCAATGCCTTTTCCGTTATTTTCCCCGCTGGTCTGAAATGAATTCCTGATGATACACAAACCTTCACTTTTTGTTCCACCATACATATCATCCTTCCCTTTTTATCTTTTAGTTCGTCTGTTCCTGATTAGCCACACTCTCTGTATTCTGTTGATTTACGGTTTCCTCATTATCCTTGATTAATACAACCTTTAATCTTATGTCTTCTGCCTTTTTTAGTCCCTCTGGAAGTGTAAATCTTACCAAAACTTCATTTTCACCTTCTATGATATTCTTTAAATCCACATACGCATTAAGCTGATTCACACTAAAGCTGTCATGATATCTCTGTAATCCGGTAACTTTTATGTTAACCTCCGTATCAGCAATCTGTACATGATATCCGTTTGGAATATTATTTTTTTCTATTTCACTTACCGGAAGGCTGTAAGTCTGCGTTACAAGCTTTTCAATCTTTGCTGTAACCTGCATACTCTTATCGTCCTCACTACATAGATAAACGCCACTTGGCAACAATGCATTGACGTCCACATCAACCGTAACATTCTGTGTCGCCCCTGAAACATTTATCAGCTCATCCGGAAAAATGATACTTGACAGCTGATCGGCATTTGGTCCTGCAACTCTCAATGTGGATTTAAGCCCTGTAATTTCAGTAAGCTGATATCCATCTGCCACTGTTCCCACAGAATTAAATTCAATGGGAATTTCTCTAACCTGATAAAGTTTTGCATCATATGTCACTGTAGAAATATCCGTGGTAACATTCGACGACATATTCACGGCTGAACCCGTTTCTGTATAATATTTCAAATTAAGTGGTAACGAAAAATCACTGGTATGGCTTGATAAATCAATATCAACAACCACCTTACTTATCTGGTTAATGATTGACTCAGGTGCTGATACCTTAACTGCCATTGGCTCAATACCCTCTTTTCCAAGATAGTACTGCGATGTAAGTTCCCCTGTGTGATTAATACTTATTTCATATGACTTCGTAACAATATTTTCAATATTAAGCTTCATTGTCATTGTTTTCTGGGTAATCTCACAATTTTTGTCATATCTCGAATTTCTGAATCTTACATAAATAGGGACTGCCTCTACCTTTGACATCTCGCTAAATGGTGCCTCTGCAATAAAAAAATCCTTATTCATCTTATCCACTTCTGACCTTGGTCCCGTTACACTTATGGATACTTCCTTTCCCGAATAAATGTTATATACCTGATTATTTCCTGTTATAACCTCTTCATCCAATACTGTAACAGGTATACCATGAAACGTTCTGGTCACATCAGGATCATCAATGTTTACCACAATGAGCCAGAAAATAATCGCAAATAACACCGCTAAAAGCTTCAAACTTATGTTATTAGTCAACATCTTTTTCATTGTGCTTTCTTCCCTTCCATAATATAAATCTTTTTGAATCTATTGTTTTATTCTGTAATTTTACTAATTCCTCTCTTAACGCATTACCATCCACATCCCTGGTAAGTTTTCCTTTTTTTGCCAGGGAAACCTTTCCTGTTTCCTCAGATACGATAATCGTAAGACTATCTGTATTTTCACTGACACCAACACCTGCCCTGTGTCTTGTTCCCAGCTCTTTGCTGAGCTCCATGTTATCCGACAAAGGAAGATAACAGGTTGCTGCCACGATTCTGTTCTCTCTTAAAATAACTGCTCCATCGTGTAATGGTGTGTTATGTTCAAAAATATTGATGAGCAGCTGATTGCTGATTTCTGCATCAATATTAATTCCTGTTCTCTCATATTCTGATAAATTTATTTCGTTCTCAATGACGATTAAGGCACCCGTTTTATGCTTTGCAAGCTCAAACGATGCCTTTACAAGTTCATTTATTGTTCTGTCGCTAAATAATTCCGTGGACTTTTTCGAGTCATCAATACTAAATATGCCATTTAAGAAATTCTTTTGTCCCAGCTGCTCCAATGCTCTTCTGAGTTCAGGCTGAAACACAATCATTACTGCAATAATACCAACACTGAAGGCCTTATTTGCAATCCATAAAATTGTTGTCAATTTAAAAATAGTTGCTAGGAATACAAAAAGCAAAAGAAATGCAATACCCTTAAACAAAATCCAGGCTCTGGTATTTTTTATCCATACCATTACTTCATAAAACAAAAATGCAATAATAATCATTTCTATGAAATCTGTAATTGTAAATTGGGGTATTGTTAAAAAATTTTCTATAAATCCTGTAAATTCCCTAATCACTGACTGCACTCCGTTCACTTCCTTTTACCTGATTTGTATTAAAAAAATTTGCATCTGTGAGGTTGGCTCTGAACAGATACAAGAAGAGATAAAATTACCTCTTCTTAACATTTATATGTTTAACTTTTACATCTGTGGCTGTAACTTTAATCTTAGGTACTGCCTTTACATAATAATAGTAATCATCATCTTCAAATTGCGTGAATTCTGTTCTCGAATAATCTGCAGCAACAATAAAATATTGCAGAAAATACATAACAATCGCACACACAGACGCCAATATACCGGTAAGCCATATTGGCTCAAATGCTTCAATTTCAAAAATATATGTTGCACATAAAAAGATAATTATCTGAATTGTTCCACCAACAACTATGGCAATTGTTGTCGAATAATCCACCGACATTCTCTTAATAAAATATACAATAAGTGCAATCAAAACAAAGGTAATAACCGTAATTAACATTTCTCTGCTGGTAAGTACATTTTTTACATATGTGCTTGCCTTATCCATACCGGTTTCTGATTCTCCAGATACAATTGTCGCCCTACTTCCCGACGCGAATTTCATCATAAAGAATTCGATACTTCCGAAAATCATTGCCACAATAGCTGATGGTGACATGGCAACTCCCAAAACAATTGGCATAATATACGGAATTTTAAATGCCATCGTAATTGGCATAACCAGCAATACAAATCCATACTTTGCTGAAAAACGGAAGTAGAAAATATACATAACCATATATAATATTATGGTGACAATTGCCATCTCAGCCGCCATTGAATATATATTTGCCACCAATAACAGTGCATATACTATTGTTATGATTCCCAGAGGAAGCATAGAACAAACAGCTGCTAAAATCACTGCAACTACCGGATTATTCAGTGTCCCCCCCTCACCGACATAATAATTCATAACCAGAATACCGACAAGCATTACCAAAAATTTTATTGCGGGAAGTATATACATGGAATATTTGCCATACAAACTTCTGACTGCATCCTTAAATACCAGTATTTTCGTCATCTGAACCATATCCTCCTAATCTGTTTTCTGTTCGCTGCTTTTCTTCTTTTTTGTACTCAAGATATAACTGCTTAAGATTTTCTCCATATTCTATATTCATATCCTTTTGTTTCAAATACTTCATGGAATAAACAACATAAGCAATTAAAAGATATGCAATCAATATAATAATATATACTACAAG
>JBNRML010000168.1:0-9616 GCA_050309585.1 Lachnospiraceae bacterium
ATACGAAGAAATTAATCAATTAAATAAAGAAAAAGAAAGTATCATAGATAAAATTGCTATTCTTGATGAATACATTACTATTAAGAATAAAACAAAGACTCAAAAACAAACCTATAGGTGCTACTCAATTGATTCAGGTATTAATAGTTTGAGTTATACCTCAAATATTGAAAGTCTTATGTGTACTAAGGAAGAATTTAATAAAATTAAAAAAGAAATATACGAAGAAATAGAAACTCATAAGGAAGAATTGAAGAAAAAGAATGAAATTTATGAAATGAAAAGAATAATAAAAAATGAGATTAAAGTTTTAAAGGTTGGGGATATACTCATACACGAAAAGTTTGGAGATATGAAAATAATAAGTATTGATAAAAATTATATTAATATTATAACAAAAGATTACATACGTAAACGTTTTGTTAATGATGACAATCTATATAAATATATATCTAAAATTAAAAAACAAACCAGTAAGTAAAGAATTAAAATATTAATTATATCGCGAAGTGTTAGGCACTCTTAAAACAAGGGTGTCTTTTTTATGCCTAAAAACAAGGAGGTGGAAGCATGGCGGACAACTTTGGTCTCAAGATTGGCATTGAAGGCGAACGAGAATTTAAGAAAGCATTAAGCGACATAAATCAAAGTTTCAAGGTTTTAGGTTCTGAAATGAATTTAGTTTCATCCCAATTTGATAAGCAGGATAAATCAATTCAGGCTATAACAGCAAGAAATAATGTTCTGAATAAAGAAATTGATGCTCAAAAGGATAAAATCAGCACCCTTGAAGCTGCCTTGAAGAATGCCTCCGAGAGCTTTGGTGAAAATGACCGAAGAACTAAGAATTGGGCTATCCAGCTTAACAATGCTAAAGCAGAACTTAATAACATGGAAAAAGAGCTTGAAGAATCTGCCGAGGAAGCCGATAAGCTTGGGAAAGAATTAGAAGAGTCCGGTAAATCTGCAGATAACGCAAGTGGTAAGTTTGAAAAATTAGGCGGTGTTCTTAAAGGTATCGGTGCTGCTATGGGTTCTGTAGCTGCAGCCGCAGGTGCAGCAACGATAAAGCTTGGCAAGGAAATTGTTCAGCAATTCGGAGAACTGGAACAAAATCTCGGCGGTTCAGAGGCAGTTTTTGGAGAATATGCTTCTTCAATTCAGAGAACTGGTGAAGAAGCATATAAAAATATGGGAGTATCCCAAAGTCAATATCTTGCAACAGCCAATAAGATGGGTGCTCTCTTTCAAGGGTCTGGGATTGAACAGCAAAAGAGCCTTGAACTGACAGAAAAAGCTATGCAGCGTGCTGCAGATATGGCATCCGTTATGGGGATTGATATGCAAGTGGCACTTGATTCTGTAGCGGGTGCCGCAAAAGGTAACTTCACCATGATGGATAATTTAGGTGTGGCAATGAATGCTACAAATATTGAGGCCTATGCCCTGGCTAAAGGATTAGACTTCACTTGGAGTAAAGCAACACAAGCAGAAAAGGCTGAAGTCGCAATGCAGATGTTTTTCGAGAATACACAGCAATATGCAGGCAACTTTGCTAGGGAATCTACAGAGACTGTAACTGGGTCGGTGGGGCTTCTAAAGGCAGCTCTTGGTTCCTTTACAGCAGGATTGGGTAATGCCGATGCAGATATGAAAAATTTGACTCAGAACCTTGTGGATGCTTTTCAAACAGTGGTGAAAAACATAGTACCTATACTTGAGAATGTTGTAACTGTAATGCCTGCTGCAACAGATGCAATCCTGTCAGCTGTTGGTGATATGCTTCCAATGCTTCTTAGTACTGTTACAGGGTTGTTCAGCCAGATATTTGAAACAATCTTGAATTTGTTGCCAGAACTTATTCCAGCTGTTGTTGATGCTGTCATGGTCATTGTTGAAACACTCATAAACAACCTACCACTGTTAATCGATACAGCAGTACTGTTAATAACAGCCCTTGTTGAAGGTATGGGACTAGCCTTACCAGAGTTGATTCCCGCAGCCGTAAGTGCTGTAGTAACAATCGTGCAAAGCCTTATTGAAAATATAGATAAGGTTATAGAGGCAGCTTTTGCTATTATAAGGGGACTTTCCGAAGGACTTCTTAATGCCCTGCCTACCCTCATTGAAGCATTGCCACAAATAATTTCGACTATCATTAACTTTATTACAAATAATCTGCCAGAAATCACAGCCATGGGTGTGGAGCTTACAGTTCAGCTTGCATTTGGATTAATTAAAGCTATACCACAACTTGTAGCTGCATTACCTCAAATTGTATTGGCTGTTATTGTCGGCATAGGAAAAGCTGCAGTGTCAATAGTAGAGGTTGGAAAAAACATAGTAATAGGACTATGGAATGGAATAGAATCCATGATGAGCTGGATCAAAGAAAAAATCAGTGGTTTTGTTGGCGGAATAGTAAAAAATGTGAAGGGAGTTCTTGGTATTCAATCTCCATCAACTGTTTTTGAAGGCATAGGGACAAACATGAGTTTAGGACTTGGAGAAGGGTTCACAAAAGCGATGAGTTCTGTTAAGGAAGATATGAGCAAATCTATTCCCACAGACTTTGACATAAATGCGAGCATAAGAAGTGGTGCAGCTTTGGGAAACGGTGCTAATATTTCAAACAATTTCAATATTTCTAACATGGTTGTTAGAAATGATTCGGATATTAAGAACATCGCAAGAGAGCTTTACTTGCTTCAAACAAGGAGTGACAGGGGGTATGCTATATGATGGGATTTACATTTAGAGGGAAACATTCCAATGAGTTCACAGGATTAGTTGTAAGGACTGTAAACAATCCCCTGCTACCTCCTAAAAGAGTACAAAAGATAAATGTAATGGGTCGTGACGGAGAATATTTGTTTGAAGATGGTTACATAAATAAGAATCTTGAATTCAGGTGTTATCTTGCAAAAGGAACAATATATGAAAGACGGCAAGTAGCAAGAAATATCGCATCATGGCTTATAGCAACAGGCGACCTTGTTCTTGACAATGAGAGAGATAAAACTTTCAAGGTGGTAAAAACAGTCAGTGATATTTCATTGGCTGTAGAACAAGCATGGGATGAGTTTAACATCATATTTGAAGTAGAGCCATTTCAATATGGAGGTTTAAAAACCATGTCTTTTGACAATCCAACTTCAGTTGTTGTTAATAATGCAGGAACTTATGAAGCTGAAACAATTATAGGTGTAACAGGAACTGGAAATGTAACAATGGACTGCGGGACACAGACTTTCACTTTGATAGGTATGACAGAAAAACTTAATGTTGATAGCAAAAAAATGCTTGTATATACAGATGAATTGTCAAATTCAATATCAAAGCATTCCGGAGGCTTTATAAGACTTTCTCCAGGTAACAACACTATTACTGTCACTGGTTTTGTTTCAAACATGACAATAAAATTCAATGATACCTACATTTAGGAGGTGTGGCCTTTGATTACATTATACAGCAAGAACACAAACATGAAGGTTGCATACCTTGATGATATTATTGTTGAAGATTCTATTGAAATAACAAGGAAGATAAACGGTGAATTTATCCTAAGCTTTGAAGTGCTGGAGGATAACCTAAAATGTGGATACTTTGAAGACGAAAACTATATAGCTGTTAATAATTTCTACTTTGACATAGTCTATATTGAACAAAGCCATTCAAATGCAGTTATATATAGAATTGAATGCGAGCATGTAACATATAGGCTTATTGAAGATGAAAAAGAATTTTATACCTATGATGGAACACCGGAACAAATACTTTCAGACATTTTATTAGACTCTGACTTTACTGTTGGAACCGTTGAACCATCAACAATTACCACTTTTGCAGTTTATGAAGAAACAAACAAATTAGGACTACTGCAGTTACTTGCCTACCATACAAATTCGGAATTAGACTTTGACGGTTTCTCTGTAAGCCTTAAAAATACACTTGGTCAGAATCGAGGCTTTCAAGCAAGGTTTGGAAAGAATCTCACGGGAGTTAAGAAAATTATAGATAGGCGAAAGGGATTAACCTATTATGCCGTTAATATAGTGGAACTTAAAAACCATCCATCATACAAGGACTTTTCGGAGCTTGAGGTAATTGAAGAAGGAGATACTATAAGAATTATAGACGAGGTCATTGGGCTTGATGTTACAAACAAGGTTATAAAAAGGACATATAATCCAATTAGGTCAATAAATACATCTCTTGAGATTGCAAATAGCATAGAAATACTGACAGACTCGGTTACCAAGATAAGACGGGACACAGTTGCAAAAGATAAGATTTATCACGGAATAAGAATTAGTCCTGACACTGGATTCGAAAGTATAAGAAGTGACAAGATGGCTCGTGGAGTTTTCAACTCTGATACATTTGCTCTTCAGGTTGGAGACGGAACAGGTGAAAATTGGATTAACAAGATTTATTTTGACCCTGTAGCAGGCAAATATATATTTGATGGAATGCTTTCTGCCACCATGATTGAAGCGCTCGAGGCAGAGTTTGATGTAACTGTTTCAAATACAACCATAACACAAACTCTCGCGGCTGAAATGGCATATATAGCACAGCTTACAGTTGACAGGCTAGAAACCTCTTCAAAGGTTCAAAATTACTTGAACAACGACACCTCGGATGTTAACTACATAAGAATTTTTGACCAGTATATTCAGTTCATAACGGCATCCACTGATGGAAGTTCAGCAGAGCAGGTAAAGGACAGACAAAACAGAAACCTGTATTGGATTGATGATACTCACAAGGGCACAACAACAAATGCAACTGACTATCCTGTAATGGTTTATGAGTACACAGAATTTATTAAGTCACAGTTTGCTTTTGTCCATGATGGTGAAAACTACACTCCTCAGCTCATTCTTGGCACAGGAACTGGAAACACTGAGCACAGCGGAAAGACCTTTATTTACAAGGCAACAAATGGTTTTTACATCGATTACAGGCACAGTGTAACAGGGGAAAGCACAATATTCAAGATTACTGATGACGGCATAGACTTGTCTATGTTTCCTACTGTGACTTTCAATGAAACAGTTGTTTTGAGCGTGCCTCAAATTTGGGTGCAGCCAGATGTCCCCTCCATGGCTAAGCAAAGTGATGTGTGGATAGACACTGATGATTACAGTAGGTACGATAAGATGGAGCTGACAACAGGGACAACTCTTGATATAGACAGCAATGAATTCATAACAGTAAACGGTACATTCACGGTAACTCTTCACGATGCGGCATTGCCTGGAATAATAAAAAAGTTTTTCAATGCTGGAGCAGGTATAGTCACCATATCAGGAAACATAAATAGCCAGGCCAATATGATGTTGTATCCAGGTGAAAGCGTGGAATTGATAACCGACGGCAACGGATGGAGGTGTTGACGATAAAAAACGCTATATATTATAAAAGTGGTTTGACTACAATGAAGCGTGTAAGAAACATAAAACTGAATAAGCTGACTAAGGTTACAATACTTCAGGTAGGTGGGAATCCAACATATAAATCAGATTTATATATAGTTTCTCCAATTGAAAGGTTAATAAAAGCAGATGCCACTCATTCCTGGGGATTTGTATTCTATATACCTGTATATGGCAATCTGGAGTTCAAAATATACTGCAATAACACTGGCAAGTGGGTCTACCAGTCTGATTCAGTCAACTGCAAGATCACACAGATTGACAAGTACAGCGTTCAATGGGAATTTGAAGATGGAGGAGGAAACGTATGGGATGTAAGGTTTATAGTGACCCATCCCGGAGGATTCATAGTAAGGGGACAAGATGTATCAGTTGTTAATCATAATAATAACTTTGGCAAATATAGAAATATGAGATACAAGAGTACAAATGATGATTGGAATGGGGTGACATTATGATAAAGCAAAAGCATATTACAGTAAAATCCGCAAGCACAACACTGACTTATGCAGAGATTGGTGATATTGTGTGTGACTCTGCCGGTTCTTTGATAATTTCTATTCCTGCTCCGAATAAAGGCCTGTGGTACAGAATATCCAATGTAGGCAGTGGCAATGTTGTAATATTTCACAATTCGATGCTAACAACTCTGAAACAGACAGAGCAGTGCCTGTGTCTTTCAAATGGAAATTCATCATGGTTTTTAAGTAAAGGTGGAGGAACCATGACCAAAGACGAAATTGAGGACATCCTTACGGGCGAAATAACAAGCCACAGCCATCCAGTGGAAGCCTATGAGCTGCCACAGGCAACAGCAGCAGAATTGGGTGGTGTTAAGGCTAAGGAAAAAACCTCGGAAACAACAGAAGTGGCCATAGACTCTCTTACAGGAAAGCTGTATGTTCCTGCTCCAGACGAAGCAGAGAACGGAATACCCGCAGGTGGAACAGTAGGGCAGATACTCTCCAAGGTTGACGGAACCGACTATAATTCGCAGTGGATAGACTCTGGAAACGCAGTGAGTCTACTGGCAAAGCCAATTGTCATTCCGACGTTTATGGGCAAGGATGGCTATGTGCTGGCCTATGATGAAACAGAGGGAAAATTCTATTTAAAAGCCGATGAGGGCGGAGGGAGTGATGCATATTCAATAAGAACTTACAATAAAACAACAAAACCGGTTTACCGGATATTTGAAAATATAATTTCATCGAACAGACCTGTCTACAATCCAGCTTATTGGATATTTCAAGATATTGTGTTGGCATCTGATGTTGATGTATAAGAGGTGATTAAATGGCAAACAAACTATATTTAATTTCAAGAAATGATTTCGGATATTTGCTTGAAAAAGCATTATTAAATACCTATGGAGAAGGGGTTGAGATTCACTACTCTGACGATGATGAAGTCATTTTCACCTGCCAGCAGGTTTGTGACAAGGTTTTAAGAATATGGAAACAGCAAATATACTATGATGGTGATGAGTATTTTGATAGATTGTATGCAAGCTATTCCGACAGCTGGACAACTGGCACTACTATGGTTAACGAGGTCCAATTCAGCGGGAACAGCCGCTCGGGCACTGCAGTAGATGCCTATGGATATATATTAGAAGCAGCGGTGGTATTGGGAGAAAGTTTTATACTTATAAGCTTTGAGTGCTCAAGAGACCAAATGGCTCTTGTTGGAAAACTGACAAACGGGCAATATCTATGCTTGGGCTTTAATCGGGAATCTGGCTACTCGGAAAAAGTTCACGGATTCCTAACCGATGGAACAGCCGGGGAGGTTTTGATACCGACAATAACTGAGCCTTTCCGGGATGGAGAAAAAACAGTTCTTTTACCTGTCATATTTTTATTGGATGGGCTATCTATAATAAGAAATCAGGATGAATCCTTTGCGACTATAACTGGATTGTATAACTTACCAGTTTCATATTACAGTTATGCTTATCAGAGTGGGACACATTCATACTCGATAGATTTCTTTATTAGCCAGAGCAGATACTTTTACACAAATAAAGGAGTCAGGATGTTTGACACCCCCTTGTTTTGTGAAACTGAACTAGGAAGTTATTAGGAGGTAAACATGTCAAACAAATTTTATTTACTGCCGAGAATGACATTCGGCACCGATTTAGCAACCGCACTGATAGATAAATACGGTGCAGCTAGTGTAATACTTCACTATATAGATGACATGCAGGTCATATTTGAATGTTCCGCCATATCTAACAAAGTAATAAGGATATATAAGGAGCAGTTGTATTACAACGCTTCTGAATACTTTGACAGGCTGAATTGTACTTATGGTGATGCCTATTCCATAGGCACTACTATTACTAATGTCGTACAATTTTGTGGTAATTCAAGGTCGGGTTCTTCTATTGACACAACAGCATACATAGATTATGCAGATTTGGTTTTAGGCGACAACTTTATGCTTATTTGTTTTCCTACCAACAGGCCTCAAATGTGTCTAATAGGAATTGCTACAAACAACATGCCTTTTTGCATCGGATGGAACTGTGAAGCCGGCTATAACTGGGGCAGGGCTTTGCCTACTGATGGCGTGACAAGAGGAGAGATAGAGTTTCCTGTCCAGCCTTTTCCGTATTACGATAACGGAAAATATGTAATCCAGCCCATACTGATGATTATATCGGGAGGAATACTAAAGAACCAGGACGGCACTTTTGCTACCATAGACGGGATATACAATGTGGCTCATAATGTAAGGGTGGCAACTGACAAGGTTTACATATCCCCTGTCAATTGGTACAACAATGCAAATCAAAATGCTTACGCCCAATTGCCAACTGCATTGTTTTGTCCGATAGAAACACCAGTTTAATGAAATAATTTAATAACGGAGGTATACATGAAGGATACAATAAATACTCTTCAACTTATTTTTACAGCCATCGGTGGCTACCTAGGATATATATTGGGTGGACTTGATGGCTTTCTTTATGCTCTCATTGTGTTTGTTCTAATAGACTATATAACAGGTTTAATGGCAGCAATTATAGAGCATAAGTTATCTAGTGAAATAGGATTCAAAGGTATCTTTAAAAAAGTGCTTATTTTTACAATGGTTGCAATTGGAAATATTTTAGACAGTAAAATAATTGGTGACGGTAGCACTATAAGAACTGCAGTTATATTTTTCTATTTATCTAATGAAGGAATCAGTATTATTGAAAACTCTGTAATTATCGGTCTACCTGTACCGCATAAGCTTAAGGATATACTGGCTCAATTAAACGATGATGGAGATGAAAAGAAATGAATCTACACAGATTAATTCTAACTAAAAATGCTTGTTACAAAGCAGGAAAAATTATTATACCAAAAGGTATTATGGTTCATTCTACCGGAGCAGCCAATCCTTATTTGAAACGATATGTAGGACCCGATGATGTTCTTTTAGGCAAAAATCAATATAATAACCATTGGAACCAAGACAAGCCAGATGGTAGGCAGGTTTGCGTTCATGCTTTTATTGGAAAGTTGGAGAATGGAACAATTGCTACCTATCAAACTCTTCCTTGGAATCATCGTGGATGGCACGGCGGCTCTGGCTCGAAAGGCTCGGTCAATGACACCCACATCAGCTTTGAAATATGTGAGGATGGATTGACTGATGCCGCTTACTTCAATGCAGTCTATAAGGAAGCTACTGAACTATGCGCCTATCTCTGCAAGGAGTACAAGCTCGACCCTATGGCTGACGGCGTTATCATAGGGCATTACGAAGGGCATAAACGCGGCATTGCCAGCAACCATGCCGACCCCGGTCACTGGTTCCCAAAACACGGTAAATCAATGGATACCTTCCGTGCCGAGGTTAAAAAATTGCTCACATCAATTGAAGGGTCCACCCCAACTGAGCAGAAGAAACTGTATCGGGTTCAAGTCGGTGCATACTCGGTCAAGGCAAATGCTGATGCCATGCTCAAAAGAGTCAAAGCGGCAGGGTTTACGGATGCCTTCATTAAAACAGAATAAATTTTTTTTCAAAATTCCTTATTAAGCACGACGCCCTTGGAGGTCAAAAAACTTCCGAGGGCATTATTTTTTTCTAAACCGTCAGATTTCCTTTCCTCCCGTGGCTACCAGGTAGAGGGCAACAAATTAAATCGCCCTTTGGAAAGAGGTGAAGGACAT
>JBNRML010000169.1:0-10187 GCA_050309585.1 Lachnospiraceae bacterium
TTATTATAGTCATACGGAGGAACTTACTGTGAAGAAATTTATTTTAACCATAACCCTAATCATTTGTTTATTGATGGTATATTATCTGTATTTTGTAAATGAAGATACTATGAACAATCTTAAGAACCTCAAGGATCAGGCTCTCTTTACCGAGAAAAAAGTAGATTCAGAAACTGTTTCCTCAATACTATCCAAATGTATTACAACAGATATGTCTGATTACGAAAAAGCAAAAGCCATTCACGATTACATCATCATAACAACAGAGTATGACCATGAAAATTTAGAGGCAAACACCATTCCAAATGATGATTACACTGCATATGGAGCCTTAGTTAATCACCTTGCTGTATGCCGTGGATACGCTGAAGCTTACAAACTTTTAACAAACAAAGCTGGACTTAACTGTGAAATAGAAACAGGTATTTCCGACAATATCTCTCACGCCTGGAATGTAATCGAACTAGACGGAAAATGGTATCAGGTTGATGTCACTTTTGATGATCCTGTATACGAGGATACAAGATATAAAAAATCAAATGTTGTCCATTATGATTACTTTTTAGTCACAAATGAACAGATGTATTTAGACCACAATCCTGATAAAATATTACACGAGTGTATTGATGACAGTTATATGTACATGGAAAAAGAATCCGGTGTACCTTTCTACACTCTTTCGACTTCATACAAGCTTGCCTATTCCATTTCAGCAAATTATGGGAAAGATATTAAAAAAGCGACTTATTACTTTCCTGATTATACTGATTTGTCTTCCATAGATTTTGCAGACAATCTGTCAAAGGCCATGAGCGGAAAGAATGCCACAAATTTTGCCTACACACCTGTCACTCAATGTGGAAAATATTATTACACCACTGTCAGGGTTGAATAGTAAATATTACAGTTAATCAGATTTTATATTAAAAAAGCCTATCTCCTCATTTGAGAAGGCAGGCTTTTTTATCAGCTTAATTTTCAACCTTTGCAACTATTACTTAACATCTTTTGCCTCTTCAGGAACTGTAATATCAACACTTCCATATGAATTAACAACCACATCAATTTTACATTTCTTTACTTCAAAACTCTGACCTTCAATTTCGACTTTGTCAGCCTGAACATCAAATGTAATCTTTTCTAAAAGATTTGTTTTCTTGTTAACTGTAACTGTCACTTCAACCTTTGAATCCGGAACCATAGATGTATCAACATCCTCATCTATGTCTTTCATCTTATCGATAAGGCTGTCTGAATTAACAGTACCTGACATTATATATTTGCCATCTTTTTCTGTAACCTTAAGTCCTGAACATACATCTAAAAACTCTGAAAAATCAATATCTTCGTTTCCATCTATTACATCTGAAATCTTATCGTTTTTCTCATCTGAAACATCTACAGATTCATGCTCCCACTCTCCATTAACGCAAGTATATGTATCTATGGAATCCTCGTTTTTCAATTCATACATTTTAAGTGAGTAATTATCACTCATAAGCCCTGCAAGATCATATTCTAACTCGATATTCGCATATGAGTTGACAGGTTCTTTATTTACGGCCATCTCAATACTGCCTTCTGCAGATACCTCAAGACCGCTCATTTCAACTAAAACTTCTCCTTCCGCAGTTGCCTTTAACCCCTCAACATTCTTTGAAGCATCAGCAATCTTGTCACATAATTCTTCTGCACTTATTTTAGCTGTTTTTTCTTTTGTCTCTTTTTTTCCACATGAACAAGTGGAAACTGCCATAACACCAATCATTGCTACAACAGCAATTTTCTTGAATTTTCTCATTTTAACCCTCCATATTAAACTTTATTTACTCTCGGAATCTTTTTTGCATATGACTTTCCGAGAGTACATATTCTAAATATATATTTTACATCGCATAAAATATCTTCACTAAGATATCATATGAATTTGATATTGTCAAATATTCATACTTATTATTGTATTGCACATAATGCGAGAAAAAAGCGTTAGACCTGTAAATCAAAACAGATAATTCGAAAGTATAATTTACACTCAAAAAGCCCGAAAACAAAGCATTTTCGGGCTTTCTCACTAATGGAGCTGAGGGGAATCGAACCCCTGTCCGAAATCTCATCCACTAAGACTTCTCCCACCGCAGTCAATATTTTAACATTCCCTCCAAAGCACACCCATTGACAGGCTTACTTCTTCAGTAGCTTCATAAATTCTTCTTTAATCTCAAAGCTTTGAAAAAAGAGTTCCCCGCTGGTTTGATGCCGAACTCAAAAGCCACGAGCTAACTTTTGGTCGACAGCTGCCACTAGGCAGCGTACGCTAAATTATCGTTTGCGTTTATTTTTAATTTTCTAAGTTTTAACGTGGTCCTAGTCCACGAGTGGCTATCCTAACTTCAAAAACCCCGTCGAAACCAGTACAACCCCGAGATATCTCTATAGGTTATCTGTAATCACAAACGAGTGTAATTGGTATACTAACATATCAAATTAATTATGTCAACAAAATCAAAAATTAATATCATATTTTTTCACAATATTCTCCATTTTATTGACCCTGTTCTGTATTCTTCTCTCATTGTCCTCTATCATAAGATTTGTCTCAATGATTTTATGGTCATCACTTTCCAAAGCCGATATAAAGTCTTCAAATCCCTTAGCTCTGGAAATGTCAGTGTCATAGTATTTAAGACACCTCATTGTATCGAAATAACCAAGATTAAGTCTGAAATTAATATCATTTTTGTTGAAATTCAAAGTTCCATCAAGCAAGTTTCCCAAATCCATACTCGGTCTGATTTCTATGAAATTTGCATTAGGATATTTAGAATAATTTATCTTCTTTTTATCAGAAAGATATACGACAATAAAGTCTCTGACTCCCCTGTTGTATAACGGTTCAACAGGCAGGTTATCAGTAAGTCCGCCGTCTTTATATAATTTATTGCCTATTCTTACAGGCTCATAAATAATTGGCAAGGCACTGGAAGCAAGAATAACATTTAGAATATCTTCCTTGCTTAAATTATTTATTTCCATATATGTACTTAAATATTCAGATCCATTGCCGGTAATTTCTGACAAAGAAGCATAATAGACAATATCCCCAAACTGTATTTTACTAAAATCAATTGACTTATTCAATAATTCAATCAGGCCTTTTCTACTGCTGAAGCCCTCTTTTCCGTCAATAAGCTCTTCTTCAATATCTATGACATCAAGAGGCTTTATTTTTTTCCATAAATCCCATCCCAAATTAGCTTTCTTTTGTGAAAGCAGACACATATTAATGGCACCGATACTGGAGCCTGAAGCAAACTTAATACATTCTGTCAGCCCGCACTCTGTCAAAGCCCTTATCGCCCCAGCCTGATATGCTCCCTTAGCACCTCCACCGGCAAATACAATTCCATATTCTTTATTAAATAATTCCTGATTACCTACCTGTGTCTTGTCAAACATGCAAACACTTCCCTTATTTTAATATAAATTTCTTACCTTGAATTCCTTTTCAGCTTCTCTTCTCTGATCCTTTTTGGCAATATCCTGTCTCTTGTCATAAAGCTTCTTGCCCTTAGCCAATGCAATTTCAACCTTAACCAGACTCCCCTTGAAATAAACCTGTAACGGCACTAATGTATACCCCTTCTCCGCCATCTTCCCGGCAATTTTATTTATTTCATGGGAATGAAGCATAAGCTTTTTAACTCTCAAAGGGTCCTTATTAAAAATATTTCCTTTTTCGTATGGGCTGATGTGCATATTGTAAATAAAAACCTCGCCATTTTCCACTCTAACAAAAGATTCCTTTATGCTGCATTTGCCCATACGCAATGATTTAACCTCTGTTCCATGCAGAACAATTCCCGCTTCATACTTATCTTCAATAAAATAATCATGAAAAGCCTTTTTATTATTTGCAATTAATTTTGTTGATTCTTTACTCATTTTATTCTATTTCCACTTTTTCAGGATTTTCCTCCATATCTTCCTCTTCATCGTAGATGCCAAAATCTATCTGTCTCTGCAGTCGGTCTGTCTTCAGCACCTCTACCATAACCTTTTGCCCCAGCTTAAATGTTTTTTTGGTAGCCTCACCTACAAGCTCATATTTTTCCTCATCATAATAATAGTAATCATCATGTATGTCCGCAATTCTAACCATACCTTCAATGGTATTTGGAAGTTCCACATACATACCCCAGTTAGTAATAGAAGAAACAACACCTTCAAATACCTCTCCAATATGTTTTTCCATATATTGAACCTTCTTGATTTTTTCTGTATCTCTTTCTGCCTCATCAGCTCTTCTCTCTGCCATACTGCTCTGGTCTGCTATCATCGGCAAAATAGAATTATAGTGCTTTATTCTCTTCTCAGACAAACCACTTCTCAAATTCTCCTTAATTATTCTGTGAATCTGCAAATCAGGATATCTTCTGATTGGAGAAGTAAAGTGACAATAGTACTTAGTTGCAAGTCCAAAATGTCCTGAGCTTACAGTTGTATATTTTGCCTGTTTCATTGAACGAAGCGTAAGTCTGCTAATCAGAGTTTCCTCCTCCGTACCCGCAATCTTTTCCAAAAGCTTCTGAAGTTCCTTTGGATGAATCTCCTCCTGTGTTGTCTTAATTCCGTATCCGAAATTGCTGATAAACAGGCTTAATTTAAGCATTTTTTCAGGGTCAGGATTGTCATGGGTTCTATATACAAACGGCAGTTCCTGCCAGAAGAAATCCTCTGCCACAGTTTCATTTGCTATAAGCATAAAATCTTCAATAAGCTTTGTAGCGAGGTTTCTCTCGTAAGGCTTTATTTCTATTGGAACACCCTTTTCATCCAAAATAATCTTACTCTCTGGAAAATCAAAGTCAATTGAACCTCTTTTGTGTCTCTTTTCTCTCAGGATAAGGGCAAGCTCATTCATTTTTCTGAACATAGGAACTAATTCCTCATTTTCCTTTATGGCTTCCTCATCATTAAATTCAAGAATTTTATTAACAGTTGTGTAGTCCATTCTCTTATTTATATTTACTACAGTCTCTGCAATTTTATGTCCTACAACATTTCCTTTTTCATCAATTTCCATAATGCAGCTTAGTGCCAGTCTGTCCACATTTGCATTTAATGAACATATACCATTTGACAATTTATGAGGAAGCATTGGAATAACTCTGTCGACCAGATATACACTGGTTCCTCTCTTAATGGCCTCCTTATCAAGAGGAGAATTCTCAGTAACATAATTAGACACATCCGCAATATGAACGCCCAGCTTATATCGTCCATTCTCATAAGAAAGAGAAACAGCATCATCTAAATCCTTTGCATCCTCTCCGTCAATAGTAACCATCATTACATCTCTCAAATCAAGTCTGCCAGCCATTTCCTTAGTCGAAACCTCATCTGGAATTAATTCCACCTGCTTCATAACCTCGTCTGGATATTCCATAGGAATATTCATACTTTTAACCACAGACATAATGTCTGTACCAGGATCATTAATATGACCAATAATCTCCTTTATCACACCTTCTGGCTTCTTGCCATTTTCACCATAATTTGTAATCCTCACAACAACCTTGTGGCCTGTAACAGCCCCTTTGATTTTTTCTGCCGGAATAAAAATATCCTTTGATATTCTTGTATTATCCGGAATAACAAAACCAAAATTCTTCGACTTCTGAAAAAGTCCCACAACCTCTTCATTGGCATGCTCTAAAACCTTAATTATCTCCCCTTCTCTTCTCTTACCTGTCTTCGATGACCTCAATACCACCTGCACAGTATCTCCATGCAGAGCACCATTTGTGGCATTTTCGGGAATAAAAATATCATCATCCTGTCCCTCAATAGTGACAAAGCCAAAACCTCTCTGGTTTCCCTCATATTTTCCCAAAAATATGTTGCCACTTGGTTTTCCATATTTTCCCTTTTTAGATACACTTATTTTTCCCAAGGCTACAAGTTCATTGAGAACCTCTTCCAATTCACCACGTTCCTCCTTCGGGACATTTAAAATAATTGCCAGTTCCTTTATCTTCATTGGAACATAGGCCTCTGAATCAATAATATCAAGTATAATCTTTTTTCTTTCTTCAAATAATTCCTTCTCCATAGCCTTCTCCATTTCTGCGCGCCCTGTCGCGAATAGGCGAATAAAAACTGCTAACGTAGTTTCTATTCTGCCATAAATAGCTATTTGTTTTTCACTCAAAAGCAAATAGCCAGACCCATCTGTATTTTATATATTATACCACAAAAAAACCCTGAATACCATCATTAGTATTCAGGGTTGTAACCAAAAATTAAATAAACTTTGAATTCATCAATGCAGCCAACACAATAAATAAAACTGCCAATAACACTGTTACCTTCTTCAAAGTTCCTTCCATAGAACGTCCCTTGTTCTTTCCCCAGTAAGTATCAGCCATACCACTGATAGAACCTGTAAGTCCTGCTGACTTTCCTTCCTGCATCAATACGACAATTGTCAATGCAATACAAACAACAACGAATACTATATTAATAACTGTATTTAACACCTTTTGCACCTCCTTAACACGAGTATAAACACTCAATTGCTAAAATTTTATCACATATATTACAATTATTCAAGTGAAAATTTGATAACATTTATCATATTCCCTATAAATCATACTGTTCTTTATTGTCACGGACAGATTTTTTGAATATTTTGCATTCATCCTGTTTGTCAACAGTGGCAAGAATAACTTCATGTAATTCCACATTATTTTCACTAAGCTGTTTCATAAGCCACTTTTCATTTTTGCCCATTGCTTTTAGGTTCCTATCAATTATTTTGCCATCAATAACAATGTTTATCGGTACCTCTTCCTTCGAAGGCTCCTTTGTAACATCGCCTACTTCCAACGCTCTTGCCTCTGTATAGGGCATAAAGCTTATTTTTCCATTTCCCTCTAAGATCGCATATCTTATTTTGGACAAATCAAAATATCCATTAATTCTGCACTGGGTCACAAACTCTGAAATATCAATTTTCGATTTTCTGAGATTTTTATCCAGAATTCTTCCTTCTTCTATAAGAAATACAGGTCTTCCATTTATTACCATTCTGGCTCTGTAGGATTTCTCACTTACAAAAGAAAGAAAAATTGAAATAATAGCATAAATAGACATGGCAATTAATGGATAAAAAAAATTTGATTCCAAATTCGTGGACATTTCTGCCGCGATAGAACCAATGGAAATTCCTATAATGTAATCGAACATACTCAATTCTGATAACTGGCGATATCCCATTAATTTTGTCAACAAAAAAAGATATATAATAGAAACAACAGACGATAATATTATATAACCAACTCCACTCATAAAGAATCCCTCTCTTATAATAAACGTAATGTATCTAATAATAATTATCACCTGTTGTCTATTTTTTATACTTAATTATATTTAATACTTAATCAAAATTAATACTTAATTGTAGTTAAGTTAACTTTTATACTTTTTCTGCTGCAAGTTCACCATTTCTTACAGTAATTAAAATCTCATCTCCCATATTCAAATCACCCTGAAGAATGTTTCTTGCCACAAGAGTTTCAACATTTGTCTGAAGATATCTCTTAAGTGGTCTTGCACCATAAACAGGGTCATAACCATTGTCCATAATAAATTCTTTTCCTTCAGTGGACAGAGAAATTTTTATTTCCCTGTCAGCTAATCTGTTATTCAAATTATTAAGCAATATATCTATAATTCCCGATATATTCTCTTTTGTAAGTGGCTTAAACAAAATCATCTCATCAAGTCGGTTAATAAATTCAGGTCTAAAATGTTTCTTAACCTCGCTGAGCACCATTTCTCTTGCAGCTTCATCTATCTCTCCTGCATCGTTTATTCCATCCAGCAAATATGATGAACCAAGATTTGAGGTCATTATCAGAATTGTATTTTTAAAATCAACTGTTCTTCCCTGGGAATCAGTAATACGTCCATCATCTAAAACCTGCAACAATATATTAAAGACATCCGGATGGGCTTTTTCAATTTCATCAAACAACACAACACTGTAAGGCTTTCTTCTGACAGCCTCAGTGAGCTGTCCACCCTCATCATATCCTACATATCCCGGAGGAGCTCCGACAAGTCTTGACACTGAATGCTTTTCCATATATTCACTCATATCAATTCTAATAATATTATCTTCCTTATCAAAAAGATTTTCGGCAAGGGATTTTGCAAGTTCTGTCTTTCCAACACCAGTTGGACCGAGGAACAAAAATGAACCAATAGGTTTTGAAGGGTCTTTTATTCCTGCCTTTGAACGGATAATTGCCTCAGTTACCTTTTTTACAGCCTCATCCTGCCCAACCACTCTTTTATGAAGCTCATCATCAAGATGCAATGTCTTATTTTTCTCTGATTCCGTAAGCTTTGCCACCGGAATCTGTGTCCACCTTGACACTATTTTTGCAATCTCTTCCTCTGTAACTGCTTCATGAACAAGGCTGAGTTCCTGACTTTTCACCTTTTCCTCTTCCTGCTCCAATGATTTATTGAGATTTGGCAACACACCATACTTGAGCTTTGCCACTGTCTCTAAATCGTATTTTCTTTCAGCCATCTCTATCTGGTTATTTACATCCTCTATCTGCTCTCTAATCTTCGACAGATTATCCACACTTGCCTTTTCATTTTCCCATTTTGCCATGGAATTTTTGAATTCATCCCTTAATTCTGCCAGTTCCTTTTGTAAAGCCTCCAGTCTTTCTTTGCTTAATCTGTCTTCCTCTTTTTTCAATGCAGTTTCCTCAATTTCCATCTGCATTACTTTACGTTTCATCTCATCAAGCTCTGTTGGCAGGGAATCCAGTTCTGTTTTTATAAGTGCACAGGCTTCATCCACAAGGTCAATAGCCTTATCAGGTAAAAACCTGTCTGAAATATATCTGTCTGAAAGTGTTACGGCACTCACCAATGCCGAGTCTGTAATTTTCACTCCATGATATACCTCATACCTCTCCTTCAACCCTCTTAAAATAGAAATTGTATCCTCAACCGTAGGTTCATCTACCATAACCGGCTGGAATCTTCTTTCAAGCGCAGGGTCCTTTTCTATATATTTCCTGTATTCATCTAATGTGGTGGCACCTATACAGTGAAGCTCACCTCTGGCAAGCATAGGCTTAAGCATATTTCCCGCATCCATGGCTCCGTCAGATTTTCCTGCTCCGACTATGGTATGAAGTTCATCTATAAATAATATAATTCTGCCATCACTATTCTTTACCTCATTTAAAACTGCCTTAAGCCTTTCCTCGAATTCTCCTCTGTATTTTGCACCTGCTACCAAAGCTCCCATATCAAGAGCAAATATTTTTTTATCCTTAAGTCCCTGCGGCACATCCCCCCTTACAATCCTCTGTGCAAGACCTTCAACTGCTGCTGTCTTACCTACTCCGGGTTCACCAATAAGAACAGGATTATTTTTCGTCTTTCTTGAAAGTATACGAATCACATTTCTAATCTCTGAATCCCTGCCAATAACAGGGTCTAACTTCTGTGATTTTGCCTTATCAACTAAGTCGATGGCATATTTATTCAATGTATCGTAGGTAGCCTCCGGATTATCTGAAACCACTCTCTGATTTCCTCTAACCGTTACAAGAGCCTGCAAAAATCTTTCCTTGTTTATGCCAAACTCTTTAAAAATTTCTTTCATTGCTTTATTCTGGTATTTAATAAGTGCCAAAAACAAATGTTCAATAGATACATATTCATCTCCCATTGACTTTGACTCATCTTCTGCATTAACCAGAACCTGATTTAATTCATTGCTTACTCTCAAATCACCGCCCTGAACTTTTACTTTTTTGTTCAGTGCATCGACAACTCTTCCCTTGAAATATTCAACATTGATGTCCATTTTCTCAAGTAATTTAACAATCAGGCTGTCTTCAATACTTAACATGCTGTAAAGTAAATGTTCCTGGTCCATTTCCTGATTTCCAAATTCATAAGCTGCCTTTTCGCACATCTGAACTGCCTCAATGGATTTCTGTGTAAATTTATTAATATTCATAATCTCAACCTCCTGACTATTATTTGTCTTGTTCTATTACAGATATAACACCAAAACAAAAATAAATCAAGTGTTATTTTTTGTGATTTTTACGAAAAATATAACTATATTAATTCCTATATTAAAC
>JBNRML010000170.1:0-23250 GCA_050309585.1 Lachnospiraceae bacterium
TATATAAGTATGTTCTTGAAATATAGAGGAATAATAGATACAAATACCGGAATAATACCCAAAAGCACCTTCTTCCAAATTACTTTTTCACACACAAAATAACTGTAATTTATTGCCAGAATAAGATAGGCCGCCAAACTCATAAACAGCATATACCCAAAGATACCTTTATTTTTTACCCTGTTTTGCAGGAAAAATGCCACCCCAAAATAGACAATAATAAATAACGATAACTCCAACGAAACAAAACCTGAAAAGTAATAAAAAACAAGTATGAAAATCTGGTATAAATATGCAGTTGTTATATCACTCTCCATCAATATCCACACAATTGGCAATAAAATCGGAAAGAGATATATTTTTTCTTCAGGTAAATATGATATGCCAATTCCTATGGTCAAAGGAACAATAACACCTAATATCATTCCTACAACACCTGAATTTTTTTTCACTCCAAAGAAGGTTGAAAAACAAAAAAATAAATACACAAAACTAATCAAAAGCAAAATTGATTTTCTCTCGTATAGCCATAGCTCCTTTCCTTCAATTTTCGTCTTTGAAATCCAGAATACGGCACCAAAAGATATTAACAGAACTATAATCTTTAATACTTCATTAATATATTTCTTTAGAAATTTCATAATTGGTCTCCATTCCGTCACAATTTAGTTTTTCTTTCTGTCTGTTTTATTATCAGATTTTGCTTTATTTTTGCTACTCAATGTACTTTCATATTCCTCGTAAGCCTTTACTATTTTCTGAACTAACGGATGACGTACCACATCCTCATTAGTCAGCTTCATAAATGCTATGTCATCAACCTTTGAAAGAACCTTCATTGCCACATCAAGGCCACTCTGGGTTCCCGGCTTTAAATCCTTCTGAGTAAGATCTCCTGTTATTACTGCCTTGGAACCAAATCCTATACGTGTAAGAAACATTTTCATCTGAGCCGGCGTAGTATTCTGTGCCTCGTCCAATATAATAAATGCATTGTCAAGTGTTCTGCCTCGCATGTATGCCAGTGGTGCAACCTCTATCAGACCTTTTTCAGAATTATGAATATATGACTCTGCACCCATTATCTGATAAAGCGCATCATAAAGCGGTCTTAAATATGGATCCACCTTGCTCTGCAAATCTCCAGGCAAAAAACCAAGATTTTCACCTGCTTCGATGGCAGGGCGGGTAAGAATAATTCTTCCAACCTCATTATTCTTAAAGGCCGTTATTGCCATTGCCATCGCAAGATATGTTTTACCTGTTCCAGCAGGACCGATTCCAAAGGTAATCATTTTATTCTTAATCATATCAGTATATTTTTTCTGTCCGTGAGTTTTAGGTTTTACAGGCTTACCATTTATGGTTCTGCAGATAATACTCTCATCCAACTCAGACAGCGATTCCGCCTTGTCATCAAAAGCTAGTGATATGGCATAATTTACCACCTGCTCCGTAATCTGGTTTCCCTTTTTTGCAGATTCACATAATGAATTAATTACACTTACAGCCCTTGCCACATTATATTCCCCACCTATTATCTTAAGCTCCGCTCCTCTGGCAATAATAGTGACATGCAAAGTCTTTTCTATTTTTTTGATATTATAATCAAACTGCCCAAATATCTCTGTTTCATACTGGACAGGAATATCCATTATACTTTCAATCACACTCATATTTTGTCCTTTCAACATTCAATTTATCTATGTATTCTGCCTCATTTATCCTTTGCTTATTGAGAATTTTTCCCAAAAGCAAAACCTTGCCTCTTGCAACAATTTTATTTTCTTCCTCATATATTTCTATCCCGTTATTTAATACATCAATACCTCTGTTATTAAGATAGGAAACATATTCCTTTATTTCATTTTCCAAAAAGGCTCTTCTATGTTCTTTTTCAGCCATAATCCCCTGCTCATCAGCCTTATCACCTTCCAGATAAAATTCAGAATAGTACTCCTTTTCATATGACACATATATATCTGCATCACCATTTACAAATCTGTAGTCAAACACCTCTCCGTCATCACCTGTAAGCTCAATAACTCCACTTACGAGCACCTGGCCATCCGTAATCATATCACCGGCTTTTACAAGAGCTTTTCCTCTTCTGGTAACTATTGACTCAACTTTTCCTTCAACATTGCTTATAATATTATACGGATTGTTATCTTCTTTTGCAATATCTGTATCCAATTTTTCTTTTATATAAACCTTTATTTCACAACCTTTTTTCTCAATGGAAACCCATATTATATCATCGAATTTTTCCCTCACAAGGTGCTCTGCCTTCTCACAGTCTATATCAGAAATCAATGCATATTTTTTAATTCCCGATAACGCCAAAGCATCACTTAATTCCCCCATCTTATGATAATTAATTTCCTGAAGATTTATTCTCCACACAAATCTTGACATTATTGCCACCATAAAAACATATAAGCCTATCCCTGCAAAAAATGAAATATGCTGAAAAAAATAATTCATTAATACGGGAACACCTTTAGTATTAGTTTTTCGGAGTCTTCCCATACATTTATCACTAATGATGGAAAGACTTTTTTCATCTTCCAAAAGCCCGTTAAAGACCACTTTATCTGTAAAAGCATTAATTTCAGTCATTACAATCTGTTTGTTTTTACAAATATTGATAAATCTCAAAGGATGCTGTCCAATAAATTCATATGTACAATAGCCCTTTAAATAAAAAAGCGAAATTTTTATGTTTTCACCCTCATTTCACACTTAGTTCAAATTGTCTATAAATATTCAATGTTGCTTATCATTCCCCTGATAAACATATCATCTGCGTTAAAATACTCGATTTTAAGTTTTTTTCCCGTAATAAATATCTTATATTCTTTATTTTGAATTATAATTTTATCCTCGTTATAATCAATCAGCCTAGTGAAATTTTCAATGAATATTTCATTTTTGCCCGTAATTGTAACAAAGGACTTCCCCGCATTCATTGATGAAATAATATTTTCTACATTATTCATTTATTATTAGTCTCATCAACATTATTAACTATTATATGTCTTGGCAAAAAAAATATACCCGTGAAGCTCACGGGTATACCAATCAATGATTAATTATATTTACGCTTTCTAGCCGCTTCAGATTTTTTCTTACGCTTTACGCTTGGCTTTTCGTAATGCTCTCTCTTACGAATTTCCTGCTGGATACCAGCCTTTGCACAGTTTCTTTTGAATCTGCGTAAAGCACTATCTAAAGATTCGTTTTCTTTAACGATTACATTTGACATAGTCTCACACCTAACCTCCCTCCAGTTGTGTAATTGTGCATAATACAACTGTTTGGGTATTTTTTTTGCACTAGACATATTATAGCATAAAAATTTTATACGTCAACATTTTTTTATCCAAAGAATGGTTAAAGTTAAGGATAATACTAAATACATTCCTTTACCTTAGCCAATGCCTCATCTATTCCAGCCGGATTCTTTCCGCCAGCCTGCGCCATATTAGGGCGACCACCGCCACCGCCACCTACCATAGGTGCGATTGTCTTAATAATATTACCGGCATTTACACCCTTTGCAACAGCCTCGTCTGTTGCCATTGCAAGGAGATTTACCTTGTCTGCCCCCTGAGCCGAACAAAGAACTACCACTCCGCACTGAAGCTTTTCCTTAATGCTGTCACCGAGATTTCTAAGACCATTCATATCAACATTGTCAACTTTTGTTGCAATAAGCTGTACACCATTTATCTCAACAACCTGGCTCATAACATCTCCAAGCGAGTTATTTGCAAGCTTGCTCTTAAGGCTTTCATTTTCACTGTGTAAGGTCTTAATCTCATCCAAAAGTCCTTCTATTCTGGAAACCAGCTTAGACGGCTCAGTCTTTGCCACCTTTGATGCCTCATTTAATTTAGCTTCAATATTCTTGTAGTAATCTAATACTGCATTTCCTGTAAGAGCCTCAATTCTTCTAACTCCTGCCGCAACACCTGATTCAGACACAATCTTAAACAATGTAATTGAACCTGTATTCTTAACATGAGTACCACCACAGAATTCAATGGAGAAGTCGCTCATATTTACCACGCGAACCTTTTCACCATACTTCTCTCCAAATAACGCCATCGCACCAGTCTTTTTAGCCTCTTCTATGGTCATTACCTGTGTTACAACCGGAAGCTGCTCAGAAATCTTTTCGTTAACAAGCTTCTCGACTTTATCTAATTCTTCCTGAGTAAGGGCCTGAAAATGTGTAAAGTCAAATCTTAAATGATTTTCATTAACTAACGAACCTGCCTGCTCAACATGATTTCCCAAAACAATTCTAAGTGCCTTCTGTAACAGGTGGGTAGCACTGTGGTTCTTTGCCGTATTATTCCTAATTTCTTCATTAACCTTAAGGGTTACTTTGTCACCAACCTTGAACATGCCCTTAGTGACCTGACCAACATGTCCAACCTTGCCACCTAAAAGCTTAATTGTATCTTTAACAACAAATTCTGCATCCTCTGTACAGATTATGCCCTTATCAGCTTCCTGACCACCCATTGTAGCATAAAACGGAGTTTCATCTACGATAATAGTGGCAATATCACCATCGGCAACGGCCTGTGTTAATTCTGTTTCTGTAGTAAGCACAGAAACAACTGACTCGTGTGTCAACTTGTCATAACCAACAAATTCTGATGTAATTGCAGGGTCAATCGATTCATAAACCGTAACGTCCGCACCCATATAATTTGTTTTTGCCCTTGAATTTCTTGCGGTCTCCTTCTGAATCTTCATCGCCTCATCAAAACCGGCAACATCAATTGTAAATCCTTTTTCTTCAAGAATTTCCATTGTAAGGTCCATTGGAAATCCATATGTGTCATAGAGCTTAAATGCGTTCTGTCCGGATAATTCTGTCTGATTGTTTTCCTGCATTTCCTTCTGCATATCTGCCAAAATGCTTAATCCCTGGTCAATGGTCTTATTAAATTTATTTTCCTCCTCTGTGAGAACCTTGAAAATCATATCCTTTTTCTCATCAAGTTCCGGATATCCATCCTTAGAACCATTGATAACTGTCTCACTTAATTTGGCCAGGAATTTACCTACTATTCCAAGTAATCTGCCATGTCTTGCTGCCCTTCTGATTAATCTTCTAAGTACATAGCCTCTTCCCTCATTTGAAGGCATAATACCATCTGAAATCATAAATGTTGCTGAACGGATATGGTCTGTAATGATTCTAATTGATACGTCTGATTTATATTCTGCCTTGTATTCCACATTCGCCAGCTTACACACTTCATTTCTCAGTTCAAATATTGTATCCACATCAAAGATGGAATCCACGTCCTGAACAACACTTGCAAGTCTTTCAAGACCCATACCTGTATCAATGTTTTTCTGTTTTAATTCTTCATAATTTCCATTTCCATCGTTTTCAAACTGAGTGAAAACATTGTTCCAGATTTCCATATATCTGTCACAATCACAGCCTACCGTACACTCCGGCTTACCACAGCCGTATTTTTCTCCGCGGTCATAATAAATCTCTGAACAAGGGCCACAAGGACCTGCACCGTGCTCCCAGAAATTGTCACCTTTTCCAAATTTGAAAATTCTATCTGCAGAAATTCCCATTTCCTTATTCCAGATATCAAATGCCTCATCATCCTCTTCGTATACTGATGGATAAAGACGATCTGCGTCAAGTCCAACTACTTCTGTAAGGAATTCCCATGACCAGTGAATCGCCTCTGTCTTAAAGTAATCTCCGAAAGAGAAGTTACCAAGCATTTCAAAAAATGTACCATGTCTTGCAGTTTTACCAATATTTTCAATATCACCTGTTCTGATACACTTCTGACATGTTGTAACTCTTCTTCTTGGTGGAATCTCCTGTCCTGTAAAGTAAGGTTTTAAAGGTGCCATACCTGAATTTATTAACAACAAGCTGTTATCATTATGTGGAACCAATGAAAAGCTCTTCATCTTTAAATGATCCTTGCTCTCAAAAAATTCCAAAAACATTCTTCTCAACTGATTTACGCCATATTTTTCCATAATAAAATTATCTCCATTCTGCCCGTATATTTAAATATCATAAGTATATAGACTATTCAAGTCCCTCTTTTTCCTCTGCCTGGCCTTCCGCCGCGGCTAATCTGGCATTTTTCATTTTTCTCAAAGAGACGCCAATAAAGCATCCGCATAGAACAAATGATGTTGTCAAAATAAAAGAAAAAAGATAATATACTATTCCCTGTGTAAGATTCATTGACACTTCCTCCTGTTTTCTCAAACTAAAATTATCACTAATATATCACAAAAAAAAATCATATTCAATACTTTTAGCCCTTGTTCATCTCATTCTCTGTTTTCTTTTGAAAACACGCAACCACAATAATCCTGTCTGTACAAATCATATTCCCTGGATAATTCCACTGAACGCTTATATCCTTCTCTCTTTTTAAAATCCGAAAAAAGATATTTCACACCGTATTCATCCGATAATTTTCCACCAATCTCATTCAATTTTTCAGCGTTTTTTAACGGACTAATTGAAAGAGTTGTTGTGAAATAGTCAAATCCCCAATCTTTTGCATATTTTGCCGCCTCTCTCAATCTTATTTCATAGCAGATAAAACATCTCTCTCCACCCTCTTTGTCCTTTTCGTGCCCCTTCACTTTTCCATAAAAATCCTCCGGGGTGTATTCAGTAGGTATAAAACTCACTTTATGTTTTGTATTCATACTTTCAATTAACCTAACCTGTTCCCGTATTCTGTATGAATATTCTTCT
The DNA here is from genome assembly GCA_050309585.1 of Lachnospiraceae bacterium. Classification (GTDB taxonomy): domain Bacteria; phylum Bacillota; class Clostridia; order Lachnospirales; family Lachnospiraceae; genus Bovifimicola. The sequence goes on from JBNRML010000170.1 coordinate 6,782, forward strand.
TCCGGAAAAATATTAGGATTATAGTATAACACGGTAATTTCAAAATATTCCGAAAGGTACATAAGGCAGTAACTGCTGCAGGGTGCACAGCAGCTATGCAGTAAAAGCTTTGGAACCTCATTTTTTTTCTGGATTTGCTCTATTTCTTTATCAAGCATTTTCTGGTAATTCACTTTATTCAATTTCACCACTCCATTTCAAATAACAAATAACACCTGCTGCGGCAGGTGTTTAAACTAAAAATATTTTTTGTTTCCCCATAAATTGTTTTTCTTCAAATCAAGATATTCACTGTAGGCCTTTTCCAGTATCTGTTTTTCATTTGCAAACTTCAAAAGATGGTAAGCCTCGTAAAATTTATAATATCCCGAATCAAGAAAGTATTCTTCACGTTGTGGTTTACTGTAATAGCTATCCGCCATCATCAAATACCAGTGAACATTTTTATCAACCACATCCTGTGGCGTATTAAAAGAATACTGGCTCTTACCTATATATTTAATAATAGACGCATTTACACCGGACTCTTCTCTAACTTCACGAAGTGCCGTCTCATTATACTCTTCTCCCTCCTCGACAGTTCCCTTCGGCAAGACCCAGCCTTCATACTTGTTCTTATAATTCTTATATAAAACCAGTATCTTACCTCGAAATATAACCACACCGCCACAGCTAGTTGCTTCAATCATTGCAATTCCTCCTGTATATATGGTGTGTCAACATAGACTGTCTTTAGTATACATTAAATAAATAATATATGCAATAAATAATGTGAATTAAAATGAAAATATTCATAATATTACTTATTTGTGTTACATCATCATTCTGAAAAATAGGCATCAAATACCTCTTTTGCCACCGGAACTGCCGGTGTTGAGCCCTCTGGCATGTCTTCCAAAACAACACATATTGCCAGCTTTTTATCTCCCTTTTCCGCATACCCCATAAAAAGAGAATTTGACTGACTTCCGTCATTTATCTGGGCTGTTCCTGTTTTACCATATGCTGTGTAATCATCAACATTTAATTTTCTTCCTGTACCATCTGTAACTACCGCCCTCATAAATTTTTTGAGGGTATTTGCATCTTCTGATGACAATAAGGTCTTATATTTTTCCGGTACTGTACTGCTGACAATAATTCCCTTGTGGTTCTGAACCTCTGTAATCATATATGTTTTCATAAGAACACCATCATTTGCCACGGCAGCCGCAACCATTGCCAGATGAGCAGGAGTACACAGTGTCTTTCCCTGTCCCATGGCCGTCTGCATAATATCAAACTCTGATGATTGACTGTTAAGCACAAAATTTGAACTCTTATATGACATCTCCAGTGGCAGGTCTGAATTAAACATAAGTGAATCACACAATTCCTTAAACCTGTCAAGGTCAAGTCCCAAACCAATATTAACAAAAGAACTGTTGCACGAATTTGCAAATGAAGTAAGCAAATCCTCGTTACCATGCCATTTTCCGTTTGCACAGCTTATTTTTGTTCCGTTGTGTTCTATACTTCCCTTGCATTTGTAAGAATAATTTTCATAATTCGGATTTTCATGTATATATTCCAGCAAGGTAAAAACCTTAAAGGTTGAACCCGGTGTATAAAGACCACTAGTAGCCCTGTTTAGCAGATTTGAATTTGAATTATCACTGACCAGGGTATCATAAATATCGTCTATGGTATTTGGGTCAAAATCAGGTTTTGACACCATGGCAACTATTTTTCCTGTTGTTGGCTCTATTGCAATAACTGCTCCCTGATTATCCTCCATGGCACTGTAAGCAGCCTTTGTAACTTCTACATCAAGACTGGTAAATACATTGTCACCATAATGCTTCTCACCTTTTATGTCATCTGAAGCAATCTCTGCAATTGAAATATTAGAAGTCAGAAGCTTAAAATTTGCAATCTGCTCAATCCCGGTCTTTCCATGTGTTGAAAAACCCACTGAATGAGAAAATAACGTACCATATGGATACTCTCTTCTGGAATTACCATTAGCTTCAACTACTGTCTTTGCAAGGATTTTTCCATCATTACTCAAAATACTACCCCTTATAATGGATTCCTCCAGTATTTCCTGGCGGGTATTGTAATTACTATTTATTATATTTGCACTTTTATTAACCTGAAAATCAACATAGTACCATATCATGCAGGCAAAAATCCCAATGAATAAATAGGTAATAACCAGCATAGGGCTGTTAGAATTATTTTTTTTGTTTCTTTTTTTCTTTTTTGACTTTTCTCTTTCTTCCATCCTCTGCCTCCATAGCCATTTCCTCTTCTTTTATCCTCTCATCTTCAGCATGTTTACAAGACAAGCCCTGGAAAATGGCAAACATAATCATTGTACACAAAACAGAACTTCCACCATAACTTATCAATGGCAGGGTAACACCCGTTGAAGGAATAAACTTTATTGCTCCTCCCACTGTAAGTATGGTCTGTACAGCATAGGTTACTGCCAATCCCAAACCAGTCAGCTTGTAAAATAATACTTCCTGTTTCATAGAAAGCTTGATAAAGCATATAAAGCATGAAATGAATAAAACAATAAGGCATATGCCAAAAAATCCACCTAATTCTTCTGAAATAGCCGAGAACATAAAATCCTGCTCAACCAGTGGAACCGACTTCGGCATTCCCTTGTAAAGTCCCATTCCCAAAAATCCACCTGTACCAATTGCGAACAGCGACTGTGCCACCTGATAACCGCCTGTTTCAATAAATGCCCAGGGATTTTTAAAGGCTGCAACCCTTATCCTAATATGACCAAAGAGTTTATATCCAATAATAGCGGCCAAAACACCGCTTGTACCACCCAGAAGAAGATATCTCAATTTACAGGTTGCCGCATAAACCATCATTACGTACACGACAAAGAAAATCAATGCACTACCCAGGTCTGTAGAAAATACCAGAATCAAGACATGAACTCCTGCAAAAACAGCTGAGACAGCTACATGCAAAAATTTAGTACTCTTATTTAACAGGGCTGCTATAAATAAAACATATAATATTTTTACAAATTCTGATGGCTGGAATGCAAAGCCTGCCAACGTTATGGAGAGTTTCGCGCCTCCGGTTATTTGTCCAATAACAAGAACCACTGCAAGAAAAGCAATTCCCGCAAAGCAGTAAATATATGTAAGATTTGGCATTCTCTTATATTTTTTTACAATAACAGGTATAATCAGTGCAATCACCGAAGCCCCACAAACAATAACAAACTGCTTCACTGCCTTTCCATAATACAACCTTGTAAGCATGACGAAGCTGATACTCAAAAACATACATACATTATTCAACAGTCCCTTGTCATAGTCCTTTTCATAAAACACATCATGAAGTCCCCTGAAAATAACCATGAAAATAAGCTGTGCACCGTAAAAAACAATAACCGTGGCATCCTTTGTATTAATGAAAATGCTAATATATGCCGCAAGATGAAAGGTAAACAGCATCATTGACTGTACAAATAAAGCTCCCTTTCTTCTTCCTTTTTTTCCTTCCGTTAGAACAATGAAACTAAACAAAGTAAAAAATGCTATTAAAATAATAAAAATGTATTTTGAAATACTTAGATAAAATTCTGCCATAAATCAATCTACTCCTCTGTTAAAATGTCCTCTTGTAAATTTCTCCAATTCCCGGACATCCTCACCATAATAATAGGCTCTTATAAATCCATCAAGAATAACCTTAGTGTCCTTTCCGCTCTCCAGGGTAAAATTAAGCCTTAAATGATTAATATTAAGCTTATTTACCTTTTGACTCACTCCCAGTAACGACATAGGCAGATGGTTATAAATAGTGTTATAACAGAAATCACAATAATTTTCCACCCTAAACTCATAGCCCAGTCTGTCTTTCAATGTAATTATTTTTGAAATCCCATCACATTTTTCATAGTTTTTGTGTACACAATTGGATGTATACATAAGTGGAATATGTCCGTATACAATCAGCTCACTGCATTCGTCCACAGTATCAAAAAACTCCTTATAGTTCAATTCATAAGGCAGTGTGATTCTTTTACACCCTTTGTCAATCAAAACATTATATGCTTCATTATTAAAATGATAAAGTGAGCCGTCTGCAATGATTTCTCTCATGTTTTGTTCTTTGTCATTCAAAGCAATAACGTATGCAAGCTCATCCACATTTCTTGCCACAAAACCTTTTGCTTCATAATATATGTCATATTCCTTTAATTTCTCAAAATATGAAATATCCTTTTCCCTGAATATAGCCGGAAGACCAATATAAAAATCCTTTCCGGCATTTTTTGCTGTTTCCATCATTGAAGCTGCCTTTTTAACAGTCAGACCATCTGTATAAATATAAACTCCTGCCACCTCATCTTTTTCACATACAACCCTTAACTGTTCTTCCTTGAATATTCCACAATATATACTTTTTTTGGTGGCTGCTCTAGGTGAATTTTTTATAATCTCAGCTGTCACATCGGAATTTTTCCCTAAATTAATATCTCTTTTGTAACTCTCAAGTATCTTGTCAAGAAGTTTATTTATCCCCTGCCGCCTCAACTCATTTATTGCTTTAACAGGCATAAAAATATCACCATTAATATTTATATTTAATTTACTAAATTTTACCGGAACATCTCCGGTCTTATAAAGCTGCTTTTGCACATTTTGGACATCCAATGGACGATTAAGTGCCCTGTCAACCTTTTCACCTTTAACTTCTATCTCAAAATCATCATACATTAATTTTAATAATGATTCTTTTTCAGGCTCTAAATATATTTCACCCTCAATATTAATTTTACAGTCCCCATTACAATATTCTTCCCTGATTTTATCAATAAAATCCGTATCCTCAGTTTTGTATGCCGGTTTTTCATAACTTATCATTTTTTCAGAATTGTGGCACTTATAATATCCATTTCCTGAACCACTCCTGCTATAAAGTCCATTAAGATTATTTAAATCCTGTTTCTCAATAAAATATTCTTTGTCCGAAGATAAGAGCCTGTCCAGATATTTTCTGTATACAGAAACCACTCCCGCAGCATATTCAGGACTCTTCATTCTACCCTCTATCTTTAATGAATACACTCCTGCATTAATTATTTCCGGCAATATGGTTAAGGTATTCATATCCTTTAGGCTCAATGCATAGAGACTGTTTTTATTGTTTAATCTCCTGTCATCCGAAAAAACTTCGTAGGGCTGTCTGCAAGGTCCCGCACATCTCCCCCTGTTACCACTTCTTCCACCAGCAATACTGCTGAAAAGACACATTCCGGAATAGGAATAGCACATCGCTCCGTGTACAAAGCTCTCAATTTCAATATCTACACTTTTATGAATTGTTTCGATTTCCTTAAGTGACAGCTCTCTTGCTGTAACCACTCTTGATGCACCCATATTTTTTAACATCTCTGCACTGTACTTTGATGAAATCCCCATCTGGGTGCTGGCATGTATGTCCATTCCGGGAAAATTTTCCCTAATGAACTTAAACACACCTAAATCCTGTACAATAACAGCATCTAATCCTTCTCTGTAAAATGGCAGGAGATATTCATATAATTCCTCCTCAAGCTCCTTATTTTTCAGGAGGGTGTTTACTGTTAAATATAGTTTTCTATTATGAAGATGAACATAATCCATACCTCTTAAAAAATCCTCTGTGTCCGGATTTTCCGCATAAGCCCTGGCCCCAAATTTCTGTCCACCTATATATATAGCATCTGCCCCTGCATTAACTGCACTGTAAAGGGTCTGTATTGAGCCCGCCGGGGATAATAATTCCACTTCCGTCATATGTCCACCTTTCCTGTTATTCTTTATTATTAGAAACAGCCGAACATCATAATCCATGATTGTCCGGCTATATCATTTTAGACTGTTTCTGTTTTATCCTTTTTTGTTGTCTTTTTAGATGTCTGGGTATTATTTTCCTTCATCTCAACAATTCTTGTTTCAAGCCTGATTATGTCCTTCTGCAACTCGCTAATCTGTTTTTTTAAATCAGCCTGTTCTTTTTCATCTGTCTCAATCTTAATCTGTGCTGCTATAAGCTCGTGCTTAATCTCGTAAAGCTGCTTATCCTTGCTCTCAAGCTCTGCCTCAAGGGCATCAGCCTGTTTTTTTGCCTTAAAATAATCATCTGCAATATTTAAGTCAAGCAACGCCTTCTGCACATCAATATTCTGTCTTTTATAGCCCTCATCCTGCTTAAACTCAGCAATCTTATTATTAATATATGTGGCAACCTTCTGAAGATACTCTTCACTCTCATAACCACTCAATGTAAAAATCTTCCCATCAATAATCACTTCTGTATTGTTCTTTGAAGACATTTTTTTCTCCCTTCCACATATGTAGTTTATTTCATATAATTATAACTTATTTACATCAAAAAACAAGTATTAATTAATGTTACTTAGCCCCAAATGGGTATAGGCTGCCTCTGTAACCATTCTTCCCCTTGGCGTTCTGTTTATCAAACCATTTTTCAATAAATATGGCTCATATACATCCTCAAGGGTTCCGGCATCCTCTCCAATTGACGCAGCCAGTGTATCCAGTCCAACAGGACCACCACCAAACTTTTCTATAATGGTGAGAAGTATTGTTCTGTCTGCATTATCAAGACCAATTTTGTCCACTTCAAGGACATCCAACGTATCGTTTGCCACCTCAAGAGTAATCACACCATCATATTTTACCTGGGCAAAATCCCTGACCCTTCTAAGCAATCTGTTGGCAAGTCTTGGGGTCCCCCTTGACCTCTTGGCAAGCTCCTTAGCTCCTGCACTGTCAATCTCAACCTCTAAAACCTCTGCTGACCGCATAATAATCTGTTCAAGCTCATCATTTGTATAAAACTCCAGCTTATTTATAAGACCAAACCTGTCTCTTAAGGGTGCTGAAAGCATCCCTGCCCTTGTTGTGGCACCTACCAGCGTAAATCTTGGCAAATCAATTCTTATTGACCTGGCAGACGCCCCCTTTCCAATCATAATATCTATGGCGAAATCCTCCATGGCCGTATACAAAACCTCTTCAACCTGTCTGTTGAGACGATGAATCTCGTCGATGAACAAAACATCTCCCTCACCCAGATTGTTTAGTATTGCCGCAACATCCCCAGGCTTTTCTATGGCTGGCCCTGAAGTAATTTTCAGATTCACTCCCATTTCATTTGCAATAATTCCTGCAAGTGTGGTCTTTCCCAGTCCCGGCGGTCCGTAAAACAATGTGTGATCCAGTGATTCACCACGTTTTTTTGCTGCATCAATAAATATTTTTAAATTTTCCTTTGCTTTTTTCTGCCCTATATAATCCTTCAAAAGCTTAGGTCTTATGCTGTTCTCAAAATTTGCCTCTTCAGTTTTTAACTCTGTATTTATAATTCTTCTATCACTGTTTTGCATCTTCAACCAATCTCCTTAAGTGCGAGCTTTATAATCCTGCTGACATCCTCTGCTCCACATACAGCCATTGCATTTTTTACCGCCTGATATGACTGTGAAGAAGAATATCCCAATGCACATAATGCATCAACTGCATCACCAAAGGCTGCAACCTCATCTGCATCACTCTTAGCCTCTACAGCATCCGAGGTTATTCTGTCAGGTGTAATCGCCTCCGGAGCAATCTTATCCTTAAGTTCCAATATAAGCTTAGACGCTGTTTTTGCCCCAATTCCCGGTGCTTTTGAGATTGCCTTTGCATCATCTGACATAATCGCAATTCTAAGTTTTGACACATTTAGCGTTGATAATATAGATATGGCCCCCTTCGGACCTATTCCGCTTACAGTTATCATCTTCTTAAATATATTCAGTTCATCCTTCGTCTTAAATCCAAATAAGGTTATTCCGTCTTCTTTTACACTCATATATGTGTAAATCTGTATTTCTTCACCCAGCCTTGACTCCGAAATAACATTATTTGTAACAAATATATTAAAGCCCATATTATTGCACTCAATAACAATTTTATCCTGTTCAATTTCAGATATTGTTCCTTTTATATATGATATCATTTTGTTATCCCTTCCACTCCTCTATGACACAAGTGTGGTGCTTTCATAAACAACTATACAGTTACATTTGTTTTATTATATTTTAGGATAAATGTAATGTCAATTCTGTTATTTTAAATAAAACTATGGTAAAATGCCAAATATATAAGCAGAACAAGGAATGAAACAAGCAATGCAACAAATAAAAAAACACAAAATACTTTGTATGGCTTTATGTCTTTTTGCCCTGATAAGCTTTTTGCCTTCATGCTCAAAATACCAGGACCCGCACACTGAGACAGGGTTTTATTTTGATACCGTCATACAAATCACCCTATATGGAAACGACAAACGATATATGGATGAATGTTTCGAACTATGTGATAAGTATGAAAAACTATTTAGCACGGAGATTTCGGACAGCGATGTCTCAAAAATAAATTCATCTGCCGGCACAGGTCTTCCTGTTGTTGTGAACCCCGATACCTTTGATCTGATAGAAAAAAGCATTACTTATTCAGAGCTGTCAAAAGGCAAATTTGATATTACAATAGGAAAACTTACCAAAACATGGAATTTTGATTTAGCACTTAAATCCCCTGAAAAATACACTCTTCCCTCACAGGAAGAAATAGATACTGCAAGGATTTCCACAGGCTATGAAAACCTGGTATTAAATAGGGATGATTTTTCTGTATATATCAGGAAACCGGGTGTATCCATTGATTTAGGCGGAACAGCCAAAGGTTATATTGCAGATAAGCTTAAGGAATATTTAAGTTCCGTCAATGTAAAAAAAGGAATGATTAATCTTGGTGGAAATGTCCTTCTCTTGGGCAGTAAACCTTACTCTTCAAACTACAATATTGGTATAAAAAAGCCTTTTTCACAAAATGAGGAAATCATTGCAGCCATAAATACTTCCGACAAGTCAATCGTCACCTCCGGAATATATGAGCGCTCATTCACCATTGATGAAAAATTTTACCACCACATTCTGGATACGGATACAGGATATCCCGTACAAAATGAAATTTTAAGCGTCACCATTATTTCCGATAAATCCATGGATGGTGACGCCTTAAGTACAAGTGTATTGATTCTAGGTCTTACGGATGGATTGAAGCTAATTGAATCCCTTGAGGACACAGAGGCTGTTATCATAACCTCTGACAATAAGCTCCATTACTCATCCGGCCTTAAACAGGACAAAAGCTTATTCTCATTAAAATGATATCCAAATAAAATTATTCCTGTATCTCCTCATATATCTCCCCAAAAATATCCTGTTTAGTGATGTATATGTCTTCTACATCATTTTCAGGATAGCAGAGATAGTCCCCTAAATCACCAAGCATATACGTCTCATAGTCCCATTTTGAAAATACCTTCGCCTTCCAGTTCAGTTTCTTCGCAAAAAGAACTGACTTGTCATAGCAATAACATTCCCTTGCATAAGGCATTATATTGTGAAACGTGTTTTCCATGATATTAATCACTGTTGGAATGTATTCAAAATTCATCTCATAAGGTGCACTTCCCTCTGTGTACTTTTCCTCAAACGTAACTCTTTCTATAGGATATACATTTCCCCTTATTCCTATCATAATGTAAATATCCTCCGAGGCCGTAATGAAAACATCCCCCTCAAGACTTCTTATTTTGCACTCAGTTCCCACAGGGAATATATCTGTTGATTTAACAAAACCATAAGTATGATCCTTTTTCTGATACTTTTTGAAACCGGTAATATCTCCCAGTCCATCTTCATATCTGATTACCTTAAATGAATCATAGTACTGGGTGGCCTTGTCAAAAAAGTAGGTATCTATTCCCAGGTCCCCATATTTTTTCTGAAACTGGTTCTTATTGATATATCCTCCAGCCTTATCAATATGACCTCCGCCATTTCCTATACCGGTTGTCAGATAAATTGCCAGGTCATTTGCTGCCACCTCAACGGCACAGCTCCTCACAGATAATTTATAACCATCCTGGCAGTCATTGTAGATAATACTTACGTCAATGGCATCAACCTGAAGGATAATATCTCCAATAACCCCCAGAATATTAGGATCACAGGGTTTTGAATTAATAATGGCAAAACGCCTCTTTTCATCATAATTATACCTTAACATGGCAATGCCTGCCGTCTCAAGCTCCTCCCTTGAAAAATTGGCGTGGCACATTTTATTAAGCAAGAGTTTGTCGTATATCAAAAAGTCAATCATATCCCTCTCAATGGGATGGCGTATTTCCGAAAAACTGTTACTGTCCATATACATCCCGTAATAAAGAGCTGTTGACACGGAAATATCCTTATTCACATCAAATCCCTGTTCCCTCAGCATATCATATGCTATGGTGGCACAGCTTACAAGATGACTTCTGATTTCACACATATCATCTGATTTTTTACCTGTATTGTGATGATCTATCATTGCAATATTTTCAGCCTCAAATCTCTGTACATTTCCCTCTCCATACTGACAGTCCACTGTAAGCAAAAGTTCTGGCTTTTCTTCAAGACTTTCTACATGTTCCACGGGAATATTCAGTTCATCAATCATAATCAAAATATTACTCTTTGTGATTTTTCTTTTTCCACCGTAGATTAATCTGACTTTTTTTCCTTTCTCCTGCAAATATTTATATATTGCATATCCTGTTCCTATGGAATCAGCATCAGGATTATTGTGCATTTGTATAACAATTTTTTCGAATTTATCCAGATTTTTCAGCTTCATAACTTATATCTTTCTCTCCATTATCTTTATTGTTTTATCTTCATTAAATCAATTTTCATAACAGGTCTGACACCATATTCTGCCACATAAACACTGGCTGCCGCAAATGGTTTGTCATTTTCATTATAACCTGTTGTAAACAATATTCCATCTGTGCTCTCACTGAAAATGCCTTTGCTGTCTAACAAATCCCCGCCAAGACTTGTTGGATTACCAATTCCCCACCAAAACCATTCCTTGAGGTTATATATTTCTGAATACTCTGCATATAATGAACCTGAAGTCTGCTCCACGGCTTCATCGGTAGGCTGTGCATACAGTGAAACGCCAGCCTCCTCAAACAGCTTTAAATCATCTGCTGACGGTAGATATATCTTGTCACTGCACACAACTTCTTTTCCACCCATAAAGTCACTCTGCTCATAACTGTGTTCCTTTTCCACAATTATATCCTTTTCCTCTTTGGTAAATCCACATAAGAAACCTTTTTCTGTGTTGTAACCATTATTTCCATCGCAGCTTGCGGCAGATGTGGGAGCCCCGCCAACATAACTAACCACGTCCTTATCACTGTTTAACCAGGCCCTTAATGTTGATTGTTCCCAGTCATTATTTCCTCTGCACTCAACCTTTATGCTCTCTTCCTCTAGTTTTCTGAGTTCACCATAATCATAAAATGTCCCATTTTTGTCCGTATCCCTCTTGCCACTCTCAGCAGTGTCAAACGCCTTAAATGTCAGAATTTTATCCGATACTATTGTGGCCTTACCATCTTTTGATATGTCTAATATCTTCCATTCAATATCAGCCCCAAGGTATTTTCCAAGAACAATGGTGTCCCCAACCTCATATTTGCCATCTTCCTGAACACCACCTGTCTGACTGCCATCATTTCCCTTGTTATTTTCACTGTTATTACTGTTATTATTACTGTTTTTATTACTGTTATCTTCATAATTACTATTATCATTAGTGTCGTCATCTTTGCTGATATTGTAATATTTATCCTTATCATTTTTTTCGCTCTTGTCCTTTGAGCCAAAAACTCCTTCGATAAATATTATGGATATGACTGTTGCCAGAACCACAATGCCTATCCCTGCAAATAAAATTACTGACTTTGATTTTGCTCTTTTTTCTGTGTTTTTACCGCCCATGGACACAGCCTGGGAAGCATCGAAATTTGATACTGCTTCATATATTTTTTCAAAATCACCATGTCCGGCAATTAACCATTGATGTGTCATCAAAAAATATTCCATTGACTTTGTAAGCTTTACATCCTCTACCCTGTATACAATAATAGGTATATTTTTACTTACCGCCCTCTCAACTTCTCTCAATACGTGTGGTGAGTTGTTTGAATCATTAGTCAGCACAAGGAGTACCATACGGCAGTTGTCTATTCCCAGGATAATTTCCTCAGCGTATTCATGTCCTGACCGAATATTTCTGGGTGCAATAAAACACGCCTGTCCACGCTCTTCAAGATATTCACATAAATTTTCAGCTATATTACTGTTTTTAGTTGAATAAGAAATAAATATATGTTTTTCCATTTTAGAATATTCCTTTTATAATAATACATTATTGTAAAATCCGCCATTTGGTAATCTTTTGCTACCGTATGGTCTTCGACATATCCCAACAACATTTTAACAACTTACCGCAAAAACATCAATCACTTTTTGCGAATGGCACGGGCTTAACTGTTACAATTTATGTGTATTTAATTTGATAATTCCATTTACTGTAAAAACACAAAATTCCAGAAATACATAGGTGTACTTCTGGAATTTTGTGTTGAAAAACGTTAAACTCAAATAACATACATTCACCATATCTACAACGATGGCTATTTTGGTATAAAAACAAACAATTATTACAAAAATATATTAATTATTGTATCTGTTCAGAGCCAACCTCAATTTTACTTATCATGTGTAACATTTATTGAATATGTCCCATCACTATTACGCTTAATAGTAGCACTAGGGTAATTACCATTACTATCCGTAGTTTTTAAAGAATCAATTGCCTCATTAACAATCTTAATAAATTCTTTTGGTGCATTCTCTCCTTCTGCTCCCTCTGAATTCCAGCCAATCCGTATATCTGAGCCTCCATCAGGAATCAAAACATCATAATCCATCTCATAAGTTGTAATACATGATTTAAGAGTTGATTCTATATCGTCTCTATTCTTTTCATCAGTAGCCTCTTGTTGTTTACCAGTATCCTCTTTTGCTTCTTTTGTCTCTTCCTTTTTTGATTCTCCACAGGAAATCAAAGAGAAAGATAACACTAAAACCAACATTGCCATCAATATCTTTTTCATAGTCGTATCCTCCAAATTAAATATCCGTTTTTTTTGTAATAACTGCCTGTTTTTATACCAAAATATTTATAATATACGTACAACGATATTATTAATTCCCATCACTTAGTTCATTTTATTTCATCATATTTCTTAACATATTAAGAAATATGATGAACACTATTTAACCCTCTTATATACTCCCCTCCTATAAATTTGAATTGTTCAGATATCACTTATATAATGTGTAAATTTCCGATATATACTATTTAACAACAACCGTAACCGAATTTGTGGCAATTACCTTTCCTTTGCTGTCCTTTACATTTACTGTAAATATTTTTGTACCGGCGCTAGTTAATGGTCCTGTATAACTTGTCGCACTGCTGTAATCCTTAAGCACTACACTTCCGGTAGTTGACGTTTTCATGAGATATTGATATGTATATGGTGCTGTTCCTCCCACGGCTGTTGGTACAAGTTTTACATTATTCCCCTTGCTAACTGATATTGTTCCTGTTCCTCCATTAACTTTAAGCATTGACTTGAGCACAGAATCCTTCACGGCTACAGTTACTGTATTTGATGCAACTATCTTTCCAGAACTATCTTTTACCTTTACAGTAAATATTTTTGTACCGGCACTTGTTAGTGGTCCTGTATAACTTGTTGCGCTGCTATAATCTTTAAGAATAGTGTAATTGCCGGTTGAAGAGGTCTTCATCAAATATTGATATGTATATTTGCCCGTTCCGCCTTTTGCCGTTGGTACAAGTTTTACATTTTGCCCCTTTGTGAGTGTCAAAGTACCCGTTCCATCATTTACCTTAAGACTACAACTAATAGCTTCCACACTTTCAGTAATTACTTTAACTTCATTGGATGTGACTATTTTGCCAGTTCCATCCTTCACTTTAACAGTAAATACTTTTGTTCCTGTAGTTGTAATGTTTCCTTTGTAACTTGTATCTGTACTGTAATTTTTAAGAACGATAACCTTCCCGGTTGTGACATTATTCATTTCATATTGATATGTATATTTTCCGTCTCCGCCCACTACTGTAGGTTTAAGTAAAACAGAATTTCCTTTATCAACTTTTATTATTCCCGTACCACCATTTACTTTAAGAACAGTTTTTAATACCTGATTTACATTTACTATAACAAGATTGCTTGTTACAACCTTGCCTGTATTATCCTTTACATTCACATTGAAAACCTTCTTTCCCTTGGATGTAAGGGTACCTGTATAACTTGTTTCACTACAATAGTCTTTAAGAATTATTGTCTGTCCCGTATCAACATTTTTCATTACATATTGGTATGTATATGGAGCCTTTCCACCTGATACAGTCGCTGTTAATACCACACTATTTCCTACAGTCAGATTCTGACGTACTGCTGAATTGTTTACTTTTAACGAAGACGAAAGAGGGATTATTTCTTCACTTAAAGGATAAGTCAAAATAACATTATCGCAGTAATCACCCATTCCCTTGACAATATAATAAGCATTTCCTTTAAAATCACGGGCAACTATCTCATAATCCACGTCTTTTACTAATTTTTTTCCATCAACAGTTACACTAATTTTATCAACCTGCTGCTTATAATTACTTTCATACACCTCTGTGATACTTGATTGAACCATACTGCCATTCAACACTCTTTTAAGTTTCCATTTTTGGTTGTAAGCATTATTTTTTTCATATACAAGTACATTTGTTCCATCTTCAAATATACCTTTATAAAAATCCACTACCAATCCATTCGAACGTGATACAATTAAATATGCCCCATCATCGAGTTTTTTTAACATCCATTGTTGGTTCATTCCATCGTGATAATCACCCATCATCACATTGGTTCCTAATTGGTACCGCTCTCCGTCAACATCCAGTGCTAATCCTGATTTTTTACTAATTATCTTATAAAATCCGTCTCCTACATAATTGATATTAAATGTCTGGTCGCTATCACCGATATTCTGCCTTATTTGAACATTCGTTCCATTCACAACTGAACCATCCAAAATGTCTAATCCGTAATCATTATTTGTTGCGGCTACTATCCTGTATTCCCCTTCTGGAACATTTTTACCGGTATCTGAAGTGATTCTGTAATCCATATCACAAACCACAGGCACATTATTTCCAGAATAATCGTATGCATAAATATGGTTATTATAATACCAGCTTATAGTTTCAGAGTGTTCTGCCCTGTTTATATCCACATAATACGTTCCAGCACCATTATTATTTGCTTTTCTCCAAATAATGTCTGTCTGTCCAGACTGTGTCCATGTAGCTACGGCTACCCTATCCACTCCAACATTATCACTCACTTCTGCACAAACTCTATATGAATCTCGACTAATATTCGTTATGTACGCTTTTGTAATTCTAGGTTTTTCTGTGTCAGGGGTAATATTCACCTGATTAACTCCAAGCAGCGTATTATCATTTCCGCCACCTACATTTATGGCATACATATATACATTCTGTAATCCCGTAAGACTTGTATATATTACGTCTGAAAATCCATGATGATCTCCAACCCCATAAGCATTATTAACATCTGGTCTTGGCTTGTCTGCTACAATGGTATGGCAAGGAACCCCCGAACCAGCCGGTCCACCAATATACACATCTACATATATAGATTGTGAAATATTATCCCTGTCAAATGCCCAGCCATAAACATTTACACATCCAAGTCCCCCTGTAATGCTGTCAATATTTCCCTGCGGATTATATGATGTAGTATTTCCATAATTAGGTCTTAGGTATTTTACCTGGACTAAATTAGTTCCAGAATGATTAAAAGTATGTCCATTCATATCCGTGTATGAAATTCTAGATTTATATGTAACTTTACCTGATGAATTACCTTCTATTGATGAATTTGGACCCGTCATTATACCAACATGAACCCATGGTTTTCCAGAACCCGGACAAGAACTTGCTGTACAATAATAAAAAACAATATCTCCTCTTTGAGGTGAATTTACTTCTATCCCTCCCGCTTTCTTTATATTTTCATAAAGATTTCCACAATATCCATTACGGGGTATTACAGAACCTAATCCTGCCAAGCTGGCACAATCTCCTACAAAGTTCGCACACCAAGCTTCAGTATACCCCAAACTCCCCCCCGTTCTATCCTTTTGTGCCATTGCAACTGCTATAATATCTTCTACCGGATTTCCTGTTAGTGTATAGTTTTTACTGAAATAAGATGTTCTATCCTGAGTTGCTAAAACATCAACCGGCTTAACAAATACATAACAATTAATCAATATACAGAAAAACATACATAGCGAAATAACCTTAACTATTCTTCTTTCCATATAGTTACTCCTTTCTAATCATCATTTCAAGAAACTTTAATAT
>JBNRML010000171.1:0-4719 GCA_050309585.1 Lachnospiraceae bacterium
GTTTAAGAGAGCATTATAATGACAAACTTATGAAGTCAGAGATGGATGTTGAAATGGCTGCTTTATTTGTTTTTATAAATAAACATTGTTTTAATGGATTGTATAGGGTAAATGGAAAAGGTTTATATAATGTTCCATATAATAATAGTAGGGCGGCTTCTATAAATGAAAGGACAATAATGTCGATTTCTGAATATTTAGAAAAGGTTACAATACTTTGCGGAGACTTTGAGAATGCTTGTGCGGATGCAAAAAAAGGAGATTTTATTTTTTTGGATAGTCCATACGCACCACTTAATCCTACTTCATTTGAATCTTATACAAAAGAAGGATTTGATGTGGAAAGTCATGAACGCTTAGCAAGATTGTTTGATGAATTAACAGCTAGAGGGTGTTTTTGCATGCTGACAAATCATAATACTGAATTGATAAATGAATTATATGGTAACAAGGGGTATAGAATGGATGTTGTTCAAGTGAAGAGGTTTATTAATTCAGATGCAAAGAATCGAAAAGGCGAAGAAATAATTATATGCAACTATTAGGAGTGCAGATAAATGGATAACTTGTTTGAAAAGAAAGTTTCTATGTTCTATGAAACAGAAAATGTAAATCTGATTTTAGGTGATACTTTTAAAATAATGCCTAAAATGATTCAAGAAACAGTAGATATGATATTTGCAGATCCACCATATTTTCTGAGTAATGGTGGGATTACATGTAAAGGTGGAAAGATGGTTTCTGTAAATAAAGGCTCATGGGATAAGATTGGAAAAAAAGAGACAAGTATCGATGATAAACATAAGTTCAATAGAAAGTGGATTAAGTTATGCAAAAGAGTACTAAAGCCAAATGGTAGTATCTGGATATCTGGTACATTACACAATATTTATTCAATAGGAATGGCATTGGAGCAGGAGGGCTTCAAAATAATAAACAATATAACGTGGCAAAAAACAAATCCACCACCAAACTTAGCGTGTCGATGCTTTACGCATTCTACTGAGACAATTCTGTGGGCTCAAAAGAATGATAAAATGTCTAGACACTTTTTTAATTATGAAAAGATGAAAGAGCTGAATAATGGTAAGCAAATGAAGGATGTTTGGATAGGAAGTTTGACTAGGAAATCAGAAAAGATAGATGGAAAGCATCCGACACAAAAACCAGAGTATCTGCTTGAGAGAATCATTCAGGCCTCCACAGAACCAGGATATGTGGTATTTGATCCGTTTTGTGGTTCTGGAACAACTGGGGTAGAGGCATTGCGTAACGGATGCAAGTTTATTGGAATAGAAAATGTGGAAGAGTATTTACAGATAACAAAGAGAAGATTAGAGAGGGAAAAAAATGTATTTAGAAATGGATAAGATACAATTAGCGAAGCAATTTGAAGAAAAACTTTTGGACACAAATAGAGGATACAATTATTATGTGGATTGGGGTAATGTGTCTGGTTACGACAAGTACTCAATTGAGATTCATGCAATGGATGTTTTGATAAATTGTGATGATGAAATATTTTATGATAAATTTAAAGAGTTACTGGAAAAGTTACCAAGTGTGGTAGAAGTATTTCCGTATTTATTTGCATTATCGAAAAAAGAGAGGGAACAAGTTACAAAGAATAATAATCTGAAAGTAATTGGTTTAGAAATAGACAGTGAGGATTATGATGTGTTCAATTTTGATGGAACAAAATTTAAAAACAAAATATGCGAAGAAGAAGTGAAGAGGTATTATAAATTCTTTGAAGATATGGGACTAAAATCTTTGTTTCAAAATCTTTTACAAAAAAGCGTGAGAGATTACATAGTAGGAGTATTAGTTGGGCTTGATTCAAATGGTAGAAAAAACAGAGGTGGAAAAGCATTTGAATTAGCATGTGAGCCTATGATACGAAAAATATGCAAAAAATATAATATTACTGTATTGACACAAAAGCAGTTTAAAAATGTTGATAGTCATTTTTCTGAAAATGATGTAATTGCTAATAGAAAAGCAGATTTTATTTTGATGAATGAGAATAAAACAAAGTGCATGAATATCGAAGTGAATTTTTTTAATGATACTGGTTCGAAACCTGAAGAGATAATTAATTCATATATTCAAAGGCAAGAAGCATTGGCTGACGCGGGTATTTCATTTTGCTTAATTACAGACGGAAAGTGTTGGAAAGGTACTACTAACCAATTGAAAGTAGGGTTAAACAGGAGCAAATATTTGATGAATTATAACCTGGCAAAGATAGGAATGCTTGAAGAGGTAATCACTTGTGAATTGTGCTAATGAAATATATAATAATATAAGGTTTTCCAGCCTTGACAAAATATTATTAGATGTTATACTTATATTCAGTTACAGAATCAATATTGCTTCTAAAAAAATAAATAAGGTAATACTATGATGAGACGAGTAAATAATGCAGACGGTTCAGAGAGAGATGGTTAGGTGTGAGCATCTTACCTGAGTGTTATTGAAAACTACCTCGGAGTGACCCCAATCCGGTCCGTTGATTACGTTACAATCACAATGAGTGGCATCTCTATGTTTTATTTGGGTGCAATCAGGGTGGAACCGCGAATTATCGTCCCTTATGGCTTTGTGGCCGTAAGGGATTTTTTAATACATTACAATTAAAAAGGAAAGGAATTGATATTATGAAGATTACATTAAAAGATGGTTCAGTAAAAGAATATTCTCAGGCAATGTCTGTGATTGATATTGCGGCTGATATAAGTGAAGGACTTGCGAGAGCAGCATGTGCCGGAGAAGTAAATGGTAAGGTTGTAGATTTAAGAACAGTTGTTGACGAAGATTGTGAGCTGAGCATACTTACATTTAATGATGAAAAGGGTAAGGCTGCATACAGACACACAGCTTCACATGTACTTGCTGAGGCTGTGAAGAGAGTATTTCCGGATGCAAAGCTTGCAATTGGCCCATCGATAGATACTGGTTTTTATTACGACTTTGAACATGAGCCATTTTCAAGGGAAGATTTGGATAAATTAGAAGCAGAGATTAAGAAAATCATTAAGGAAAATAAACCCCTTGAACGTTTTGAACTTCCAAGAGAAGAAGCCATTAAGTTTATGGAAGAGAGACAGGAGCCATATAAGGTTGAACTTATTAAGGATTTGCCGGAGGATGCAGTAATTTCTTTCTATAAACAGGGTGAGTTTACTGATTTGTGTGCCGGACCACACCTTATGAAGACAGGTGCTCTTAAAGCTGTCAAACTTATTTCTTCTTCTGGAGCTTACTGGAGAGGTAATTCTGACAATAAGATGCTTACAAGAATTTATGGAACTGCATTTACAAAGAAAGCAGATTTGGACGAATACCTTGTATACTTAGAGGATATCAAAAAGAGAGACCACAACAAGCTTGGAAGAGAGATGGAATTATTTACAACTGTTGATGTAATTGGTCAGGGACTGCCTCTAATAATGCCTAAGGGTGAAATTATCATTCGTACTTTACAGAGATGGATTGAGGACGAAGAAGAAAAACGTGGATATATGAGAACAAAAACTCCTTTAATGGCTAAATCTGATTTATATAAGATTTCAGGTCACTGGGATCATTACAAGGATGGAATGTTTGTTTTGGGCGATGAAGAGAAGGATAATGAGGTATTTGCCCTCCGTCCTATGACATGTCCATTCCAGTATTATGTATACAAAGCAAGTCAGAAGAGTTACAGAGACCTTCCATGCAGATATGGTGAGACATCTACACTTTTCAGAAACGAGGATTCAGGGGAAATGCATGGTCTTACAAGAGTAAGACAGTTCACTATATCAGAGGGACATTTGATTGTCAGACCTGACCAGATGGTTAAGGAGTTTAAGGATTGTCTTGCACTTGCAAAATATTGTCTTGAGACTCTTGGTGTAGAGGAGGATGTAACATATCATCTTTCAAAATGGGATCCGGAAAACCGTGAAAAATATATTGGTGATCCGGAAGTATGGGAAGAGACAGAAGGTCACATCAGAAATATTTTACAGGAGTTAGGTGTTGAATTTACAGAGGATGTGGGAGAAGCTGCATTCTACGGACCTAAGGTTGACATTAATGCAAAGAATGTTTACGGAAAAGAAGATACAATGATTACGATTCAGTGGGATGCTCTTTTGGCAGAACAGTTTGATATGTATTATATTGACCAGAACGGTGATAAGGTGAGACCTTACATTATCCACAGAACATCAATGGGATGCTATGAGAGAACACTTGCATGGCTTATTGAAAAATATGCAGGCTTATTCCCGACATGGCTTTGTCCGGAACAGGTACGTGTTCTTCCTATTTCAGAAAAATATCAGGAATATGCTGAAAAGGTAGAGGCAGAGCTTAAGAATAATGGAATCCGTTGCACTGTTGATAACAGATCCGAAAAAATTGGATTCAAGATTAGGGAAACAAGACTTAACAGAGTTCCATATATGCTTGTTGTTGGACAGAAGGAACAGGAAGAAGGAAAGGTTTCAGTAAGAAGCAGATATTTAGGAGATGAGGGACAGAAGGATTTAAGTCAGTTTATTGATGAAATATCAAAGGAAATCAGAACAAAAGAGATTAGAAAAGTAGAAGTTGAAGAATAATGATGTAAATAGGTTTTGGATGTTGGTCCAAAACCTATTTTTAAAAGGTGGTGAATGAAAATTAATAAATATGTAAAAGTTGTAATAAGTTTACTGTGTATAATAT
>JBNRML010000172.1:0-7939 GCA_050309585.1 Lachnospiraceae bacterium
TTAAATTATACATCAAAAAGGAATAGGATTCCTTATATTTTGGACATTTTTTGAAAGTTGTTTATGACAATGACTATGAAAACGGGGCTTTGTGGATAAAAGTACGGAAACTCAAGATTAAAACTATTGACATATTCTAATGTTATTTATATAATGTTGGCATATTTTAAGAAATGGAGGAAAATGGAAATGTTAACCAGACGCGAAATCGTGACTGTAATTCTTCTTTCTATTGTAACATGTGGTATCTACTCTATTTATTGGACATATGTGACAATGGAAGCATTAGACAGAGAAGGACAGTCAAGTAATATGCCTGTTATAGCACAGTTTTTATTAGCGTTATTCCTTAGTAACGTTGGATACCTTCTTTTTGGTATGAATGCCAACGCAAACCTTAATGCAATAAGAGCAAGAAGAGGCTATCCACAGAAAGACGATCAGGTTCTTTATATGATTCTTGGATTTATTATTCCAATTGTTTTGGTATGTATGGTTCAGGACGAAATCAATAAACTTGCGTAGTTCAAACATTTAAATTACATATAAACCAGACATTATAAAATGCATAACTAAAGGCTACCGCTTTTGCGATAGCCTTTATTCTTTATGATAAAGATTATTTAAAACCCTTTTGTCTGAATGCTTCGTACATAAGTATAGTAGCTGCATTTGCTGCATTTAACGACTCAACCTTTCCTGCCATTGGAATAATAATGAGTTCATCGGCCAAAGCCGCTGCCTGCTCTGTCAGACCATTTCCCTCATTACCAATCATAAAAGCAGAAGCCTTTGTATAGTCCGCATCAGAATAAGTCGTTTTCCCATCTAAATGTGCAGCATATATTTTTATGCCCTGTTGCTTCATATCCTTAACTGCATTATCAAAATCATCAACATATACAAAAGGCACTCTGAATATTGCCCCCATTGTCGAACGAACAACCTTCGGATTATATATATCCACGGTTCCCCTGTTCATTATTATTCCGGCAACCCCTGCTCCTTCTGCAGTTCTGAGTATGGTACCTAAATTTCCAGGGTCCTGTAAATTCTCAAGAATGATATATGTCCTGCCACCAAGAATATCCTGGATGACCGTGTCATTCTTTTTCACAATGCTCATTATGCCCTGTGGCGTTATGGTATCTGACATCTGTTTAAATACATTATCATCCACCACCTCATATGACCTGTTAAGAATCAGCTTTTTTACATCTCCTGAAACGTCATCAAGAAAACTTTTGGACACATAGGTTTTCACATGCCTGTCATCCGGAATCTCAACAAACATTCTAATGCCTTCTACCACAAAGGTACCCGATTTATTGCGTGCCCTGGCGTTACTGAGCAATTTAACAATCTCTTTAACCTGTGAATTTGATGTTGAACTAATCATGATATATATCCATTATCTTGCAAGGTGTTTGCTTACATTATACTGATACTCATCAATATTCTTCTTCATGGCAAGCGCTTCGTCTATCTCATAATCCACATACTGACCATTCTTGTACGCAACTACTCTGTCGCTCTTACCTTGCATAAGTAAATCAACTGCATATGCACCCATAATTGAAGCATACACTCTGTCCTTACAGGTTGGGCTTCCACCTCTCTGCATATGACCAAGAATAGTAGCCCTTGTTTCCATTCCTGTCTCTTTTTCAATCTTTTCAGCCATTGCCTGGGAATTTCCAATGCCCTCTGCATTTATTACAATATGATGTTTCTTTCCTTTTTTCCTTGAATCCTTAATATGGGCAATAAGTGTATCCTCATCTCCATCATATTTTTCCGGAAGAAGAATATCTTCAGCACCATTTGCAATACCACACCATAATGCAATATATCCTGCATTTCTACCCATTACTTCAATGACACTGCATCTTTCATGTGATGTTGAAGTATCTCTGATTTTATCAATGGCTTCCATGGCTGTATTAACTGCTGTATCAAAACCAATTGTATAATCTGTACAGGAAATATCCAAATCTATGGTTCCCGGAACACCAATTGTATTTATTCCCAAATGAGATAACTTCTGTGCGCCCTGGAAGGAACCGTCTCCGCCGATAACAACCAGGCCATCGATACCGTGCTTTTTACAAATCTCTGCACCCTTAGCCTGTCCCTCTGCTGTTCTGAACTCATCACATCTTGCGGTATAAAGAATTGTACCACCTCTTGCAATAATATCAGCAACGCTCTTTGTATCCATATCTATGATTTCTTCGTTTAAAAGGCCTGCATATCCTCTTAAAATACCTTTAACTCTGAGTCCCTTTGAAATAGCTGTCCTGACAACTGCTCTTATTGCAGCATTCATTCCAGGAGCATCCCCTCCGCTTGTAAGTACACCAATTGTTTTTACTGTATTTTCCATATATTAACCTAGCCTTTCTTTAAGTAATATTTTGTAACTGTAAAAATATATCTGGCTCTGAACAGTCACAATATTTTACTGAATAATAATACAATTGTAATTCATTTTTTATATGTTTTCAATGCTTTTTTCCACAAGTTTAACATTGTCTTTGCCAAACTTTTCACTAAACTTCAAGAGCATTTCCCTGTCTGCATTTACTGTCAGGTGTTTTGGATAAACCTTTTTTGCCTTTTCCTTTTTACAATAAACCACTATGACATCTTTTCCGTCACTATCACTTATCTGATTTTCAAGCCATTCTGCATTTTCAAGGTATTTCTCCTTATCCTCAAATTGAATCCATAATTCAGATGGCACCTCATCAAACTCATAGACCCTGTCACAGATAAGCTTACCCTGCTCGTCATCACCCACGGACACTCTTCCGGTCACAAAAATTTTATTATTTTCCTTTAATTTACTTCTGACTCTGGTTAATGTCTTTGGAAATACAAGAATCTCAACCGTTCCATACAAATCTTCCAGGGTAACAAATGCCATTGTTTCACCCCTGCTGGTGGCCTTTAATGTAAGTTTCTCCACCATTCCGCCTATTACGGTATTTGATTTGTCGGGAAGTGCTGTGTTTCCATAGTCATCCGGTATAAAATCCTTCGTAAATGCCTTGACATTTTTTCTCCATTTTCCTTCATATTCCTGAATTGGGTGTCCTGATACATATACTCCCAATACTTCCTTTTCCAAAGAAAGCTTTTCTTCATCTGAGTATTCAGGTATATCCGGCATCTTAATTTCATATGCTGCCTTGTCTTCATCTGACACGAAATCGAACAATGACATCTGTCCTGTTATGGATTTTTTTCTGTCCTCATTAACCTGGTCGATGATTGCAGAGTACACTGACATCATCTGCTTTCTGTTCCCGGTAAAGCCATCAAAAGCACCTGCCTTAATAAAGTTCTCAACAGTTCGCTTATTTACCTCTTTTCCCGAAAGTCTGTCAACAAAATCCCTGATATCTTTGAATTTGCCTTTTTTTTCCCTCTCAGCAACTATTGACTCGATAACTGATTTACCAATACTTTTTATTGCCGAAAGACCATATACAATGTTTCCATCTGCAACAGAAAATCCGCTCTCACCCTGATTTATGTCAGGTGGAAGAAGGTTTATTCCCATGGCTCTGCTGGTTACAATATATTCTGAAACCTTTGTGCTGTTTTCAATGACCGACGTCATTAATGCCGCCATGTATTCCACCGGATGATAATATTTCAAATATGCGGTCTGATATGATACAACAGCATAGGCAGCCGCATGAGACTTATTGAACGCGTATTTTGCAAAGTCCATCATATCATTATATATTTTGACTGCCACTGCCTCCGGAATACCATTTGCAATACAACCCTTAACGCCCTCTTTCTCATTTCCATATACAAAGTTGTGCTGTTCTTTTTCCATAACGCTTTGTTTTTTCTTTGACATTGCTCGCCTTACAAGGTCGCTTCGTCCCAGGGTGTATCCGGCAAGCTCTCTTACTATCTGCATAACCTGCTCCTGATACACAATACAGCCATAGGTTGGCTTCAGTATTTTTTCAAGCTGTGGACAGTCGTAGGTAATATTTTCAGGATTATTTTTACCATCAAGATACTTTGGAATAAAGTCCATGGGACCTGGTCTGTAAAGTGAGATGCCCGCAATGATATCTTCAAGACTCTGTGGCTTTAATTCCTTCATGAATCCTTTCATTCCACCACTTTCAAGCTGGAATATACCATCTGTCTTTCCTGTTCCTATATAATCCAGAACAGCTTTATCGTTGTAATCAATATTATTCATATCGATTGTTATTCCCTTTGACTTTTCCACGTTTCTGATTGCATTTTGTATAACAGTCAGGGTTCTGAGACCCAGGAAATCCATTTTTAACAGTCCCAACTCTTCCAGGGTGGTCATAATGTACTGGGTGGTGACTGAACCATCTGATGCCCTTGAAAGCGGCACATATTCATCCACTGATTTCTGACTGATGACAACCCCGGCCGCATGCATGGATGTATGTCTTGGAAGCCCCTCCAGTCGTTTCGCCATATTTATGAGATTCTTCACCTCTTCATTTGAATCATACAAAGCCCTGAATTCATTGCTCTGCTTAAGTGCCTTTTCTATGGTTATTCCTATATCCTTTGGAATCATCTTGGCGACCTCATCGACAACTCCATAAGGCAAATCCAATACTCTTCCCACATCGCGGATAACGTTTCTTGCTGCCAGTGTTCCAAATGTGACAATCTGAACAACCCTGTCCTTTCCGTACTTCTCCACCACATAATCTATTACCTCCTGCCTCCTCTCGTAGCAGAAGTCAACGTCAATATCCGGCATGGATACTCTCTCTGGATTTAAAAATCTCTCAAAGAGCAAATCGTACTTTATCGGATCAATGTCTGTAATTCCAAGGCAGTATGAAACAATGCTTCCTGCTGCGGAACCTCGTCCCGGTCCCACCATTATTCCGTGCTCTTTTGCGTAATTAATGAAGTCCCATACAATCAGAAAATAATCAACATACCCCATTCTGTTGATTACTGACAGCTCATAATCAAGCCTCTCCCTAAGTTTTCCGTCATCCTCAGGGTACTTGCCGTTAAGGCCTCTTGTGCACAGATAATTTAAATATTCCCAGGATGTATACCCCTCCGGAACATCATATTTTGGAAGCTTTGTCACACCGAATTCAATGTCTACATTACACCTTTCAGCAATTTTATGTGTATTTTCCAAAGCATCCAGTGCATACGGAAACAGTTTTTTCATTTCTTCCTCTGATTTGAGATAAAACTGTCCACCCTCGTACCTCATTCTATCCTCATCTGCAACTTTTTTTCCGGTCTGTATACACAATAAAATATCATGTGCCACTGCATCCTCTGCATTAATATAGTGTACGTCATTGGTGGCAACAAGGTCTATCGAAAGCTCTTTACTCATTCTCACAAGTGATGTATTTACATTTCTCTGTTCCGGTATACCGTGATCCTGTAACTCCAGAAAATAATTCCCCTTGCCAAATATGTCCTGATACATTAATGCGGCTTTTTTTCCTTCTTCATAAAATCCTCTTGCAAGTAATTTCTGAACCTCTCCGGCAAGACATGCACTGAGTGCAATAATCCCCCCACTGTACTCACGAAGTACTTCATAATCCACCCTTGGTTTATAATAAAATCCGTCTATAAATCCCTTTGAAACTATTTTCATAAGATTTGAGTATCCCTCATTATTTTCCGCCAAAAGAACGAGATGATGATACTTGTCTTCACTCTGTGATACACTTCTGTCAAATCTTGAGCCTGGTGCCACATAAACCTCGCATCCAATAATCGGTTTAATTCCCACCTCTTTGGCCGCCTTATAAAAATCGATACAGCCGTACATTACTCCGTGGTCGGTAATGGCAAGGCTGTCCATTCCCAGTTCCTTTGCCCTGGATACAATTTCCTTTATTTTACAGGAACCGTCTAAAAGACTAAACTCCGTATGAACGTGCAAATGTGTAAAACTCATTTTAATCCTCATTTCTGAGCGTCTTTACGCGAAGAGGCGAAGAGAAATCTGCACAGGCAGTTTCTCTTCTGCCATCAGGGCTATTTGCCTTCGCTCAGAAGCAAATAGCTGCAACTACTACAATTATATCAGATTTAAGGATTTCCGCAATGTATACAATACATAAAACAAGGCTGCCGCCTCAAAATGATGAAACGATTTTCACCGTTTCATCGTTTTAAAGCGACAGCCCGTAAATTTCTGACTTTTTCATGTGTGTTACTGGTACCTGAACACTATTTTTTTACTGTCAAACATATTAATCTCATATTCAAGAACTATATCCTGTGCATCCACAGGCACTTCAAATGCAACATATCCCTTTGCCTTTCTTCCGGAAGAAATGGTTGCTGACAATTCTCCTTCAGATAAGTACTTATTTTCCATGTCATATCCATCAGCATAACAATTGAAATCCATATCAGAAACATACTCATCATCTTTTCCGATGTTCTCAAATTCAAATTCGGCCCTTATGTATTTATAACCTTCCTTTGGTTTATCAAATTCGCTATAATCCACATAATCACCTTTTGACAAATATGAAATTCTGAGGCTCTTTGTTTCCACAACATCTCCTACCTGAAACTCCTGATTCTCATTCTGTGTATTGCTTTCATCCTTTCCTTCTTCACCCCCAGCGTCGTTATTACTATTTGCTCCTCCATCCGAGCCATTCTGGTTTTCACCATTTTGGCCTCCATCATCCACGGTTCCAACCTTTTTCACCTCTTCATCCTCTGAGGCAGTACAAGCCGTAAAACTAAATACCAACATAGACATCAATGCAGCTACTGCCACCCTTTTCAAAGCATTACTTCCCTTTGTTTTTACATTTTTTCTCATAATAATCCTCCATTCTGCAGACATCCTACGCCTACTCACCTTATTCATTTGTCTTTGGTAGAATTATTATAGCAATCATCCAACTAAAAAAAGTCCTCTATACAGCGGACTTTTTTTCAATTGGCAAATACTGCAATATATAATACTGTAAAAACAAACCATACAACCATAAACACTAAAATATACACAAGCGTAAAAATAAAATTAATTATTGGTTTACCCGGATAATATATTAGCCGTTTTCTAATATCCAGATAATTTCCGGAAATAAATATTATTCCTATAAACAGAAAAGCCACCAGAAATTTCAAAAAAACGTAAGCAGCACCATTTATCTGGATATCTTCTAAAGAAAATCCCCGTGCAACTAAAAAGATAAAAAAATAGCATAAGGCTGCCGGTATCATTTTTATGAGATTAAGACTTCGAAAACCTACTGGAAGATACTCCTGCCATTTTCTTTTTCTTCTATATTCCTTCTTTTTACTAAATGCTTCCCTGAAGCTCTTAATATTCTGATATCTCTCATCAGGGTCCATTTTCGTGGCCTTGTCAATAATATGCCTTAATAAACCGTCTGCAACAGGTGATTTCTTTGGTACATCCCCGGTCAACATAATATTCAGTGTAATGGCCATCCCATATATATCCGTCCTCGCATCAGACTGTCCAAAACCATACTGTTCCGGAGCAGCATAGTTTACCGTCCCCATAAAATATGTATCTGAAACACCTTTCTGCTCCACACACCTCGCTGCATTAAAATCTATAAGCTTCACCACGTTATCATTACTTATCATAATATTTGATGGTTTTATATCTCTGTGCACTATTATAGGCTTAATACTGTGAAGCTGTTCCAAAATGTCACAAACCTTAAGAATAATGTCAACGGACTCTTTTTCACTTAGGCCTCCCCTTTCCTCCAGTATTTTTTCAAGGCTTTTACCATGAATGTATTCCTCAATCACAATAATGTAATCCTCTTCTTCCACCAGAAGATATATCTGTGGAATATTTTTAAATCTGTATTCCATCAGTTTTTGATAAACATCCCTGTTAAAAATTTTTATTTTTTTCTTCACATATAAA
>JBNRML010000173.1:0-18395 GCA_050309585.1 Lachnospiraceae bacterium
CCGGCGGGGCTTATTAAAGTGCCTCTATTCACAGAACTTCCATTCTGAGTTATTCAAAAAAACGGAAGATTGGTGCTCTGGGCAGACATACTCGTTTTTTGATTACAATTTACGGAAACTCAAGAAAATTCAAATTGAACAAAATCGCTGCGCGATGGCTTGCCAAGGCTGTGGCGCAGTTTTTATTCTAAAATAGGCAGTTGATTCCTCTTTAAAAAGTATTTATTGTTAAGTTACCACACAAAACAAAACACAAAAGAAGTCTCACTGCCTATGAAAATAATACCATTACAAGACTGCTTCTACAAGCGGTTTTATTTAGCAAATGCTCCTCCATGATAGGTAGTTACTGTTGTTATTACTTTTTTCATGGAGGATATTTTTATGTACGAAGATATTTTTGAATTAATAACTATTGCTGCACAAAAGAGAAACCTGAAGGAATCCACATCTCACAGGTATTGTCAAGCGCTTACTCCTTTTCTCAAAGCATCCAATAAGCCTTGGCAGGAACTTACCATCGAAGATGCTGATAATTACCTGACTTCTAAAAGACTTGCAGGAATTATGCCCGAAACTTATAACCACTACTATGGTGCTATTCGCTTCATGTATAAAAGAGTTCTCAAAATTAACTGGAACGAAGACGACCTTCCCCGCATGAAGCGTGACCGTTCCCTGCCTACTGTTCTTTCAAGAGAAGAAGTGAATGCCATTCTTGATGCGACTCCGAATCTAAAATACAAAGCTATTTTTGCAGTTATGTACTCAGGTGGTCTTCGGGTATCTGAAACAACCCATTTGCATTATGAGGACATTTCCCGCAGGAACCACTCCATTCACATACACAATACGAAAAACAGAATGGATCGTTACACCATTCTTGCTGATCGCACTCTTGACATTCTGACCGAATACTGGTTCAAGTGCGGAAAGCCAAGAAGCATTCTTTTTCCCAGTCAGACAACCGGAGAATATCTGGATATCTCCGCAGTAAATCAGGTATTAAAAAGAAGTGCACAACGTGCAGGCATTACCAAACATGTCACTTCCCACGCATTTAGGCACAGCTTCGCAAGTCATCTTTTGGAAGCAGGCTGTGACATTAAATACATTCAGGCATTGTTGGGACATTTAGACCCTAAATCCACCGAGGTTTATCTTCATGTCAGTAACAAAACTTTGCTTGGCATTAAAAGTCCATTTGATGTACAGGAGGATTCATAATGGAGCGTCCTACTGTACAGGATATATTTCTACGCTTTTATCCGAAATACCTTGATAAGTATACCCCTTCTCCACAACAGTCCAAGGTCGCAAACTGTATCATTAACTGTAAGACCGGGGCTTATGGGGCCAACGTAAGTGTATGTGAAGACTGTGGGCATCTGCAAATCCATTACAATTCCTGCCGCAACAGATGCTGTCCCATGTGTCAGGCTCTGCCTAAGGAAAAGTGGATGGATAAAAGGCGTGAAGACGTTCTGGATGCTCCTTACTTCCATGTAGTATTTACGGTTCCACAGGAGTTGAATTCTTTAATCTACAGTAACCAGCAGCTTCTTTATGATGCTATGTACCACTGCGTTTCAGCAACTATTGAAAAACTGACTTCCGACACAAAACATCTTGGTGCAAAGGTCGGATATATTTGCGTGTTACATACCTGGGGTTCTGAAATGAATTACCATCCCCATATCCATGTCATCCTTCTTGGTGGTGGTCTGACCGCCAAAAATCAATGGCGTGATAAAGGCGAAGAATTCTTCCTTCCTGTAAGAGTCATGTCAAAGCTGTTTCGTGGCAAATACCTGGATATCCTCAAAACACTTTGGAATGAGAATAAGATTCAATTTCACGGAAGCAGCGAAAAATATCGCAACCGTTATGCTTTCAAGGAACTCCTGAATATCTGCTATCGCAAAGACTGGGTTCCCCATTGCAAGAAAACCTTTAATGGTGCACAGTCCGTAATTAACTACCTTGGAAAATACACCCACAGAATTGCCATCAGCAATCATCGTATCATCCGTATGGACAAGGATACTGTTACCTACTACGTGAAAGACTACCGGGAAGAAGGTAGGTGGAAGGAATATACCGTTTCCGGTATCGAATTTATCCGCCGCTTTCTTATGCATGTACCGCCCAAACGCTTTGTCAGAATCAGGCATTATGGTCTGTTGTGTACCAGAACCAAGACCAGACATATGACATTATGCCGGAATCTTCTTGGTTGTAAACAGTATCTTTCCAAGCTGAAAAACTTGGAAACACCACAGATACTTGAAACCCTCTATGGTATCAAAGTTACCGTTTGTAAATGCTGTGGCGGACACCTTGGAAAGCCACAACAACGGATACCTTTACGATGTTAAGGCGGGATGCCCATATCGCTTGAAAACCTCAGAAATGAGGTCTATTTGTCGTGCTCAGATTTCCGAAATGAACCCTAAAACCATGGACACAACCTCAGCTTTTCGGTAAAGTGCAAAGATTGAAAGTCCATACATATCGGCTCCGGTGACGCGACTTTGTTCACTATAGAAAAATCGAAATTGATGTAAACGATAGGGCAGTTTATAAAAGAGTGTAAGCTGCTTTATCGTTTACACCAACTTCGATTGGTTTCTAATCAATTTCACAGCCCTTACATTCCGCAAAAAAACGAGCTATTATGCACATTTATTACTGGCGAATATTCATAAGTAGCTTGGTCCATATCCTCTTGTGATACGAGACAAATATATTTTACATTACGAAATAAGCCAATCCTCTTAAGCATTTTTGTTGCTTATACTTCTTACACCTATACTTAATGAATTCGATTTTCCACTCACGCTCTTCATCATGAATTGCCTGTAATAATTCCTCTGGTGAAAATGGTTGCTCTAATAACATTGCCAAACTGTATATATACCGGTCTAAAGGTGTAATATCTTTCAATTTCATTTTACTATATCCCCTTTTCAAAAATATACTCTAAACACTCCAGCGTATACTCATCTTCCACACAAATTGTACTTCCATCTCCTACAATATTTGCGCATACTGCAAAGCGTAATCCATTCCCATGACAAGTATATAAATCACAATCTGGCCCCGTCAACTTATCTTTAATCTCAAATCCGTTAGCAGTCAGAATCTGCATTATCTCCGCCAATTCTTCTCTATCGCTTCTTCTCTCTAAATTTCTGAAATAGAGATGTTTACTGTCCCCTTCCAGTCTAAAAGTCTGCATATCGTTACCTTCCGTTGTTATTTGCTCCTGAAATTATACCACCAAATACATGATTTCTCAATTACTTCTAATCGCCCCAATTCTATCCCTTATAAACAAATAATCTGTAGGCATCTCTGCCTACAGACCTTCTAAACCTATTCTAAATTATGCTACCAAAAATTCCATCAAACGCTCCTGTAAACACATTACTAGCCCCGCACATAACTGTGGTATTCCAAGTAGCACGCTCTCTATAGCAATAAATACAATTGCTTGCTTTGCATAAAACAGTGTACCCTCATCCATGTATGTAAAGAATGCCACAAGAACAAATAAGATATTCAGAATGCCAGCTAATACCCCCACAATTCCTTCCATCGTATTATATACCAACAACACAAAGTTCAAGAATACAATCAACGGTAACACCAATATCTTTGCTACCAACTTAACCAAAAACTTTACTACTACCATACACCTTACCCCCTCATCTTCTTCGCATAGCCATTCAACCGCTGAAATTGTTCATATTCATGCAAAATATCTTTAATCTTATGCTTTGCATTTGCAAGTGCAGCTGCTTCCTCCTTGCTACCGGTCATACCACTACAGAATATCTCTACACACTTTTTGAGTGCATCTACATCTGAAAGTTCTCTGCTTTCCTCTCTTACAAACTCTTCCACTTCTATTTGTGTATTTCTAAAAAGAGTGCTGTTATAAATGAACATACGGAACAATCTGTTCCCTTCATCCGGATGCAGTTCTTGGTCCACACGAAGCAGTTCCCTTGAAAATCCTGCAATAGACTTTGAAGCCATTTCCAGTTTGCTTTCGCTACTCAGTTTCACTACGATAGAATATTCACTTATCTCAACAATCTCTAATCGTCTGCCGGTTCTCTTGTAACTGGCACTATTATTTACATAGTTGCAGGCATGTTCAAAGATAGGCACACCATTATACTTCTGCTTTGCAATCTCTGAAAACTTCTCCTGACACTCTTTATTAGCTGCACGTAACTCTAAATATCTAATATCCATAAGAACGCCTCCTTGTATCGCACTTGTTTTTGTGTTCACACTTTCTATGTATATTCTATAACGCTCTATGGATTTTTGCAAGCACTTTTTTGTGTGTTCTCACTTTCAGAAGAAGTTTGCAGAGATTTGAGACCTACCGAGCTACTGCAAATTGCGGAAAATCATGATTCACTTCCTGCTGATAATAACTCTTCATCGTTGACGGTGCATTAAACAAAGCGGCCAGCAAATACTTCTTGATATTTCGCACCTTAGATGTCGTCTCTTTCAGGCAGTCCATTACATACTGAATGTGCGAGCTGTTCAGCTTCAAAAATTTACCCTTAACCAATTCTACCGGATACTCATTGCTTGCAATAAATACGGTACCATTTTTACAAAGCACTGTTTCCAGTATCAAATCAAATATCCCATCTAGCAACTCCCTATCATACGGATATTGCTGGTACAAAATATCAAGTTCCATATTTTCACGAATCATTTCAGCGTATGCATGATACTCATCTAATCCATCATCATCTGTCGATATGATTAGATTAGGATTACTATACTCTGTATTATTTATATCAGTATTATTAGGGTTTGTTTTTCCAACTTCTAAAGGTTTATTTTTCAAACCTCCAGAAGTTTGTTTTTCCAACCTCAAGAGGTTTATTTTTCCAACCTCTGAAACATCTTTTTCCTGTTCAGAAGTTGGTTTTTCCAACCTCTGGACCTGTTCTTCTACCTGCTCCATAAATGATTTCACATAAATAATCGCAGGCTTTCCTTGTCCCTGACGCTTACGCTCAATCAGTGAATAGTCCTCTAATGCTTTTATGGTATCCAAGGCTTTGTTCTTCTTACAGTTAAGCATCTCCATGGTATCCTCCACAGAGAAGAAAATATAAGCCCTTTTCTCGGCATCAAACCACTTGTTTTTGATAGAAAGCGACATTCTATCAAGCATCAGACCATATAACACCTTGGCATCTGTAGACAACTCACGAAAATAATCATTCGTAAAGAGTAGCTTCGGTATTCTATAAAAGCTTAGCATATCCGCCTCTTGTCCGTAAAAGTATGAAAAGGTTATCTTCTCGCTCACTTTTGCATCCTCCTTCCAATCCTTCTTGAAGTGCATTTTTTGCACTTCTATACCGAAGCTGCCACTTGCATCTTAGCGAAGTTTTTTACGTATATCTGATTGGGTAATCCCTTCCCTCTTTTTCTTTTCACAATCAGCCCTACATCTTCAAGCTCTGCCAAGCAATCTACAGCCTTATGTTTCGATACATTCATATCCGACTGTATCTCATCCAACGAATATACAATGTACACCCGGTTCTCTTCATCCAACCACTTGTTTTTATATGACATTCCCATCCTATCCAAAAGCATCCCATATAAAATCTTTGCCTGAACGGAGAGTGAAGTAAATGCTTCCCCCACCACTAATTCCTTCGGAATCCGAATAAAGCTATACTGGTCTGCCTGTACCCCGTAAAAATAATTTGTCTTCATATTTCTCATTTCTCCTTATTCTCCTGTTCCTGCTTCCACTGTGCCAATAACCCGAATATCACTTGCTCCATTTCTGTCTTGGAATAATACGCCGGAAAGAACTTATGAAGCTTACGCTCATTCAAAGTAATCTTTTTGGATATTGGTGCAAAAGATGCACTGCCAATTAAAATGTTAATCAACTGGTCCTGCGTCATATTGTTATCATCACGATACTTGCGAAGCTCCATAAGCTGTTCCTGCTTTATCATTCCATTCTCACGGATAAATTCATATATCCATTGCTGGACGTTCTTATTCATGTAGGAAAGCTCCACCGCCACAGATAATGCCAGTCGCTTTTCATCTACCATATCTAATAACTTTGGTATAAGTTCTGTGAGACGAATATATCTATACACTTGCGTTCTTGTTAATCCTTCACTCTGTCCTACTATGTCCCCTGAATTTGACTTTGTTCCTTCAGGAAACAAAGTTGTATCCGTACCTTTTCCTTGATGACGTATAGCCTCAAATTTCATTTTAAATGCAAAAGCTTTTTCACTAGGCAAAACCTCTTCCCTTTGAACATTGGCATCTACCATCGCTATAGTAGCTTCATCATTCGTCATTTCCTTTACAATCGCCGGTATTCGAAACAATCCAGCTCTCTTAGCTGCATGCAATCGCCTATGACCGGATATCATCTCATAAGTACCTTCATCATCCGGACGCAACAGCACAGGTGTCAGAACACCATTCGCCTTAATACTCTCCACCAGCTCATCCATCTTCTCATCATCTAGTACCTTGAATGGATGATTCTCGAAAGGATAAATTGCTCTTACATCTATATCCACAGTTCCTTCTGTCTCAGGAACGCATAATAGCTCATCAATACTTGTCAACTTGATTTTCTGTCCTGCTCTACCTGCCATTGCCAATTACCTCCTTAATTAACGCTGTATAAGCAAATGCCGCTTTTCCCTTCGGGTCATATTCATAGATACTGCTTCCCTCTGCACTGATTTCAGCAGCTCTTACAGAAAGCGGTATCTCCACTGCAAATACATTGATACTGGACGAATACGCCTCATACACCTGCATGGAAATATCCTTTGCATAATTGGTTCGGTTATCTACCATAGTGAGCAGAATACCCTCGATTTGAAGTCCCGGGTTCAACTGACGCTTCACTCTACCAATGGTCTTTATAAGCTGTTGCAGACCTTTTACCGGAAGATAAGCAGCCTGCACCGGTATCAACACTGAGTCAGCAGATGCAAGTGCATTTATTGTAAGCATTCCAAGCGACGGCATACAGTCGATAATAATGTAATCATAATTCTCTCTGGCATAGCTGATGTACTCCCTGAGAATGGTCTCCCTACTGATAACTCCAATCAAAGAAATCTCCAAACCTGATAATTCAATATTGCCCGGTAGAATATCTACACCTTCCTCATGATGCAAAATTCCCCTCTTCACATCCACCTGCTCATCATTGATAATCTTCATCATAGCCGTTGCAAGTGAATACTCCATCTGGTCAGGCTCCGAATAACCTAAGCTGATTGTCAGCGAACCCTGTGGGTCCGCATCAATCAACAATACTTTCTTTCCTTCTCTTGCAAGTCCAATACCCAAATTCACACATGTTACTGTCTTTCCAACGCCACCTTTCTGATTAGCGACGGCGATAACTCTACATTTATTCTCTTTATTATTCATTCTCTTAATCTCCTTCCGTATTCTCGAATTTGTACTCCACAAATTCGTATGTGAAAAATCTCCCGGATATGGATTTTTCACATTTACTCCTCTGCAAATGACTCAACAAACGCTTCAACCTTCTCTAAATTAACTAATACACAGCCCTTAACCTTTCTAATAGCTCCTGCATCCTTTGCTAAAGACTGAAAGCTATGAAGCCCCATAGAAAACAACTCTGCTCCCTCAGCATATCTCACATACTTTTTCTTCCTTGACTTTACTAATTCCTCTAAGTTCTCTACTTCTTTTCTTGTTCTTGGCATAACATAATCCTCCATTTCATAATTAACATCTTCGTCTTCGGTTACCAAACAGTGCTCTTCAAGATATTTTTCAAATACGACAATATCTACCATCGCTGTCTTCCTAAGCTTCCAAGTTGCCTGAGCCATCTTTGCAACAGACACAAATGCCCAATACGGAATCCCATATAATCTTGAAGCTTTTTCATACGTCATGTACTTGTGATTTCTTCCTTCCAAGTACTTGTCCAGATTTACCGGCGGTGCTTTTGTTTTTGGCATATTAGCCTCCTTTCCGATACGAGATGTAATTTAGATTCGTATACGTGTCGTATATTTTCACGGAAAATTCGTATACATTTTGAAATATACAAATCTACGACGCAAAAAAGGCACCCATATTCAGTATTTCTACTAAATACGAGTGCCTAAAATTCAAAAATTGAACCGGCTATACCTCATTTTGCCACGTCGTTGACAATCCATAGAGGTAAGTTGAGTATTTTATTGGAATCCATTATGCTCCATTGAAATCCATCCAAATCCTTAAGATTTGTCGTATTTCCGTGGCATGATTGGATACGATTGGACTTCTATGGATTTCCATAAAGCTCCATAAATCCGTACACTAATTCAAACTCTTCATTGTTGGGAACAGCAGCACATCCCTAATAGCAGGTGAATCTGTAAGCAGCATAACCAATCTGTCGATTCCGTAGCCGATGCCGCCTGTTGGTGGCATACCGATTTCCAATGCATTAAGGAAGTCCTCGTCTGTGTGGTTAGCTTCCTCATCTCCCGCGTCTGCTGCAGCATCCTGGAGTTTGAAACGCTCTCTCTGGTCGATTGGGTCATTGAGCTCAGAATATGCATTACACATTTCCCATGTGTTGATGAACAACTCAAAACGCTCAACCTTTTCAGGTTCATCTGCCTTTTTCTTAGTGAGAGGAGAAATGGCAATTGGATGGTCCATGATGAAGGTTGGCTGAATCAGGTTCTTCTCGCAGAATTCCTCGAAGAAGAGGTTAATGATGTCACCCTTTGTGTGACGAACCTCGTATTCAATGTGGTGCTCATCTGCAAGTGCTTTAGCTGCTTCGTCAGTTTCTACTGTATCGAAGTCGATACCTGTATATTTCTTGATTGCATCGTTCATTGTGAGTCTCTCGAAAGGCTTTCCAAAATCAATTTCGATGCCGTTGTATTTTATCTTAGTTGTACCACATACTTTTTCTGCAAGGTAACGGAACATGCTCTCTGTGAGTTCCATCATTCCGTAGTAATCTGTATATGCCTGGTACAATTCCATAAGGGTAAACTCAGGATTGTGTCTTGTGTCTACACCTTCGTTACGGAAAACACGTCCGATTTCGTAAACTCGCTCCAAACCACCTACGATAAGTCTCTTCAAGTATAACTCCAGAGAAATTCTTAACTTAACGTCCTCATCTAATGCGTTGTAATGTGTCTCAAACGGTCTTGCTGCTGCACCACCTGCATTTGACACAAGCATAGGTGTTTCAACTTCCATAAATCCTCTTCCGTCAAGGAAGTTACGGATTTCCTTGATGATTTTCGAACGCTTGATGAATGTCTCTTTTACATCAGGGTTCATAATTAAATCTGTATATCTCTGTCTGTATCTTAAGTCAGTATTAGTCATTCCATGGTATTTTTCAGGTAAAATCTGTAAGCTCTTTGTCAACATTGTAATCTCAGAGGCATGGATGGAAATTTCACCTGTTTTTGTTCTGAAAAGAAATCCCTTTATTCCATAAATATCACCAATATCTGATTTCTTGAAATCAGCATATTTGTCTTCACCAACAGAATCCCTTGCAACATAAACCTGAATATTGCCCTTAAGATCTTGAATATTGCAAAAAGAAGCCTTTCCCATGACGCGTTTGAACATCATACGTCCTGCTACACTAACATTAATAGGACTTGCATCCATTATTTCTCTTCTCTCGTTGTAATCCTTATTTATGGCATCCTTCTTTTCCTGCTCATCAAGTCCCTCTACATTCAGTTCTTCTCTTCCTGCTAAAAGCTCTTTTTCATGAGCTTCGTAAATTTCCTTTGCATCAGCAGTATGATGTGTAACATCATATTTAGTAATCTGGAAAGGATCCTTTCCATTAGCCTGTAAATCCGCAAGCTTATCTCTTCTTACCTTAATTAACTGATTGATATCCTGTTCCTGTGTATTATCTTTACGCTGTTCCACGCTATCTACTCCTTTATACTAGTTATTTCTCTGAATATCGCGAATTTCATATTTTGCGTTGCCTGAAGGCATTTCAACCTCAACAACGTCACCAACTCTTGCACCAATAATTGCTTTTCCAAGAGGAGATTCATTAGAAATTTTGTTATTCAGGCTGTCTGCTTCCGTTGAACCAACAAGTTTAAATTCCAACTCTTCTTCATATTCAAAATCGTAAACCTTAACCTTACATCCAACATTGATTTTGTCTAAATCGACAACATCTTCGTCAACAACCTCTGCGTTCTTAAGAATCTTCTCGATTTCCTCGATTCTCTTCTCAATATGGCCCTGTTCTTCTTTTGCTGCATCATATTCAGCATTTTCAGATAAGTCACCCTGTTCTCTTGCTTCCTTAATCTTATCAGCAATTTCTTTTCTTTTAACAACCTTTAATTCTTCTAATTCATTCTCTAAATTTTTAAGACCTTCATAAGTTAAAATATTTTTCTTATCTGCCATAATCTCCTCCACTTTCTCACTCCCATGCAATGCATAAAAGTGCATAAAAATCTTCTATCCTATACTAAAACTCGATTATATATGAAAGAAGTGCTATTGTCAAATATCATTTGCATAAACATCTGGTATCACAGGCTCTCCACCAGTTCTCTCAATTCAGCAAGGCTTTCTGTCTGATTGACCTTGTTTCTAATCATTGCCGAATGTGGCATTCCTGCCGTATACCAGGCAACGTTCTTTCTCATTTCCCTTATGCCGGTATATTCGCCCTTGTACTTTATCAAAAGACCTGCATGTCTCAAAATCATTTTCTTGACTTCCTCTGTGTCAGGTCTTTCATTTATTATTCCCTTTTCAAAATAATCTGCAATATCCCTGAAAATCCACGGATTTCCTCTGGCGGCCCTGCCAATCATTATTCCATCGCAGCCAGTCTCTTCGTACATTCGCTTTGCATCATCGATGCCTCTGATATCTCCATTTCCAATGACAGGTATTGACACGGCATCCTTTACGGCCTTGATAATTGAATAATCTGCCTCTCCTGAATAATACTGCTCTCTTGTTCTTCCGTGAACAGCAATTGCCGATACACCTGCTGCCTCTGCTTCCTTTGCCACAGTGACAGCATTTACATTTTTCTCGTCAAATCCCTTCCTGATTTTCACAGTGACCGGTCTGTCCACTTTTGACACTATATTCTTAAGAATTTCTCCCGCAAGCTTTGGATTTTTCATCAATGCGCTTCCCTCATGATTGTTGACAATCTTCGGTACGGGACATCCCATATTGACATCTATGATATCGAAGCTTCTTTCTGCACACAATTTCGCCGCCATATCCCCCATAATTTCCGGGTCAGAACCAAAAAGCTGGACAGCAATTGGATTTTCCGCACTGTTTGTTTCAAGAAGTGGCTCCGTATTTTTATTTTTGTATAAAATCGCCTTTGCGCTCACCATTTCCGTATATAGAAGTCCGCATCCAAACTCCTTGCACAGTATTCGAAAAGGCAAATCCGTCACCCCTGCCATAGGTGCCAGTGCAACACTGTTCTTTATTTCAATATTTCCTATCTTCATATATTCTCCAGAACTATATTTTCTCAAGATTTACATTTTCTCCAGATTTACATTTTCTCCAGATTCAATTTTCAAAATGCCTGACATTTTTTTCAAATATAAGCTTCAGCCCTTTAAGTGTGAGCTTGCTGTCGTACACATCAATCTTATCTGTGGATTCTGCAATGAGTCTGCCAAGACCTCCTGTGACAACCACAAGCATATCCTCTATACCTGTTTCATCCTTAATCTTGTCAATAATGTATTCTGTCTGACCGATGTTTCCGTAAATAAGGCCTGCCTGCATACTGGAAATCGTGTCCTTTGCCAGTATCGAATCCGGCTTTTTTATCTCAATGGCTGGCAATTTTGCAGCATCCTGCCACAAAGCCTTTGCGCAAATCTGTATGCCGGGTGCAGTAATGCCAGCTGCAAACGCACCATCGGCCGTAATGTAATCATATGTTGTTGCCGTACCAAAATCAATGACAATCACAGGGCCACCATAAATTTCATAGGCTGCCACCGCGTCCACTATTCTGTCTGCTCCTATTTCATGTGCATTTCCCGTTACCATCTTTATGCCGGTCTTAATGCCCGGTCCAACAATCATTGGCTTCGTTCCAAGATAATTTATAACACTTCTCTCAAACGAATGCATAACATCAGGCACCACTGAAGCTATTATTACATTTGATATATCTTCAATTAGAATGTTTTTAAGCTTTAAAAGTTCCGTTATAAGCATTCCATACTCATCAGAGGTTCTCTGAATCTTTGTATTCAATCTGAAGGTTGCGATTATTTCTTCATCCTTAAAAACACCGAGGGTAATATTTGTATTCCCAATATCTACTACGAGTAACATACTAATCCTCATTTCTGAGCGACCTGTCGCGAAGAGGCGAAGAGAAATCTGCTCAGGCAGTTTCTCTTCTGCCATCAGGGCTATTTGCCTTCGCTCAGAAGCAAATAGCTGTGTGAAAAATCAGCACTTCAGTGTGATTTTTCACACTAATCTCCATTCAACACAAAAACCTTGTAAAACATCTCCAAAGACTCCAATAAATCTCTCTTTTCTGTCTGAAGTTGTTTGATTTTCAATCCACAACCAATGTCATCAAAGGTAACATCCATTTCATCACAAATCACCTTAAACTCCAATGTGCCGTCTTCTCTGTATTCCAATGTTATTATTCCACCAATATCCTCTGTGAACAAAACGCACATTATCTTTAATTCATCCTTGATTGCCTGAGGTAATGACTCAAAATCAGGATTCAGATAATATTTCTGCTCGTAGGAATTGGCTCCACATAATACAATATTTTTCACACTAATCCTCCATTTCTGAGCGTCTTTACACGAAGAGGCGAAGAGCTCTACACCATAAAACTTATTACCGACATCACGATAAAAAATAAACCTGCAAAAATCAGTGCAAAAACCCTGACAAATTCCTGACGCTTATAATACTTTACTCCCATACATATATTCATTGCAGCCGCAAGTAGAAAAGTCACGGAAAATAATTTTGCATACTTTTCTTTATCTATCAGAATAATTATTGTCAAAATAATTATCAGCACACCTGTAATTACACTAAATATTTCATAAAAACCTGACGAATTTAAACTTCTTCTTTTTCTTTCAATTTTTCTATTTTCCTTATTTAGAAATGACATAATTAATCTCCATTTCCCAGCAATTTTTACAAAGTTACAGGATAGTGCATCGCTTTTTAATGTACTAGACTTTATTAAGAAACCGATACACTAGATAGCTTTTGTCTTTTTTAATGTAGCTGCCATAATTGCTTTAATTGAATGCATTCTGTTTTCTGCCTCATCAAAAACAACTGACTGCTCTGACTCGAATACTTCGTCTGTGACTTCCATTTCTGTAATTCCAAACTTTTCATAAATTTCCTGCCCAACCTTTGTTTTAAGGTCATGGTAAGCAGGGAGACAATGCATGAATATCGCAGTGTCCTTTGCATTTGACATTGCCTTTTTATTTACCTGATATGGCATTAAGGCATTTATACGCTCTGCCCAGACCTCGTCAGGCTCTCCCATTGAAACCCATACATCTGTGTAAATAACGTCAGCATTTTTTGTTCCCTCTTCTACATCCTCTGTCAGCAATATGGTTGAGCCACTTTCTTTTGCATACCCTTCACAGGTTTTTACAAGTTCTTCATTTGGAAAATATTCTTTAGATGTACATGCAACAAAGTCAAGTCCAAGTTTTGAGCAGGCTATCATGAGTGAATTGCCCATATTGTATCTTGCATCTCCCATGTATACAAATTTAAGCCCCTGAAGCTTTCCAAATTTTTCTTTAATTGTCAACATATCGGCAAGCATCTGTGTAGGATGATATTCATTTGTAAGTCCGTTCCAGACAGGTACCTTTGAATATTTTGCAAGCTCCTCAACTATTTCCTGACCATAGCCCCTATATTCAATACCCTCGAACATTCCACTCAATACTCTGGCTGTATCTTCAATGCTTTCCTTTTTCCCAATCTGTGAACCAATAGGATCAAGATATGTGGTTCCCATTCCCAAATCGTGAGCTGCCACCTCAAAGGAACATCTGGTTCTTGTACTTGTTTTTTCAAATATAAGAGCAACATTCTGTCCCCTGTACTCGTCCATCATCTCTCCATTTTTCTTCTTGGCCTTAAGCTCAGCAGCCAAATCTATCAAATATTCGATTTCATCTTTTGTAAAATCCTTTAAAGTTAAAAAGTCTCTTCCCGTTAAATCAATTTTGCTCATATATGTACCTCCGTATTCTACAACAATACATTAATAATACTTAATTTTTCCAAATAAGTCAAATATACTATGTCTATTGTGTGATTAATTGTCTGATTTATTATCTTTTTTTATTTTCCATTCTTCTGTCCACAAAAAATCCCCTTCCAGCTTAACAAACATAATAAAATCAAAAAATAATATTATACTTGTTAAACTGGAAGGGGGGGTATAAAGAAGCTCACCGCAATTATCGATTAAAAAAT
Source organism: Lachnospiraceae bacterium (assembly GCA_050309585.1). Classification (GTDB taxonomy): domain Bacteria; phylum Bacillota; class Clostridia; order Lachnospirales; family Lachnospiraceae; genus Bovifimicola. Next base: position 14,590 of record JBNRML010000173.1, read on the forward strand.
CAATCCTTTGCGATTTCTGTTATTGCTTTTATACTTCCTGCCAATCCCTGTATTTCTGACGGGATAATAATCTTTGTAGCCTTTCCATCGGCAGCCTTTGCAAATGCTTCAAGACTCTTTATCTGTAATACTGTCTGGTCAGCTCCTGCTTCCTTAATCATTCTGATACCTTCTGCATTAGCCTGCTGTACTGCTAAGATAGCCTGTGCCTGACCTTCTGCTTCACGGATGGTTGCCTCCTTCTTTGCCTCGGCTCTTAAGACTGCAGCTTCCTTTTCAGCCTCAGCGGCCAGGATTGCTTCAGATTTTTTACCCTCTGCCACAAGAATTGTAGATGTTTTCTCACCTTCTGCTCTTAAGATTGCTTCACGTCTTTCACGCTCTGCCTTCATCTGTTTTTCCATTGCTTCATGAATGGCTGGTGGTGGAATAATGTTTTTCAATTCCACTCTCTTTACTTTGATACCCCATGGGTCTGTTGCAATATCAAGGCAATCTGTCATCTTTCCGTTAATTGTTTCTCTTGATGTAAGGGTCTGGTCAAGTTCCAAATCACCAATGATATTTCTAAGTGTTGTTGCTGTAAGATTTTCAATTGCCATAATAGGATTTTCAACACCATATGCAAAGCATTTAGGATCTGTAATCTGGAAAAAAACTACTGTATCAATTTTCATTGTTACGTTATCCTTTGTGATAACTGACTGTGGTGCAAAGTCCACAACCTGCTCTTTTAATAATACCTTTCTGGCAACCTTATCAATAATTGGAACCTTAAAATGTAACCCTACATGCCATGTGGTTTTATATCCTCCCAATCTCTCAATAACAAATGCCTGTGTCTGTGGCACGATTTTAATGCAGGATGCTACAATGGCAAGTAAAATCAATACAATTACAACAAATACGGTTAAATCTGTTCCTGCTGAAGCCAATACTACTGAATTCATATCTTTATCCTCCTTTTTTTTTATGAGGTACTCTCGGAATCTTTTGTATATGAGTTTCCGAGAGTACATTTCTATATTAATATATTAAACTAACTTTTTAACAATCAATTTAATACCATTAATACCAACAATTTCTACCTTGTCATCTTCTTCTAATAAGCTTCCATCTTCTGAACATGCAAGCCATATTTCTCCATTAAATGAAGCCTTTGCCATGGCATCTTTTTCTGTACTGCACTTTGAAATAATTGCTGTCTTTCCAATATATTCTTCAACATTTGTTTTTATGGCATTCTTGGAAAAATATCTGACAGCCAGCGGTCTGGTTAGCAGAAGCGTGAGAATTGATACAGCCAAAAACAAACCTATCTGTATTCCAATGCCCGCGCCAAACATTGCAGCTATTATGGATGTCAAAGCACCAATTGCAAACCATATGGTGGTAAGCCCCAGTGTTGCAAGCTCAATAGCAATCAGGATAATAAACAAAACTGCCCAAAGTGTAATTTCCATATTATCAAACCTCCATTCCTAAAAATTCGTTTGCGAAGTACGCGTTTTTCTTATGTACATAATAGTTTATTATCTATAATTTTACAATATAATTTACAAATAAATTAAATACTCTTAACGTATGTTTTTTTCCACGAAAAAAAGCTATGAAAGAGTAGTCGAGCACCTACTCCCTCATAGCTCCTATATGAAAGTGTGTTAGTTATAAAATACCTGATTTCCAATTATGGAATAATTGTTGTATCTTCCATAATTTCCAGAGCTTGCAGTACGGAAGCTGTGATAATCTGGTACATTATTCACACCGGATACTGCTTCTTTAGCTGCCTGTATTGAACCACTGTTAGGTCCTTTTGTCATAAACCTGTTAAGTCTTCCGTTAGTCACAACTGAAAACTGACCTCTTGCATAAATAACTGATGAAATGCTGTTTCCATACTTGCCACTTGACAATCTGTTTAGAACAACATTTGCAACTGCCAACTTTCCTTCATAAGGTTCAGATTCTGCTTCTGCACATACAAGACATGCAAGGAGGTATACGTCTTCCTCTGAAATATCATATGCACTTGTCTGTACAGTTTCCACAAACTGGCTGGCCGCCGCTATTCTCTTAGCTTCTGCTTCAGCCTCTTGTTTTTTACGCTGTCTCTCTGCTTCTTCAGCAGCTTTTCTTTCTTCCTCTATGCGAATCTGTTCCTGTTCTTCTTCAATAGTAATACCTGTTGGAATAACATATTCAATACTAACAAATTCTTCTGTAATATATCCAATCTTTCCTTCAAAAGCAATCTCTGCCCAACCATTGATTGAACCACCGGTCTTGTAGCTGTCACCCTTTTCAGCTAAGCCCCAGACACCGGCTTCTGTTCCAGGTTCTTTTCTCACTCTGATATTATCTTCAATTACAATTGCTCTCAATGCACCTGACTCTTTAGCACGGTATTCTGCGTCAGCATCAAATAACAAATAAGCTGTAGCTGCATATCCTTCAACATTTCCTGATTGAATTTTTGTCCACTCTTCGCCTCTTTCAAGTACTGTACCACCGGCACCACTGAAAAGCTTTCCTACTACATCAGCATTCTGATCTGCTGAAGCACGGACATTTAAATATTCATCAATGTTTACCATAAACTTATCTGCAAATTCAGATTTTACTTCTTCAGGAGCTGCTTCCGTAGTTTCCTCTGTAGCTTTCTCCTCTGCCTGCATCACCATCTCCTGGTCTACAGGTGCAATCACTGCCTGAATATCTTCTTCCTGATTTTCCTCTGTATCAATAATTTCCACAACTGCATGAGTTTCGATTGTTTTTTTACTGTTATCTTTTTCTGCAGTTCCACCAATTTTCGCCACACCAACTATTAAGACCCCAGATAAAGCCATAACTGATACTGATGAAATTAGCTTAATCGTGTTGCTGTTTTTCCTCATAAAGCCTCCAATAAATTACAATTTAAATTCATAATTGTTACAAATTTATTACAACTTGTTACAGAAGTATTCTAACAAAGTCTTAAGGATTTGTCAAGTTTTTATATTCTTCCTCGGTCAAAGGCCTAAACTCCCCTGTTTTAAGGCTTTTATCTAACCTTAGATTTCCTATTCTTACTCTTTTTAAATATATTACATAGCAACCAACTGCCTTTAACATCCTCTTAACCTGCCTCTTTTTCCCTTCAGTTATTGTAATATATCCGGACACAATTTTTTCCTCGCCTTTATTCTTTCTTACTATGTTATATCTTTTACCCTTTGCATAATCCGAAATCTCATCCAGAGTTGAAACCTCATCAATCACCACTCTTCCCGAATAACTTTTTTCATCACTTTTGTCTCCCTTAAAACACACTCCGTTTTTTATGCGCTCAATTTTTTCATTATTCAATTCACCAAGAGCCCAGAAAAAATATTCTTTTTCCACATGACTTTCAGGATTCATTAACATCTGATTCCACTTGCCGTCATCTGTTATTAACAAAAGTCCCTCCGTGTCAATATCCAGTCGGCCGACCGGATGTAATTCTTTGTTTTCCATGTCATCAAAGAATTCCATCACCACTCTGTGTTTGTCATCCTTTTTTGCAGTTATATATCCTGCCGGTTTATTTAACATATAGTATTCATGCATTACTTAATTGCCCCTTCTCATTCTTTTGATATTCTATATTCTTTTCATATTCTATATTCTTTTTCTTCCAAAAACTCATTTTTACGACATTTTTCCAACAACGTTCTTCCACATTATACTCTTTTTACCGCGTTTTTGTCTTATTTTTCGCATTTTTTGTACATTTAGTATATTTTTATGATTTGGTATATTTTCTTTTATGTATAAAG
>JBNRML010000174.1:0-3166 GCA_050309585.1 Lachnospiraceae bacterium
ATGTTATTCTCCAGTCTGTGATTTAAGCAAAACACAATTTTTTCTATGTAAAAGAATAGCATATTTTTATTTCTTTCACAATCTTTTACAAAATTAAAATAAACTATTGCAATTATTTGTCAATTCGTGTAGGATTAACACATACACAACTGGCGGAATAGAGAATATCTATAAGTAGAATTAACTACAGGGAGTGTATGTATTTTAGTCGACCGTCTGGGCAATTAGTGATAATTGTGCCAGGCTTATTTTTTTTAATTAGATTTAAAGGAGGACATTAGAATGGAGTTTATTTCTATCGAAAAAGAATTGCAGGAAAATTCTTATCCTGGAAGAGGAATCATTATCGGTAAAAGCCCTAATGGAAAGTATGCAGTTACGGCATATTTCATTATGGGAAGAAGTGAGAACAGCAGAAACCGTGTGTTTGTTGAGGACGGTGAAGGTATTCGCACACAGGCATTTGATCCTTCAAAATTAAGTGATCCAAGTTTAATAATTTATGCACCTGTCAGAGTATTAGGTAATGATACTATTGTTACAAATGGTGATCAGACAGATACTATTTATGAATTAATGGAAAAAGGCCAGACTTTTGAGCAGTCACTTAGAACTAGAGAATTTGAGCCGGATGGTCCAAATTATACCCCTAGAATTTCAGGTATTATGCATATTGAAGATGGAGAGTACGAGTATTCAATGTCTATTTTAAAGAGCAATAATGGAAACCCTGACGCATGCAATCGTTACACATTTACGTACTCAAATCCTGTTGCAGGTGAGGGACATTTCATTCACACATATAAATGTGACGGAAATCCTTTGCCAAGCTTTGAGGGTGAGCCAGACATGATTAAGGTTAAAGATGACATGGATGAGTTTGCAAATGATTTGTGGTCGTCATTAAATGAGGACAATAAGGTTTCTCTCTTTGTCAGATATATTGATATTGAGACAGGAAAATATGAGAGCAAAATAATCAATAAGAACGTATAAGAATTATTGCAGTCAGATTGGAGAATGAAAAATGAAAGAACTTGAACTTAAATATGGATGTAATCCAAATCAGAAGCCTTCTAAGATTTATGTGGAAAATGGAGATTTACCTATCGAGGTTCTCAGTGGAAAACCTGGATATATCAACTTTCTTGATGCATTTAACGGATGGCAGTTGGTCAGTGAATTAAAGAAAGCAACAGGACTTCCGGCTGCTACATCATTTAAGCATGTTTCACCGGCAGGTGCTGCAGTAGGACTTCCCTTAAGTGATGTTGAGAAAAAAATCTACTGGGTAGATGATATGGATATTGAATTTTCACCTTTGGCAAATGCTTATGCGAGAGCCAGAGGGGCTGACAGAATGTCTTCTTTTGGTGATTTTATTTCATTATCAGATGTATGTGACGTTCCAACAGCTTTACTTATTAAGAGAGAGGTTTCTGATGGTGTTATCGCTCCTGGATATGAGCCTGAAGCTTTGGAAATTTTAAAATCAAAGAAAAAAGGAAATTATAATGTAATTAAAATCGACCCTGAGTACAAGCCAAATCCTATTGAACACAAGGAAGTATTTGGTATCACATTTGAGCAGGGAAGAAATGAGCTTGTTATTGATAACGATTTCCTTGGAAATATTGTTACAGAAAATAAAGACATTCCTGAAAAAGCTAAAATGGACCTCATTATTGCAATGATTACATTAAAATATACACAGTCAAATTCAGTCTGCTATGTAAAAGATGGTCAGGCAATTGGTATCGGTGCAGGCCAGCAGTCAAGAATTCACTGTACAAGACTTGCAGGAAGTAAGGCTGATAACTGGTTCCTTCGTCAGAATCCAAAGGTATTAAATCTTCAGTTTGTAGACGACCTTGGGCGCGCAAACAGAGATAATGCCATTGATTTATACATTGGTGAGGACTACATGGATGTCCTGGCTGATGGTGCCTGGGAAAATATTTTCAAGGTTAAGCCAGATGTGTTTACAAGAGAAGAAAAGAGAGCATGGTTAGACCAGATGCAGGATGTGGCTCTTGGATCAGATGCCTTCTTCCCATTTGGTGACAATGTTGAGAGAGCATACAAGAGCGGTGTAAAATACATCGCCCAGCCGGGTGGTTCAATCCGCGATGACAATGTAATTGAGACATGTAATAAATATGGAATAGCAATGAGCTTTACAGGTTTGAGATTATTCCATCACTAATAAAATTTATACGTTTAATAGAAGTGTCAGATTTAAAGTGCACCAAAAAATGTTACATAAATACATTTTGAGGTGCATTCTTTTATAAATAAAACTTGAATATCACAAAATAATATGATATAATTTCTTGGGAAAGGGAAATAAAAAAATAATTTGGGAAGGATAAAACATATGAAAAAGTATAGTGGAAGAATTATTGAAGAATCAAAAAAGCTTCGAATTATTGATGATGCATTATTTAGACTTATTGGAACACGTAAAGAAGTATGTCAGGAGATATTGAGAAATCTTCTGGATGATGATAAACTGATTGTAGAAGATGTCGTTATTCAGAAAACAGAAGTCAGTTTAAATAGGGAACTTATTCTTGATACTTTATGTACGTTGGGTGACGGCTCTCTATGTAATGTTGAAATGCAAAAATCGAATATTTTTGATGATTTGAAAAGAGTACGTTTTCACGCATCTTTGCTGACTGCTAATCATACACCTAAAGGTACCGATTTTAAAGACATTCCTAATGTTAAGATAGTATATATTACAGAATATGACGTACTGAGAAATGGTCAGTCAGTAACACATGTTTCGAGATGTCAGTCAGATAATGGCATATATAAACCTATAAATGATGGAGAGGACATTATTTTTGCATATGCTCGGAGCAGGCAATGTGACAAATATACGTACATGTTGAATTTATTGCTAAATAGAGATGTATTTTATGACGAGTTATATCCTGCGTTAAGTGAAGCAGTGAGACATTATAAAGTATCAGAGAATGGAGTGAGTGAAATGTGTGAGTCGATTGAAAATTTTGCAAAAGAATATGCAGAAGAATATGCAGAAGAAAAAATCAAAGAAATCATTGCTGAAAAAGATGCAATAGTGGCTGAAAAGGATGCTAGAATTGCAGAGTTGGAAAAGTTATTGGCAGAAAAAAATAAGGACAATGTTTAATAT
>JBNRML010000175.1:0-49382 GCA_050309585.1 Lachnospiraceae bacterium
AAGGAATATCAACAATTCGTATTGAATCACAATTTATAAAAGGCATAAAAAAATATTTTGCGAATGTGAAGTTTGATTTGATTATGTATTCTACTCCGCCCATTACGTTTTGCAATGCAATTGAGTATGTGAAAAAAAGGGATGGTGCAAAAACGTATCTTTTGTTAAAAGATATATTCCCACAAAATGCAGTTGATATTGGAATTATAAGTAAAAAAGGAATAAAGGGTATAATATATCATTTTTTTAGAAATAAAGAAAAAAAACTCTATAGAATTTCTGATTTCATTGGATGTATGAGTCAGGCTAATGTTGATTATGTATTAAAGAGTAACCCTGAAATAGATATAAATGCTGTAGAGGTTTGTCCTAACAGTGTTGAGCCTTTGGATATGAGTGTTGATTACAACACCCGGTGTGAAATCAGAAGCAGATATGGAATTCCACTTGATAAAAAAGTATTTGTTTATGGTGGGAATTTAGGAAAGCCTCAGGGAATAGAATTTATGATTAGGTGTCTTGAAAAGCAAAAAAATGAGGATAGGACTTTTTTTTTGATAGTTGGAGATGGGACAGAATTTAGCAGAATTCAGAATTACATAGATGAAAATAACCCAGATAACATAAAACTAATGAAAAGACTTCCGAAAAATGAATTTGATATTATGGTTGGGGCATGTGATGTGGGGATGATTTTTCTGGATTATAGATTTACAATTCCAAATTTTCCAAGCAGATTATTAAGTTATATGCAGGCAAGAATTCCTGTTCTGGCTGTTACAGATAAAAATACTGATATTGGAAAAATAATTGTTGAGGGGGGCTTTGGATGGTGGTGTGAGAGTAATGATGTGGAAGCTTTTAATGAAGCAAAGGAGATCATGCTAAATAGTAGTTTTGATAATGATGGGTATGATTTTTTGGTGAATAATTATTCGGCTTCTAAATCATGTTCTATAATTCTTTCTCATTTTACGAAAGGGTGTAATGGATAAAATGAATAGGTGTTTAAACATTATTGTGTATTATGATAATTGTGATGAGGTGATTAACTACTTAAAAGATATACAGTCTACGAAATCATATAATGTTGATGTTGCAATTGTGATAAACAGTGATTTGAAAAAAGAGTTTCATTTGGTGGAGTCATATGTTTTAGGAAAAGTCATTTTAAAGGTTATGTACTTTGACTATGGAAAAAATATCGGATATTTAAATTCGATGTTAAAGGTTATTGAAGAGGTAGAGGTGGACGATTATTCATATTTCATTTTGTCTAATACAGATATACATTATGTGACTTACAAATTCTATGAAGTATTGGTAAGTAAAAAATATAATGAGAGCATTGGTTGTATTGCACCGAGTGTTTTTTCAAAAAAAACAAATAGTTATTCTAATCCGCATTATATTGAAAGAATTAATAAAAGTAAGTTTAAAAGACTATTATGGATATTTGGGCATCCATTTATTGCAAGAGGTTATCTATGGATTTCAGAAAAAAAAGCACAGAAGAAAAAAGATAAAAAAAGAAATTCATGTTATGTATATTCTCCACATGGGTGTTTTATGATTTTTTCTAAAAATTTTATCAAGAGTATAAGCGGATATTATTATGGTGCAGAGATGTATAGTGAAGAGTCATGTGTAGGAGAGTTGATTTTACAGAAAGATAAAAAATGTTTTTATGATTCTACATTGGAAGTGGAGCATTGTGAAAGTTCTGTGACGGGAAAAATTAATTATAAAATGCGTTTTAATATGTGGAGAAAATCTATAAAGTATATTTTAGATACCTATTATTCCGAGTAGTCTACATAAATAGGAGAAGAAATAATGTATTGTTTAGATGATGTATGTATGGTTGTGGTATTGTATGAGCCAGACATAAAATGCATAAATAGAATAAAAAAATTAAGTAAAGAAATAAAGTGTATTCTGGTTATTGATAATGGGTCAGTCAACTTATCAGTGATGGAAATATTTGATGATTGTGAAAATGTTTCACTGATAAGTAATAACAGAAATATGGGTATAGCGTATGCCCTACAACAGGGACTTAATTATTCTGAAAAAAATAAGTTTCCATTGATGATTACAATGGACCAGGATTCAGAAATAAACATTGAAACGATAAACAGATTGGTTGGTAAAATTGAGGAAAAATCAGGAATAGTATCAGTTGGTCCGTTTATGGGAAAGCAGAATAATGAAAAAGACATTTATGTCACAAATTTAATTACATCAGGAAATGTAGTTCATGTGGATACTATACAAAAATTAGGGGGATTTACTGAAAAATTATTTATAGATTGTGTGGATATTGATTTGTCATTTAATATTGTGTCAAATGGATACAAATTGACGAAAGTATCAGGAACATATATAAAGCATAAGATAGGAGAATACGAGTTTAGCAGATTGTTTAAAATAAAGTATTTGTCTCATAAACCATACAGATATTTATTTATAATACGAAATAATATTTATATTTATAAGACATATTGGAAAAAAAAACCTAAATTATGTGCAAAATTGTTTTGTTCTTGTATTTTAGAAATTTTAAAGGTATTATTTTTGGAAAGAAACAAGAAATTAAAAATGAGGTATGCTTTTATGGGATTTAAACAAGGTATTGGAATATGTAAATGGGACAATAATATATGTTAATTTACAATTTGATATTAAGAGGAGATTTATTTTATGCTATTTTCTATTATTGTTCCGGTATATAATGTTGAAAAATATATTGATGAATGCATTCAGAGCATCATTAATCAGAATTTTAAAGATTTTGAATTGATTCTGATTGATGATGGAAGTACTGATTCATCAGGTAATATTTGTGATAAATATAGCAATCAGTATTCATTTGTTAGTACTATTCATAAGAGCAATGGAGGACAAAGTTCAGCGTGGGTAGAGGGGCTGAAGCATGCAAATGGTGAGTATGTATGTAGTATTGACAGTGACGATTATGTTGAAGCTGGCTTTTTAGAAAAAATTAAAAACAAGATTGATAAATATTATTGTGATATTGTTGTGTATGGATATAAATCTGTGGGAAAGTATGAGCAAATTAATGAGATAAGAGTTGAGGAAGGATTTTATAACAAAAAAAGAATTGAGTCAGAAATCATTCCAACATTGATAAATGTGGGGAATACAGGAAAACGAAACTGTATTTATTTATCAAGAGTTAACAAGATAATAAGAAGAGAGCTGTTAGTAAAAAATGCTATTTATTATCGAACGGACATATCTTATGGAGAAGATGATATGTGGACGATTCCAAATGTTTTAACTGCGGATTCCATATATGTATTTGCAAATTATTATCCATATTGTTACAGGAACAATCCGGATTCAATTACACATAGATATAACGAAGGTTTGTGGAAAAAATTTGTACTGCTAGATAGTCACATTAAACATATATGCTCGTCCTTAGGGTACATAGAAGTATTGAATGAACAATTAAAGAGAGATATGGCATTTCATGCATTGCTGACAATAAATAGTGAAATGCTATCAGATAAATCTTCAAAAACAATAATCAATAATATTAATGAAGTTTTAAATAATAAAACTGTTAATGAAGGATTAAAGCTGATGAATTATTCAACATGTGGATATAGAGAAAGAATGATATTGAGTTTAATGAAAACAAAAAATGCGTATCTGGTTTTTTTATATAAAAAAATTAGAAGTCTGACAAGGAAGATTATTAAATAAAAGAGGGTAAAGACAGAATGGCTTTTTTTTCGATTATTACACCAATATATAATGCAGAAAAACAATTAGAGAAATGTATATCATCAATATTGAGTCAGAGATTTACAGATTTTGAACTTATATTGATTAATGATGGTTCAACTGATAAATCAGAAGAAATATGTAATTGTTTCTGTAAGAAAGATAATAGAATAAAATTAATAAATTCTGAAAACAGAGGTGTGGTTTCAGCAAGAAAGCTCGGAGGAGAAAATGCAACAGGGCGCTATATAGTAAGTGTTGACGCAGATGATTATATAGAAAACGACTTTTTGTTGAAGGTGTATAAAGGATGCTTTTCAGAACCTGATTTTGTGGCATTTGGCTACACCGTGGAAAAGGATAGAAAGTGTGTTAAAAATTGTTGTGAGGTCGGAAGTTATTGTGGAGAAGAGTTGAATAGAATAAAAAAGGCATATTTGTATGATGAAAAACAACCGTTTTTTAATGGAGGATCGTTGATATTTAGTGTGTGGAGTAAAGCAATTAAAGCTTCAATTTATAAGTCATGTGTAAAAATTTTGCCTGAAAGAATTGACAATGGAGAAGATGCATTACTTAATATGTTAATCTTGAAGCAGACAGAATCATTGGAAATTATTGATAATTACTCCTATGTTTATACATATAATGAGGGTTCGTTAACAAACAAAAAAGTATCTGCAGAATATGTATTAAAACAAAAAAGCTTAATTAATTCTTTAAAAAAATTGGATAATGATTCATTTTTTGAGCAATCAATAAATACATTTTGTTTTTACTATATGCAACAGGTATTAAGGCGTGTTCAATTCAAGAATTATTATGAATTTAAATCGGTTATGAAATATTGTTACAGAAATGAAATGTTTGGAAATACAAGGGCAATTCCAAAAAGAAGATTAAATCTAAATGAGCGTATAAAGATATTTTTATTTTCATATCACTTTTATTATTTGCAGTATATGTTTATTGGATTTTTACAATCCCATAGAAGTATAGGAAAGGAAAAAAAATGAAGGATTTGAATGTAAGTAATCTGACAATTTTATATAATTCGTGTGACAGCTATGAAGATTTATGGGAACCTTTTTTTAAATTATTTGTGCGTTACGGAAATGATTTGAAAAAATTACCCATAGTAATTAATACAGAAACGAAAAACTGGTCATTTTCAGGTCTAAATATAAAATGCCTGAATCTGAAGTCTGAAGAAACTGCGTGGGGAGCCAGATTGAGAGGCTGTCTGGAGAGAATAGATACAGAATACGTTTTGTTTTTGTTAGATGATTTTTTTCTGCAGGATAAAGTTGACTGCTCAGTAATAAGTAATTGCATTTCATATATGGAATCGGATAAGTCTGTTGGTGGTGTTAATTTACTTCCTTTAGACGGTGTTACAAAACCAAGCCAATTGAAAGGGTTTAGTATAGCAGAGCCAGGTGTTCCGTATCGTGTGAATGCACAGGTATGTATTTGGCGAAAAAGTGTTTTATATAACAGTATATTAAGCTGTGAAAGTCCATGGGTATGGGAAATATATGGAAATATCAGAAATGATGTATTAATGAAATCAAAGATACTGTTTCTTTCATGGGGAGAAAAGGAACCTTTTCCATATGGGTTTTATCAATATGGACGAGTAGATGAAAATGGCAGAACTATGGCCCATTCAGCAGTTATGAGGGGCAAATGGGATATGAGTCTTGTGAAAAAATTGTTTAAAGAAAATGATATAAATATTGATTATAGTATCAGGGGGGTGTATAGAAAGGAGTGGAGACGGATTATAGCAGATTGTAAATTGTTGAATTTTTTGATTGTAAAGCCGTATAGATTTCTAAGAAGAAACAGACAGATACATAATGATACAAGTAAAGAATACGACGAAATGATTGCTATATATGTTAATCCGTATTTAAAAGATGAAAAATTCTAGACAAAAAAATGCTGTGCTTAATGTCTCAGCTGTTATTGGGACAAGTTTATTAAGCACGATTTGTTCATTTATTATAAGATCCATAATTATAAAAAAGCTTGGAATAGAAATATTGGGACTTGACGGGCTATTTACCAGTGTGATTTCTGTATTAAGCCTGGCAGATCTGGGTGTTAATACAGCAGTTATTTTTTCACTGTATGAACCTATTTCAAAAAATGATCACAAAAAAATCAATGCATATATAAGGTTGATTCAAAAAATATATGTTTGTGTTGGCTTGTTTTTTTTAGGGGCAGGCTGTCTGTTGATTCCTGTATTACCATATATTGTAAATCTCCCGGAAAAGGTGAATAATCTTTATCTTATATATTTGCTGACCTTGGGAAATGTTTCTATTTCATATTTTTTTGCAAGTAGAAAAGTACTATTAGAGGCTGACCAGAGAAACAGGATAATTGTATTAATTAGCACAATAATCAATATTGCAAGTCAATTTCTTCAGGCAGTAATAATTATTTTATTTAAGGATTATGTATTTGTACTTGTAATCAGGATGATAAGTACAATGCTGAGCAATATAATTATTTTTTCTTATGGAAACAAACTATATCCATATATTAAGAAATATGGGAAAGAGGAACTATCCGGTTTGGAAAAAAAAGAATTGGTTACAAACACTGTAGCAGTTTTTTTTCACAGAGTTGGAACAGTATTCGTGACAGGGACAGACCAGCTTATAATTTCAACATTTATCAATACAATTATTTCCGGTATATATTCAAACTATCTTATTATCATTAATAGTCTTATGGGATTTATAACTGTTGCTTTTAATGCATTTATTGCTTCAGTTGGCGATTTAAAGGTAAGTGATAATGATAATCAAAAACATTATAATATTTTTAAGGAAATATATGTAATAAATTTTGCAATCTCATTTTTATCGGCAGTCTTACTTTATTCACTTTTGGATGGTTTTATTTCAATATGGGTTGGAACTGAATTTCTATTGGATAAGGTAACAGTTATTGCATTATGTATTAATTTTTATGTTACAGCAATGCGCCTTGGGATAGGGGTATTTACCACCGCTGCAGGATATTTTAAGAATACATTGGCAATACCAATTATCGAGAGTGTAATTAACACGGTTGTTTCTATTGTTTTGGTGATAAAAATAGGATTAGTCGGCGTATTTGTAGGTACCTTTACCAGTATTTTGTTTGGAAGTTTTTGGGTTAGTCCTTACATTACATTTAAAAAATGGTTTAATAAGCCATTGAAAGAGTACTACATAAGGTATATTATCTATTTTGTATATACATTTATATCAGCAATAATAGTTAAATATGTTTTGAATACTTTCATACACGGAAATGATTTTGGTTGTTTTATATTATCTTCTGTAATAGCATTAGTATTGTCATTGGTATTACTGGTTGCAATGTTAATGGTTTTGCCGGAAGGAAAAAAATTATTTCAAAGAGTGAAATTAATAATCAGACATAATTGAACAATAAAATAAATTGGGTAACTATACTTAGGGAGGAAAAAGATGTCAATATTTAAACAAAAAACGTTGATGATAACCGGAGGAACCGGATCGTTTGGAAATGCAGTATTAAATAGATTTCTTAAGACTGATATTGGAGAGATTAGAATATTTAGTCGTGATGAAAAAAAACAGGATGATATGCGCCATGAATATCAGGTGAAAATGCCAGAGGTGGTTGATAAAATAAAATTTTATATTGGTGATGTGAGAGATTTACAGTCTTGTAAAAATGCAATGTATGGTGTGGATTATATTTTTCATGCTGCAGCATTAAAACAGGTTCCTTCATGTGAATTTTTCCCAATGGAAGCTGTAAAAACAAATATCATTGGTACAGATAATGTTCTGACCGCTGCTATTGATGAGGGAGTAGAGGCAGTTATATGTCTGTCTACAGATAAGGCAGCTTATCCAATTAATGCCATGGGAAAAACAAAATCTCTGGAAGAGAGCGTTGCTGTTGCAAAGAGCAGGTACAGTGGAAAAACCAGAATTTGTTGTACAAGGTATGGGAATGTTATGTGTTCACGTGGTTCGGTTATTCCACTTTGGATTGACCAAATCAAATCAGGAAGTCCAATTACTGTAACAGAACCGGGAATGACACGATTTATTATGTCATTAGAAGAAGCTGTGGATCTGGTTTTGTATGCATTTGAAAATGGAGAAAACGGAGATTTACTAATAATGAAGGCACCAGCTTGTTCCATTGGCCTTCAGGCAGAAGCAGTTGCTGAAATTTTTGGTGGTAAAAAAGAAGATATTAAAATAATTGGTATTAGACATGGTGAGAAGATGTATGAGACGCTGCTCACCAATGAAGAATGTGCAAAAGCAGTAGATTTGGGGGAGTTTTATCGTGTTCCGGCGGATAATCGAGGACTTAACTATGATAAATATTTTATTAATGGTGATACAGAGAGAAATATTTTGACAGAATTCAATAGTAATAATACCAGAATACTAAATAAAGAAGAGATAAAAGAGAAGATGTTGACGCTTAAATACATTCAGGAGCGTTTGGCTGAGTAATAACCTGATGGGAGGAATATTATGGAACATAATTTTATGTGGCAGAATAATGGAAGAACAAAATTGTGTATCGGACTTGGGACAAGACCGGAAATAATTCGTCTGTCTGCTGTTATCAAAAGGTGCAGGGATTACTTTGATACCTGTGTTATTTATTACAATCAGAACTATGATAAAAATCTTTCAACAGTGTTCTGGCAGGATTTTGAATTGAGAAATTATAAGGGAGAGCTTGGTCCGGACATTCTTGTTCCGGTTGCCACAGAGAATCTTGGTATTACTTGTGGTAATATTCTTGCAAGGAGTTTTGAACTACTGAATGAACTGCATCCAGATGGTTATTTAGTACTTGGAGATACAAATAGCTGCCTGTCAGCCATATCTGCTAAGAGATTACATATTCCTTTGTTCCATATGGAAGCTGGTAACAGATGCAAGGATGAATGCCTTCCGGAAGAGACAAACAGAAGAATCGTAGATGTCATATCAGATGTTAATTTATGCTATTCAGAATATGCAAGGGTATATCTCGCAGAGACGGGACTTCCTAAGGAAAGAACATATAAAACAGGTTCTCCAATGGCAGAGGTGTTAAGAGGAAATTTAGAAAAGATCAATGAGTCGGATGTGCTTGAAAGATTAGGACTTGAGCCAGATAAGTATATTCTTCTTTCAGCTCATCGGGAAGAAAATATTGATTCAGATAAAAACTTCTATAGCCTTTTTTCAGCAATCAATGCTTTGGCGCAGAAATATGATATGCCAATTTTATATTCATGCCATCCAAGATCAAAAAATAGACTGATACAGAGTGGGTTTAAACTTGATGAAAGAGTGAGAATAAATGAACCACTGGGATTTAATGATTATAATAAACTTCAAATGAATGCGCTGGCTATAGTAAGTGATAGCGGAACATTGCCTGAGGAGAGTAGTTTTTATTTGTCAATTAATCATCCAATAGCAGCTGTATGTATCAGAACTTCAACAGAAAGACCTGAGGCACTTGAGTCAGGATGTTTTATTTTGGCAGGTATTACGACTAAAGAATTAATAAATGCAACAGATATGGCAATTGAGATGAAACAAAAAGGCATATTTGGACAGCCTTGCGAAGACTATGTTGATGAAAATGTTTCTATGAAGGTTGTTCGCATAGTGCAGGGATATATCAATGTTGTAAATAAAATGGTGTGGAGAAAAGAACAATAATATAATGATAAATTCATAAGTGACGGGCAGGTGCCATAAATATCAGCACTTTGCACGTCATTTTTGAAATAGTTGGAGGTGTGTGTGATAATGAACATTTTAGTAACCGGAGCAAAGGGAATGGTGGGAACCGCCCTTTGCAATAATCTTAGAAATATCCGTGATAACAAAAACCCAGCCAGACCGAACCTGCACATTGAGGAAATCTATGAGTATGACCTTTGCTCCACTCCGGAGGAGCTGGGTGAGTATTGCAAGAAAGCAGATTTTGTATTCAATCTCGCTGGTGTGAATCGTCCGGAGAAACCTGAGGATTTTATGAAAGGCAACTTCGGCTTTGCTTCTGATTTGCTGAACGAATTGAAAAAGTACAGCAATAAGGCAACCATTATGCTGTCGTCTTCCATACAGGCAACCCTTGCCGGACGCTTTGGAAACAGCGAGTATGGAAGAAGCAAAAGGGCAGGCGAGGAACTTTTCTTCGATTATGCGAAGGAAACCGGGGCAAAAGTTGCAGTCTATCGCTTCCCAAATCTGATGGGACACAGCCGTCCGAAGTATAACAGTGCAGTCAGTACCTTTTGTTGGGCAGTGGCAAACGATGAGCATTTCACCGTTAACGATAGAGGTACCGAACTGGAGCTTCTTTACATTGACGATCTGGTAGAGGGAATGTTCGATCTGTTAGAGGGTAAGGAACATCACTGTGAGTTTGATGGTGTTGAAACAGTCGAAGATGAGAAAGGAAGATACTGCTATGTTCCGATGACACATAAGGTTACCCTCGGTGAGATTGTGGATCTGCTTTACGAGTTCAAACAGCAGCCGCAGACCCTGTTGATGCCGAAAATGCCGAACGACTCATTCGCCAAAAAATTGTATAGCTTGTATCTGACATATCTTCCTAAAGAGAAGTTTAAGTATGCGATGAAGATGAATGTGGATGAACGTGGCAGCTTCACGGAACTTGTGCACACAGTAGATTGCGGACAGATTAGTATAAACATTAGTAAACCGGGCATCACAAAAGGACAACATTGGCACAATTCAAAGTGGGAACAGTTTATTGTTGTGCATGGGCACGGATTAATTCAGGAACGCAATATTAATACCGGAGAAGTGATTGAATTTGAAGTAAGGGGAGATAAGATTGAAGCCATTTATATGATTCCAGGATGGACACATAATATTATTAATCTATCGGAAACAGAGAATCTTGTGACTGTAATGACCTGTAATGAAGTATTTGACCCGAATAGGCCGGATACGTTTTATGAGAAGGTCTAAATTTGATTTGACAAGATATACATAAAGTGCTAATCTAGTAAACAAAACTACATAGAAAGGTATGTAAAAACATGAAAGAGTTGTTTATTGGAAATAAAATGGCAAAATACCCTGTTGTTCAGGGCGGAATGGGCGTAGGAGTTTCGTTGCACGGATTAGCAGGAGCAGTGAGTAAGGCTGGTGGTATCGGGGTTATTTCAGCCGCAGACATTGGATATAAAGACGAAAATTTCATGAAAAATCCCCTCGAATGTAATTTAAAGGCAATTGGGAGGGAAATAAAGCTTGCCAGGGAGATTGCCGGAGAAGATAAAATTATTGGAATAAATGTTATGGTTGCATTGAACAATTATGCCGAAATAGTGACAGAATGTGTTAAGCAAAAGGTGGACTTAATTGTTTCAGGTGCCGGTATTCCAAAGGATTTACCAATGTATGTGAAGGGCTCGGATACAAAGATTGCGCCGATTGTATCATCTCTCAGATGTTGTCAGATTATTGTAAAGCACTGGAAGATGAAATATGATTATGTGCCTGATATGATTGTCATTGAGGGACCAAAGGCCGGTGGACACCTTGGATTTAAAAATGAAGAGCTTGGCGGTGACAAAGAACCTGCTTTGGAAGATATAACCTCCGAGATTGTGCCGTATATTAGAAATCTGGAAAAGGAGACTGGAAAAAAGATTCCGGTGATTTGTGGTGGAGGAATCTGGGACAGTAAGGATATTAAGAGATTTTTGGATTTGGGGGCAGACGGAGTCCAGATGGCCACCAGATTTGTGGCCACAAAGGAATGTGATGCCTCAGATGAATTTAAAAATGCCTATATAAATGCCGGTGAAGAGGATGTGAAAATAATCAAAAGTCCTGTAGGGATGCCGGGAAGAGCTGTATATAACAGTTTTATTAAAAAAACAGAAAAAGAAAAATGTAAAATTGATAAATGCTATGGATGCATTAAAACCTGTGATGTGAAAAATACCCCTTATTGCATTACAAGAGCTCTTATAAATGCAGTAGAGGGTAATATGGAGGATGCATTGGTTTTCTGTGGAAGCAATGTTGGGAAGGTAAAAGAGATTGTCACAGTTGAAGAATTAATGCGGGAACTTATGGGCGAAGGCAAATAGACCTGATTGCATAAAAGAAACTGCTTGAGCAGATTTCTCTTTGCATCTTCGCGTAAAGACGCTCAGAAATGAGGATTAATATAAAAAATAGACAAGTGGATATTAGATGGAGTATAATTAGACATATATGAAAAAATTGGAAGGGGCAAAAGAAAATGAAAAGAAAAGTAGTCTATCTGGCAGGCTTAATGCTCACTATTTCTTTGTGTGGATGTGGAGCAAAGAATAATGGGATAAAAGAAGTTGTGGTCAACGAATCTGTAGGTAATTTGGATGTGACAGGTGAAGCTAAAGACAATGTGTCCTTTGAAGATAATGACAGCCAGGGTAATGTGATAACCCAACCGGTGAATAAGACGGTATCCCTTGCGTTTACGGGAGATATTTATTTTAGTGACAATCTCTATGCATCATATCAGCAAAGCGGACTTAACGGATTTTTATCGGATAAGATCATTGAAATAATGAGACAGGCTGATTTATATATTGCAGACCATGAATATGTTGCCAGTAATGGAGGAGTTAAGGCGGATTATCAGCTTTATACATTCAGAGCTCCGCTGGAGAGGGAAAAATTGTGGCAGGAGATGGGAACGGATATAATAACTCTTGCTAATAATCATACTCTGGATTACGGTGTTGAGTCACTCAGGGACACAATGAAGGAATTAACAGACCTGGATATTTCTTTTGTTGGAGCAGGAAACAATCTTGAAGAGGCTATTACTCCTTGTGTCAAAGAGGTAAATGGCAAAAAAATTGCGGTATTTGGTTCAACAAGATTTGTTCCACAGGGTTCATGGTACGCCACCGAATCCAATCCGGGATTACTTACTTCTTATGAATCAACTCCTTATTATGGATATATATTAGAGGCTATAAAAAAGGCCAAGGAAAGCTATGATTATGTAATAATATATGTTCACTTTGGTGTTGAGAAAAATCATACAGTAGCGGAGTTTCAGAAAAATATTGCTCACGGATACATGGATGCGGGAGCCGACCTGGTTGTGGGAACTCATCCACATGTATTGGAGGGAATAGAGTTTTACAATGGAAAGCCTATTGTATACAGCCTTGGCAATTTCCTCTTTGGAAATTATCATTCAGACACGGTTGTATTAAAGGCAGTTATAGAGGAAGATAATTCAACAAAAATTGCAATTGTGCCATGCAGCAGTCAGAGTTATAGAACAGTTGATATAGAAGGTGCAGAGGCAAGAAAATTATTTGATTTTATGGAAAGCATATCATTTGACATCAGCATTGATGATGAAGGAAATATTTCTCCAAAAGAGAATTAGAACAATTAGGATTGCAGGGACAGACTAAAATGGAAAAAGTTAAGGTTTATTATAGTGATGTCAGCGTATTAGAAAATGTTTTTTTTCAGGCAGCCTATGATATGGTATCTGAGGAACGCAGGGAAAAGGCTGACAGAATTAGAATTGAAAATGATAAAAAACTCTGTCTTGGGGCAGAAATTTTACTTAAGTACGCTTTAGAGAAAGAGAAAATATTTGACCGGGATATCATTTACGGCTATGGAGAAAACAAAAAACCCTTTCTTTCTGAACATGGCAACATAAGATTCAATCTGTCTCATTCGGGAAAATTTGTGATGTGTGTCATCAGTGAAAATGAGGTTGGCTGCGATATAGAGAGGGAAAGAGAGTTGAGTATTAAGCTTGCAAAAAGATTTTTCACGGAAAAAGAATACATGCATTTACTTTCGATTGAAAATGATAACGATAAAAAGAGACTCTTTTCCAGATACTGGACATTAAAGGAAAGCTTTATGAAGGTTACGGGAGAGGGGATGAGATTGCCGCTCAACCAGTTTGAAATTTGTATGGATACCAGGAAAATTTCGGTGACACATGATAAAAATACGGATGATAAATATAAATTCAGGGAATTTTTCGTTGAAGAAGGGTATTCAATTAGCGTGTGTTCTTATGAAAATCAGATTTCAGATGAGATAATTAAGGTTGATATGCTTGCGTATTTGAAGAATTTTTACAAAAATAATACAATAAAATTATAGAAAAAAAACATCTTAATTGATATAATCAATTGAGGTGTTTTTATTATTGAATACTAATATCCACATAACAATATTTACGGAGGAAATAGATGAAAAAGAAAATTAATAAAAAAATTATAGGAGCTATTGCAATATTAATGGCGGGTGTTCTGGCAGTGTCATTGTTTAGCTGCAATAGAAAAAAGAAACAAAAGAATGAGAAAGAGGTTCTTGACAGATATGACAATCAGATTTTGGCAAACTTTGATTTTATTTGCACGGATGCGAAGATTGTAGATGATATGCTATATTTGGTTGGAATGACTAGTGATGACAATTATGAAAATATTCAGTACAGTCTTGTAAAATATAATATGGAGACCAAGGAAGAAAATAAGGTGGTTATTGCCGGAGAGGGTGACCGGAGTATTGGTGAAATATTTGTTGATAATGATGGGAACATTTTCCTTTCTGAAAACTTATATATTTCAAAACCAAGCGATGTAACAGACAGCAGTGGTAATGAGATAGAGGATTATGAACTAGTAAATTCCACATATAAGTATGACAGCAACTTAACTTTGGTGGAGAAAACAGAGGACGGCAGGGTTAGCAGCTCTGAAGGTGGAAATACATATAAGATATCCATTGCCAGAGATAAGGACGGAGACCAATATACCTTATACGCAGAGGATACAGAAGAGGAAGAAAAATTTTATGTAATCATTTCGGGAGAAGACGGAAGTGAAAAATCAACAATAAATATTGATTATTATGCTGATAAGCTTGTGGAAATGGGTGACGGAACTGTTGCAGTAAGTGTATGGGGAGATGAAAGCATCGAAGGTACTGCAGTGTACAGTATTGACAAAAAGAGTGGAAAGCTTGGAGAAATAGCTCTTGATACCAAGGGGGAATATCTGGAAAGAGTATTTTCAGGAAAAGACGGTTCAATGTTATTTCTTTCAAATGATTATTTGTACAGAACAGGTTCAAAAGGCAAAAAGAGCAGCAAAGTGTTGAGATTTTTCGACTGTGACGTAGAGAGTGATACTCTTGTATACATCTATGAGGAGGAGGGAGGATTCTTAGTTGTTTCCAGCGATTTTGATGACATGACAACGGAGTTATGCAGACTTACCAAAATAGATAAGGAGAATATTTCAGCAGCAAAGCAGGAAATACATTTAGCTACTTTTTCTCTTGATTATTCACTCCAGAAAAAAATATTAAAATTTAATAAAAGTAATACAAAATATAGAATTGTTACTGATATATACGCAGATGAAAATGAAGAATACGAGGATGCAATAAAGAGATTTAATGCTGATATTATTTCAGGCAAGGACATTGATATTATTGATTTGGCAATGAGTGAATATAATAATTATGCACAGAAGGGTGCACTAGAGGACTTAACACCATATTTTGGCAGAGAGGAAGAATATAATCTTTCAAATTATCTTGAAGGTGTAGTCAAGGCTTATACCAATAATGGAAAAATATATTGCCTTCCTGCATCAGTCCAGTTAAACGGATATGTTGGGGCAACAAGCGTTGTTGGTGAAGAAAACAACTGGACAATGCAGGAATTCAGGGATTTTGTAAAGAGTCTTCCAAATGGAGTTGACCCAATGAGAAATCCGACATGTGATGGCATATTGGGCACAATGCTATATTATGGAATGGATGAGTATGTGGACTTTGAAAAAAATAGTTGTAATTTTAATGACAAGGAATTTGTAGCACTTCTTGAGTTGTGCAGCAAATACCCGGATTCTGAGACTTATTATGAGAATATGGAGGAGGATGAAGACGACTCGGAGGTCACACTTCTCAGAAACAAAAAAGTAATGATGGAAGAGTTCTATATTGGAAGCGTGGAAGAATTCATGGTTGAGAAGGAAAAATTTGGAGAGGATGTCACCATAAAGGGCTATCCTGTAAAAGAGGGAAGTGGAATTGTTGTCACAACAGGAAGTTCGCTCCTTGGTATTGGAAGTAAGTCAAAACACAAGGATGAGGCATGGGATTTCATAAAAGAGTTTTATTCAGAAGAATACCAGCAGTCTAATGAGAACTATGGCTTTCCGTTAAGAAAATCGGCCCTGGACAAATCGATTGAAAAGGAAATGGATCAGACATGGGCAGAAGTAGGGCCGGATGGAAACAAATATATGACAAGATATGATTTTGAAGATGTTGAACTGTACGTTCCATATCCAAATGAACAGGAATTAGACACAATTTATGAAATCATTAATTCAGCAGATCGTGCTGGAACTTACAGTGAAGAAATAATGGAAATGATACTGGAAGAGGCGCAGTCTTGTTTTAAGGGAGAAAAGGATGCTAAGGATGTGGCAGATGTAATCCAGAGCCGTGTATCAATTTATTTAAAGGAGAACAGTTGACAGGGTGGATACAAATAATAATACTTCAAAAACAACAATAAATGAAAGGAGAAAGGTTAATGCCTTTCTCCTCCCAAGTCTTTTGGGAGTTTTCACATTTTTTGTGGTGCCGTTTTTTGTGGTTGTTTATTATTCATTAACAGACGGTATTACAAAAGAGTTTGTATTTTTAGATAATTATATAAATGTGCTGCAAAACGAGGCATTTAAGCTTGCGATAAAAAACACTTTGATATTTACATTTACTGCAGTGCCTTTGGCAGTGGTTTTGTCTTTGCTTCTGGCAAATCTTTTGATGTCAAATATTCCTTTTAAAAGTTATCTCAGAACGGCATTTTTGTCGCCACTTATGGTTCCTGTGGCATCTGTTGTACTTATTTTTCAGGTGTTATTTCACTACAATGGTGTAGTGAATGATTTTACTGCCCTGTTTGGAGCAGATAAGCTGGATTTTATGAAATCAAAATATGCAATGGTAGTAATCGTGCTGTTGTTTTTGTGGAAAAATCTTGGATATAATATGATTTTGTTTATGGCTGCCCTGGGAAGTATTCCAAAGAATGCCATTGAAGTTGCAAGACTGGATTCATCATCAAGTCTGACTATTTTTTTTAAGGTTA
This sequence comes from Lachnospiraceae bacterium, assembly GCA_050309585.1. GTDB lineage: Bacteria > Bacillota > Clostridia > Lachnospirales > Lachnospiraceae > Bovifimicola. The sequence continues at coordinate 16,975 of JBNRML010000175.1, forward strand.
AGTTGAGATACATATCGCCAACAATATTATTTGTCACAATATTATCGATGATTAATTCATTTAAGGTTTTTAGAGAGGTGTATTTACTTACAGGAAATTATCCATATGAGAGTCTGTATCTTTTACAGCATTTTATGAACAATACATTTATTTCCCTGGATTATCAGAAAATGTCCGCAGCAGCGGTTGTATTGTTTGATGTAATGGTATTGATTATTGGAATATTATTTGTAATAGAAAACAGATATGGAAGGGATGTGGAAAATTCATGATAAAGGAAAAAATGGCAAAAATCACCAAAATTGGAACAGGTTTTTTAATAGCTGTTGTTTTTGCAATATTTTTTGTTATTCCCATATTCCTTACAATTTGCAATTCTTTTATGACAGAGTCCGAAATTACTTCTAATTATGGCAAAATATATGAAACCAGTGAGAATGGAAATCATAAATTTATTGCGGATAAGGTTAATTTAAAATTTATCCCGGATAAAGTATCTTTGAGCCAGTATGCCACTGTGTTATTAAAAAGTCCAAAATATCTTTTGAAATTCTGGAATTCCGTAATGTATGTAGTGCCCATAGTTGTTGTTCAGATTGGTATAGCTCTATTGACTGCATATGGCTTTACAAGACTCAGGGGGAAAAAGAGGGAAGCTTTATTTTTTGGATATGTTATTCTCACTCTTTTGCCTTACCAGGTAACACTGGTACCAAATTATATTGTGGCGAAATGGCTTGGGATTCTTGGGACAAAATGGGCAATATTGCTTCCGGGATTTTTTTCTCCATTTAGTGTATATCTTCTGACAAAGTATATGAGGAGAATTTCACCATCGGTGATTGAGGCGGCAAAGGTGGATGGCGCAGGAGAGTGGAAAATATTTTCAAGGGTTTGTGTGCCAATATGCAAGAGTGCAATATTTTCTGTCGCAATGCTTGTGTTTATTGATTACTGGAATATGGTGGAGCAGCCACTGATATTGTTATCAGACGAAGAAAAGTACCCGCTTTCCATATTTTTATCAAGAATAAATAACGGAGAAATAGGACTTGCATTTGCTGTGGCAGTTATTTATATGGTACCGGGACTATTAATGTTTTTATACGGTGAAGATTATCTTGTGGATGGAATAGAAGCTCAGGGAAGCATAAAAGGATAGGTGTAGATATGGAAAATAACATAGAAAACAACATAGAATATAAAGTGAAAAAAAGAAAAAAATTAATTGCAAAAATAAGTGCTGTGTTTTTTGCGGTATTGCTTATTCTTACTTTTTTTTCAAATACAATAATGAATTATTCTCTGCCGGAGGTTTCAACTGACATAATTTACTCTGATTCGGTTTCTTCGAAAATAAGGGGAAGCGGACTTGTGGAATCGGCAGAGGCGGTCAGTGTAATGTCCTCAGAAAACAAGAAGATATCTGAGATTCTTGTTAAAGAAGGTGATGAAGTTAAGAAGGATGACGTTTTGGTACGATTCGAAGAAGGTGAAAGCGAAGAATACAAAAATGCAGTTCAGGAATTAGAGGAATTAAAGAAAAGCTACAATTCCAAGATATTGCTGGAAGAAATTGATGAGGATGTTGTAAAACAGGCTCAGAATGGTGGGTATGACTATAATAAGGCAATGGCAGAGCTGGCAGCATTGAGAGGAACAGTGGATGCTGCAAATGCAGAAGTAAAGAAGTACCAGGACAAGGCTAAGGAACTATCTGAAAATTATACATTGGAGGATATTGACAGAGAGTATCTTTTGGAGGAAAATACAAAGCTTCTTGAAGAGGCACAGGTAAAAGCTGACGAGGCAGTTTCTGCCCACACAAAATATCTCGAAAAGCTTATGCTGATTGATGAGATGAAGGCACAGTATGAGACTATAAAGAGTAAGGAAGAAAGCGTACAGAAAATGAATTCCATGTCTCAGATTAATGAGCTTAAAGCGGAATGTGAAGGAGTGATTATTTCTGTTAATGCTTACAAAGGACAGGAAGTATCTGCGAATGAGGAAATAATGTCTATTCAGGACAGCAGTAAGGGAAATAAGTTAAGCCTGTCTGTCACGAAAAATCAGGCTGCCAAGGTAAAAAAAGGTGATGAGGCATCTCTCGATAATGCCTGGTATTATGATAATGATGTAAAAATCAAGCTGAACAGAATCAAACCAGATCCGGAGTCACCTGCCACAAATAAAGTATTGGAATTTGATGTTGAGGGCAGCATAAATCCGGGAGAAAATGTGTCAATAAGTATCGGAGAAAAGAGCCAGACCTATGATTGTGTGGTGCCTAACAGTGCAATCAGAGAAGATAAAAAAGGTAAATTTGTTTTTGTTGTTGAGAAAAAAAGCAGTCCTTTGGGAAACAGATATGTTGCAAGACGTGTCCAGGTTGAAGTGATTATTTCGGATGATTCCAATACTGCAATTTCCGGAGCAGTAGAACAGGGTGATAATGTTTTAGTAACAGCAAGTAAGGCAGTTAATTCAGGAGATTACGTGAGACTGGCAAAGTGATTTTGCGAAAATGGTGATTAGAATGAAAAAAATAGACAAAAAGAAATTCAGATTTCATATTAAGTTATCTTACATAATTGTTGTTCTGATGATTGTTCTGCCTATAATATTAATCGGTCGGTTTAGTGAAAGTCAGATATATTGCAACAGTGCCAGTCGGTGGTCAAAAGACGGGGATTATGGTCACGTAAGTGTTTTTTTTGAGAACAGCAGCGGTCTCACTGATAAAAACATTAAACAGCTGAGAGCGATTTTTGACAGGGAGCTTAAGAAAGAAAAGGTTAAAAGCTCATCGGAAAATTGCAGGGTATTTGTGGATTGCTATTATGGAATTGAGAATAAGACAGTTAGTAAAAATAGTGGAAGTGCAGAAGTGATAGCTTATGGAGTTGGGGGTGATTTTTTTACATTTCATCAATATGAGCTTCTAAGTGGCTGTTATTTAAATGATGAAAATATAATGAAGGATTTGGTGGTAATCGATGAGGAGCTGGCCTTCAGATTATTTGGAGCAGTTGATATCAGTGGGATGAAGCTTGAGATTGATAACTGTGAATATGTGGTTTCAGGTGTAATAAGAGAAGAAGATACAATGTTTTCCAAGGAGGCAGCAGAGGACAAACCTGTAATTTATATGTCATATGAGGCGTTTGGTACTGATGGGACCATTAAAGGCTATGAAGTGATGATGCCGGAAAAAAACAAAGATTTTATCGAAAAACATATAGATAAAGCTTTTGAAGAAATGCAGATTGACAGAAATAATTACAAAATGGTCAATGTTTCGAATCGATTTGAGTATGGGAATTTATATGAATTAATGAAGGATTTTTTCAGCCGCTCAATGGTTAAGGAAAATGTAATTAATACACACTGGGAAAATGCCGCAAGGGCAGTGGAGGATTTGTGCGTCGTTTTACTCTTTATTGAGACAGCAGGCTTTGTATCTGCATTTGCTATATTTATAAAACTGATTTATAAATTAATAAAATCAAGAAAAGAAAGTAAAATTGACACGGTTATTCTTGACGTTGGAAAGGTTTTGGTGGATTTTACACCAGAGGAATTTTTGGAGAAGAAGGGAATATCAAAAGAAAAAATCCCATTGGTTGCAGATGCGGTAATGTACAATGATATCTGGGAAGAGTTTGACCGGGGCATAATGACTGAAGAAGAAACCCTTTCACAATCTATTGAGGCATCCAAAAAGCTTGAAAAAGAAATCAGAATAGCCTTCGGTAACTTGAATGGCATTTTGAAAAAGTATGATTACACAGAATTGTGGATAAGTGAACTTAAGAAAAGGGGGTACAGGATATTATTTTTATCAAACCTGAGTGAAAAGCTTTACAGAGAGTGTTCGGAAGAGCTTAGCTTTGTATCAAGAATGGATGGAGGAGTCTTTTCATTTCATGCAAAGATGAAAAAGCCGGAGGCAGATATATATACATATATTATTGAAAAGTATAAATTAACACCAGAGAAGTGTGTTTTTATTGATGACAGGGAAAAGAATCTTTGGGAGGCAGAAAATGCCGGGATGAAAACAATTTTGTTTACTTCTGTAAAGGATGTGTCAAAAAGAATAAAAAAATTAACCAGGAGAGGAGAATGAAAATGAAGTGTACTAAAGGAAAAATAAGAAATATAGTTGCATTTATTATGTTATTCATGTTAATGGCGGGTAATTTCTCAACAAGCAATGTTTTTGCAGCTGAGGGTATTTCGGGACAAAAAGATTCTAATGGGGTTGACGACACAGATATTGACGATACAGTTGACGAGGATAAGGATGGTATAGATGAAAGAGAGTGTCCTGACCTGAAATACTATGTTCATATGCAGACAACTGGTGACCAGAATAAGGTTAGTGCAGGAGAAATTGCAGGTCTGCCAGGAGGGGGAAAAAGACTGGAGGCCGTTTATATTAATTTGGATAACAATGAGTATGATGGTGGAATTGAGTACGCAACCCATGTTCAGAAAATAGGATGGACATCTTATAGCAAAGATGGAGCAATGAGTGGAACCTCAGGGCTTTCAAGAAGAGTTGAGGCAATAAAAATAAAACTTTATGGTGAACTCAGAAAATATTATGATGTTTATTACAGAGTGAATGTTGAAGAGTATGGATGGCTTGACTGGACAAGAAATGGTGCACCGGCAGGTACGGCTTCTCAGGCCTTAAGGCTTGAGGGACTTCAGATAATGTTGGTTAAAAAAGGAAATGAGATAAATGCTAGTACAACGTGCCCTTATATCGAACTTGGAAAATTTGCTGAAAAGCGTCAGGGAAAGGTTAACTATAATACTCATGTCCAAACCTATGGTGACCAGGAATATGTTTGTGACGGTTCAGTGAGCGGAACATCGGGGGAGGCAAAGAGGCTTGAGGGCATTAGAATAAAATTGGATGTTCCGGAATATGACGGAGGCATAACTTATTGTACCCATGTGCAGACATTTGGATGGCAGGATTGGGTAAAAGATGGTCAGAAGAGTGGAACATCAGGACTTGCCAAACGACTTGAGGGAATAAAAATTAAGCTGTATGGAGACGTTGCAAATTATTATGATGTTTATTACAGGGTTCACGTTCAGACCTATGGCTGGCTGGGATGGGCAAAAAATGGTGAAATGGCAGGTACGGCAGGACTTGCAAGACGACTCGAGGGAATACAGATTGTCCTTGTCAGGAAGGGAAGCTATAGTCAGATAATTTATTATGGAAATTGTGGTTATTCGTCCATTGATGCAAATAATATTGGAAATATGAGTTATTCCCAGAGAATTGCCCTTGTGACTGAGGGACATGGAATTAAGAATGTTTCCAAGGCACTTGCTGACAGCTGGCAGACAACGATAGTGGTTCCAACCTGGGATTTTGAGAGCAGGAATAGTATGAATAAGGTTACAAAATACAGAGACCTTACTTTGAATAAGCATATTGCAAATCATGTCTATGCCATGTTTTTGGAAATTTACAATTCACCGGATAAACCAATTATTGATAGTGAGCTTTATGCATATTCTTACCGTGTAAATGTTAACAATCCATCAGTATTGTCAAAACATGCCTTTGGATGTGCAATTGATATTAACGCTTCTTATAATCCAAACGGTCAGTGGGCAAAGACATATGAGGAATGGAGAATGATGCCGGAAAATACGGTTACACAAAAACAGGACAAGGCAAAAGTAATTTATGCAGGCTCAAGTATTGCAAAAATATGTGTAAAATACGGATTTACCTGGGGAGCTGTGTGGAGAGATGCCATGCATATGGATTTTATTGACTGATGATTAATTGACATTAGGAATGTAATATACTAAAATAAATAAGCTATGAATTAAACTAAAAGAAAGAACGAGGTGCATAATATGGGCGGATTTTTTGCTGCAGCATCAAAAAATGATTGTGTATTCGATTTATTTTTCGGTACAGATTATCATTCACATTTAGGAACAAGACGTGGTGGAATGGCAGTTTATGGGAAGGATGGATTTGATCGTGCCATTCATAATATTGAAAATTCACCATTTCGTACAAAATTTGAAAAAGAAGTTAATGATATGCACGGGAATTTGGGTATCGGCTGTATTTCAGATTATGAGCCACAGCCACTTATTGTACGATCACATCACGGCACATATGCCATTACTACGGTGGGAAAGATAAACAATACAGACCAGATTGTTGATTCCATATTTAGCAAGGGAAGCTCACATTTCCTTGAGATGAGCGGTGGAGATATAAATGCCACGGAGCTTGTTGCAGCAATAATAAATCAAAAAGACAATATTATTGACGGTATTAAGTATGCTCAGGAAATTATTGAAGGTTCCATGACAATGCTTATCATGACACCAAAGGGAATCTTTGCAGCAAGAGACAGGCTGGGGAGAACACCACTTGTTATTGGCAAAAAAGAAGATGGATATTGTGCTACATTTGAGGCCTTTGCGTACTTGAATCTTGGATATACAGATTATAAAGAGTTAGGACCGGGAGAAATTGTGATAATGACTCCGGAAGAAGTGAAAACCCTTGCAGTTGCGGGCAAGGAAATGAAGATATGCACATTCTTATGGATATATTATGGCTATCCTTCATCAAGCTATGAGGGAGTGAGTGTCGAGCAGATGAGATATAATTGTGGTGCAATGCTCGCAAGAAGAGATAAAGGAAACGTTGAGGCAGATATAGTTGCCGGTGTACCGGATTCAGGTACAGCTCATGCAGTTGGTTATGCAAATGAATCGGGAATTCCTTTTTCAAGACCATTTATCAAATATACGCCAACCTGGCCACGTTCGTTTATGCCTACTATACAGAGTAAGAGAAATCTCATTGCAAAAATGAAATTAATACCTGTACATGACCTTATCAAAGGAAGAAGACTTCTCCTTATTGATGACTCAATAGTTAGGGGAACACAGCTTAGGGAAACTACAGAATTTTTATATGAAAGTGGTGCAAAGGAGGTTCATATAAGACCTGCGTGCCCACCATTGGTATATGGTTGTAAATTTATTAATTTCTCTCGTTCTTCTTCAGAGATGGACTTGATTACAAGAAGAGTAATTAAAGATATTGAGGGAGAAAATGCTGAAAATGTATTACAGGAATATACAAATCCTGAGTCAGAGAGATATGCAAAAATGATAGAGAAAATCAGAAAACAGTTGAATTTCACATCTTTGAGATATCACCGTCTTGACGATATGATTGAATCTGTTGGAATTGACAGAAGCAAGCTTTGTACGTATTGCTGGGATGGAAGGGAATAGCATTTCCTGATAAATACCCCCTGGAGGTTAATGAGTACCTTCTGGGGGTGTTTATGATAATAGATGCAATAATGGTAAAAAAGAGAAAGGATTATTTGCAAAATGAAAAGATTTAGAAAACTTGCATTACTTTTGGTTATGATGCTGGTAGTACTTTTGGTGGGCTCAGCCTGTGGAAGCGGGAATAACAAAAAGAACAATAGCGGTGATAACAATAATAGCAACAATAACAATCAGAATAATGAAAATGAAGACATGACACCGGAAAATTATGCGGTGGCAGTTTTAAAAGGACCTACAGCTGTTGGTTTTGTAAAGGCATGGGACGACAGTGACAATGGAACTACAAAAAATAAATACAATGTGACGGCATACGGAACTGCTGATGAGATTACTACAGGTCTTGTAAAGGGTGACATAGATATTGCTGCAGTGCCATGTAACCTTGCCTCTGTGTTGTACAATAAGACACAGGGAAAGATTCAGGTTGCTGCCATAAATACTTTAGGGGTTTTATATGTTGTTTCAGACGGAGACAATATGAGTGAAATAAAGGAACTCAAGGGCAAGACCATATATACAACAGGAAAGGGTACCACACCTGAATATATTTTGAATTACATCCTAAGGCAGAATGGTTTAGAGCCAGGCAAGGACGTGACAATTGAATACAAATCAGAGGCAACAGAAGTGGTTGCAATGATGAGTGCAAATAAGGGAAGTATAGGAATGCTTCCTCAGCCTTATGTAACAACAGTTCTTTCGAAAAATACTGATATGAAAATTATTTTTAATATGACAGAAGAGTGGAATAAAGTATCAAATGGCAAGGAGATGGTTACTGGTGTTGTTGTTGCCAGAAAAGAAGTGGTTGAAAAAAATCCATTGGCATTTGATGAATTTATGAAGGACTATAAGGCTTCTACGGAATATGTAAATACAAACATATCTGATGCAGCTGAATTAGTAGAAAAGCATGATTTGTTTAAAGCAGCAGTCGCTGAAAAAGCAATCCCTGACTGTAACATCAAATTCATACAGGGTGATGATATGAAAAATTATGTGGAGAATTATTTATCAATACTATTTGAAGCTAATGCTCAATCTATCGGCGGTACAATGCCGGGAGAAGATTTTTATTTAAAATAAGGGTAATTTTTACATTTACATAATAAAGAAGGTGCCATAATGAGAAATAATAAAAAAATCAAGAACTTTGCAGCAATGACAGGAGGTATTTTTTTCTGGATTCTCATTTGGCACCTTTATGCAAATAAGGTAAACAATAATATTTTTCTTCCTTCACCAAAGGATACTTTTAAAGAACTTATTGCTTTGGTAAAGGAAGAATATTTTTTTGAAACTCTTAAGATGACGGTACTCAGAATTGGTAAAGGATTTTTAGAAGGTGTTATTACGGGATTTGTATTGGGAATGATTTCTCATTTTCTAAAGTTTATAAGGGTTCTTTTGGAACCGGCAATGAAAGTAATCAAAGCTGTTCCGGTAGCCTGTTTTATTATCCTCACCCTATTATGGGTAAATTCCGCAGAACTTGTGACCTTTGTTACCTGCGTTATGGTTTTGCCTGTTATTTACATCAACGTATTACAGTCTGCGGACAAGGTGAAAAAAGAAATGCTGGAGGTGGCACAGGTATACAATATGTCCTTATTTAGAAAGGTCAGGTATATTTATATGCCAGAGGTTTTGCCGGGTTTTTTCGCGGGCTGCCAGATTAGTCTTGGATTATGTTTTAAAGCTGGTGTGGCAACTGAGGTTATTGGGCTTCCACTTAATTCCATTGGTTGGGAGTTATATCAATGTAAATTATATCTGGAAACAGAAAAATTATTTGCCTGGACAATAGTTATTCTCATAATAAGTGGTTTATGTGAGTTTATTTTTAAAATAATGTTCAAAAAAATTACGGAGCTGGTGCTTGAGGAAAACAATTTACCATTCCTGATTAAAAAGAAGAAATTAACCAGAGACGCCACGGAGCAAAAAGAGAGTTTCGGAGAGAATAATGTAAGCTTTACGAACATATCAAAAAAATATGGAGAAAAAGAAGTTCTGTCAGATTTTGATATTGAATTTACAAGAGGAAAAATACAGGTTGTAAATTGGAAATCAGGTGAGGGAAAAACCACTTTGGGTAATATTTTACTGGGTCTTGTGAAAGCTGATAATATTGTTGTCTCAAATGATGAAGAGTGGAAGAGTATGAAAAAATCCGTATTGTTTCAGGAAAACAGACTTTTTGAGCAGTTTGGTGCTGCAAGTAATATTTATGCCGTGACGGGAAACAGGGATTTATCGGATATTGTGGAAAAAGACATGGTAGAGCTGGGGCTTGACTGCACGGTGTCAATGCCTGTAAAGAAAATGAGTGGAGGTATGAAGAGGAGAGTGGCTCTCATTCGTGCCATCAGAGGAAATGGGGAATTTGTTGTGCTTGATGAACCATTTACAGGATTAGATGAAGAAAGCAGAAGCAAAGCCTATCAATACATAAAGAACAATTGTAAAGATAAGTTTGTTCTGCTTATAACTCATGAACAGTTGCGATAATATCAGTTTATTCGGAAATGAGATTTAAATAATCGGCATAGGAGGTTTCATCCGCAGTTTTAAGTGTGGAAGCGGCTTTGTCCTTTTCAAGTGACAGGGCTGCTTTTTTTACGTCACTGAGAACGCCGGCACCGCCAACACACCCTCCGGGACAGGCCATACCCTCTAAAAGATATCCGTTATATTTTCCTGCTTTTGCGAGAGTCATCATTTTTTTGCATTCAGCAAGTCCCTCAGCACAGGCAACCTTTACTTCCTTATCGGGATATTTGTTTTTTATGACATTGACAACCGCCTGGGAAACACCACCGGTAGAAGCAAAGCCCTTTCCATCGGCACTTGATTTCTGTTTGATTTCATCAGGTTCGATGGTATCAGGAGATACGCCTTTTGCCTCAAATATTCCTGCCATTTCCTCGAAGGTAAGTACAAAATCCACCTCGCTTCTCACACTTGTACGACTTGCCTCAAGTTTTTTTGCAGCACAAGGTCCGATGAAAACAACCTTTGAGCCGGGATGTCTTTCCTTAATCATACGGGCGGTAAGAACCATTGGAGTAAGGGTCATGGAAATGCAGTTTGCATATTCAGGGAATTGTTTTTTTGCCATGACTGACCATGCCGGACAGCAGGATGTACCCATGAATGGAAGCTCGTCCGGGACTTCTCTTAAGAAGTCTTCAGCTTCCTGGATGGCACAGAGGTCAGCACCTATTGAAACCTCTACCATATCCTTAAAGCCGACAGCCTTTAGTGCAGCCCTTAGTTTTGCCTGATCAGCATTTGGTCCAAACTGATTTACAAAAGAAGGAGCAACGGCGGCATACACGTCCACATCACTGTTAATGGCAAGTACTGTCTGGAAAATCTGACTCTTATCAACAATGGCACTGAAAGGACAGCTTACAAGACACATACCACAGGAAACGCAAAGATCGTAATCGATATCTGCTCTACCGTATTCATCGGATTTAATTGCATTCATACCGCAGGCTTTGGCACATGGTCTTTCCTGTCTGACTATTGCGTTATATGGACAGGCACTAATGCATTTTCCACAATTTATACACTTTTCCTGGTCAATTACAGATTGACCATTTACAGTAGAAATGGCTTTCTTTGGGCAAACCTCAATGCAGGGATGCTCTAAACAGCCCTGGCATGCATTAGTCACAATTGTTCTTTTTTCCGGACAGGAATGGCAGGCAAATTTTATTATGTTAATCAAAGGTGGCTCGTAATATTTTTCTGCAATGACACTCTTATCAATTCCTTCAGAAAGTGGAGCGTGCTGGGAAAGTTTTCTCACGGGAAGTCCCATGGTAGTTCTTATTCTCTCGCCAATTACGGCACGTTCTAAAAATATATTGTTATAGTAGGTACCGATTTCACCGGGAACCAGCTGGTATGGAAGCTGTTCGATTTTAGAAACATCTCCACCCTCGAAAGCCATTCTTGCAACTTCGGTAAATACCATATGTCTAATCTTGGTTTTATTTGAGTAAATTCCTCTCATAAAATGAATATTCCTCCTGATTTTTTTATTTTTTCTACGATTATATGAGCCAAGGGATAAAACTCCTTTTGAACTAAACATCATTATATACAAGTATGATTTTTTTTTCCACCAAAAAAAGAAAAAAGAAAATATTAACAGGGTTTACTTCACAAAAACTACTTTGTTAATTCATAATGAAACAAATTATTACGCAAATAAATTTGCTCAGAAATGGAGATTAGTGTGAAAAATCACACCGAAGTGCTGATTTTTCACACAGCTAATTGTGCCGCAGGCGTCCAAATTAGTTTTATCGCAGAGCTGAATCTGAAATTCAGCTCGCGATTCCTCCGACGCAAAGCGTCTGCGGAATGGAGATTAGTATGGCTAAACAGAAAGAGGCAAAGACAAATGCAATGAGGATTTTAGAGAGTCTTAAGATTCCCTTCAGTCATTACACTTATGAATGTAAGGAGTTTAAGGATGGCATGGAAATAGCTGACAAGCTCGGCTTAGATTATGAAAAGGTTTTTAAGACATTGGTGACTCTCGGAAAAAGTAAAAATTATTATGTGTTTGTAATACCGGTAGATAAAGAGCTGGATATGAAAAAAGCGGCACAGTCTGTCGGGGAAAAGTCAGTGGAAATGATACATGTGAAGGATATAAATGCAATAACGGGATATGTAAGGGGCGGTTGCACTGCTATTGGAATGAAGAAACAGTATGTTACCAGAATTCATTGTTCTGCGGAGAAGCTTTCTGATATAATCATTAGTGGAGGGAAAATTGGTTCCCAGATAGAATTAAGGCCTGAGGATTTTATTAAAGCTTCAAACGCAGAATATGCAGATATAATAAAGGTGTAAAATACTTTTATTTTTCACGATAATGTGGTAGAATACTATTCGAATTGTTTTGCCAATAGGAGGAATGACTTTTGGAAAATGAAGATAAGCGCAGGCGAATTAACAGATATAAAAAAATCATTGTGTGGACCCTTGGGATTCTTATTTTACTTACATTGGCATTATGGATTTATATAATATTTAAGATAAATGTAATAGAAGGAAAAATAGACAGCCTTAATTCGATTAATGTTCTCTCGGAATCTTTTGTATATGAGTTTCTGAGATAGATTTTTACTGTACAATGAAGTTTTCGCAGTGCGTACACGGTGTGTACGACGAGAAAACTGAAGAAGTACAGTGAAAATATAGCCAGAAAGGCATATGCGAAAAAGATTCCGAGAGAACATATTATTTTGTGGAGGTAAAAGATGAGTTTTCTTAAGGACTTTAAGAATGAATTGTCTCAGGCAGTTAACGAACTGGTAAACATTGATGATGATACTGTTAAGAAGGAGGATACCCAGGAAATAAGTGATTCTTCACAGCAGTTTGAAAATGATGTCCAGATGGGAGAGACTGACCAGAGTGAAGATGAAGAATTGATTAACGATGATGGTTCAGAAGAAATAGATATGCAGGAATCAGATGGCGATGATGATACGGAGAATGAAGAGATAACTGAAGAAGATGCAGAGGAAGGTCTTTTAGAGGATTTAAATCTTGATAACATAGATATAAGTGATTATCTTGATGAAGAAGAAATGGAAGAGAGTAATAAAGTGGAAGAGAAAAGTGAAGAAATATTAAAAGAATTAGCAAGCGACATTAAATCAGAGATTAATGACGAGAAACTTGAAGAAATGATGGCTGATGACAGAGAAAGCAGAAAAGCAGCCCTTAGGAGTGCAGTTGTGGAAGAAAATTATAGAAAAGACAATTCAGAAAAAGAAGAAGCAGCTCTTGCTTCAGATGAAATAACAGAAATAACAAAGGGAACAATGATAGAAGGAAATCTTGTTTCTGAAGGTTCGATAAATATCTATGGAAAAATCAAAGGAAATGTTGCCAGCAGGGGAAAACTTGTTATTTCGGGAACAATAATCGGGTCATCAAGAGGTGCAGAGATTTTTACAAACAATGCAATGATAAAAGGCGATGTTACCAGTGATGGAAGTCTGAAAATCGGAAACGGTTCGGTGATTATGGGAAATGTTTATGGTTCATCTGCCGTAATTGCAGGGGCAGTTCAGGGTGATGTTGACATTCACGGTCCTGTTATTATTGATGGAACAGCAGTGATTCAGGGAAATATCCGTTCAAGATCAGTACAGGTAAATAATGGTGCGGCAATTGAGGGCATGATTTCACAGTGCTACGCAGAAATTGATTATGCAGCACTATTTGATAAGACATTTAGTAACAATTAGTTGCGACGCAAAGCGTCGCTCCGACATGGAGGATTAGTATGGAAAAATTAAACAGAGTTTTGTTAAAGCTTAGTGGTGAAGCGTTAGCAGGAGAAAAAAAGACAGGCTTCGATGAAGATACAGTTGTCAGGGTTGCAAAACAGGTTAAGGTTTTAGTTGACCAGGGAGTACAGGTAGGAATTGTTATTGGAGGAGGAAATTTCTGGAGAGGTCGCACAAGCGAGAAGATTGACAGAACAAAGGCAGATGCAATTGGTATGCTGGCTACTGTTATGAACTGCATTTATGTGTCAGAAATTTTCAGGACTGAGGGCATGATGACCCAGGTTCTCACACCCTTTGAATGTGGTTCCTTCACAAAACTGTTTTCAAAGGACAGAGCAAATAAGTATTTCAGCAAGGGAATGGTTTGTTTCTTTGCCGGTGGTATTGGACATCCATATTTTTCAACGGATGTTGGAATGGTTTTGAGAGCCATTGAAATAGAGGCTGACTGCATTTTGGCAGCTAAGGCTGTTGATGGTGTATACGACAGCGACCCGAACAAGAATCCTGACGCAAAGAAATATGATAGACTTTCAATCAATGAAGTGGTTGAAAAGAAATTAGGAGTAATTGACCTTGCTGCATCAGTTCTTTGCATGGAAAACAAAATGCCAATGAAGATATTTGGCCTCAATGAAGAGAATAGCATTATCAATGCTGTAAATGGTACTTCAACGGGAACAATTATAGAATAAAAAATGAATCTGGAGGAATAAAAATGGAAAATTTAAAACAGTACGAAGAAAAAATGGGAAAGACAATAGATAGTTTATATGGTGATTTCTCGACAATCAGAGCAGGTAGGGCAAATCCACATGTTCTTGATAAAATTACAGTTGATTATTACGGAACAGCTTCTTCTATACAGCAGGTAGCTAATGTATCCGTACCTGAGGCAAGAATGATTCAGATTCAGCCATGGGAGTCAAGTCTTATCAAAGAAATTGAAAAGGCTATATTATGTTCAGACCTTGGAATAACACCTACAAATGATGGTAAGTGCATTAGACTTGTATTTCCAGAGTTGACAGAGGAAAGAAGAAAAGAGCTTGCAAAGGATGTTAAGAAAAAGGGAGAAAACGCAAAGGTTGCAGTTCGTAACATAAGAAGGGATGCAAATGATGCATACAAGAAGATGAACAAAGCCAATGAGATTTCAGAGGATGAGTTAAAGCAGGCAGAAGACAAAATTCAGAAAATGACAGATAAATACATTGCTGAAGTTGATAAGGCAGTAGAAGATAAAACAAAAGAAATTCTTACAGTATAGTGAACTAAAAAAGGGAGGCTTGTATGAGCAATCCCTTTTTGGCATTAGAAAATGAGCATTTTCCGTCTTTTAAAAGACGGGAAGAGTGCGAAGCACGAAAAATGCGAATGGAAGGTGCGGGTTCTAAATAAATAATATACTAAAAATTATATTCAGAAAATGACTATTTAGGGAAGGAAATTGTGTTTTTATGGCAAATAAAAAAGAACTGTCCGAAATGAATATACCTGAACATGTAGCGATTATTTTAGATGGAAATGGAAGATGGGCAAAAAAACGTATGCTTCCGAGAACGGCAGGACATTATCAGGGGGCAAAGGTTGTCGAGCAGATATGTGAGGATGCAGACAGTCTTGGAATCAAATATTTAACAGTGTATGCGTTTTCCACAGAGAACTGGAACAGACCACAGGATGAAGTGGATACCCTTATGAAGCTTTTGAGAAATTATCTTTCAAATTGTATTGAAAGGGCAAACGCAAATAATATGAAGGTTCGTGTTATTGGAGAGAGAGGAAGGCTCAGCGAGGATATCAGGACGAAAATAGATGAGTTAGAGGAATGTTCAAAGGCGAATACAGGTCTTAATTTTACCATAGCCCTCAACTATGGCAGCCGGGATGAAATTCTGAGAGCAGTAAAAAACATTATCAGCGATGTTAAAAATGGTGTTACTGATAAGGAGATAACTGAGAAGACTATTTCGGAATATTTGGACACAAAGGAAATTCCTGACCCGGATCTCTTAATAAGAACAAGTGGAGAAGAGAGGCTTTCTAATTTTATGCTATGGCAGCTGGCATATACGGAATTTTATTTTACCGATGTTTTATGGCCTGACTTCAATAAGAAGGAGCTTATCAAGGCAATTGAAAAATATAATACTCGTGACAGAAGATTTGGAAAGGTTAAATAAGGGTAAGAAGTATGTCAGCAATAAAAAAACTTATGACAAAATCCTTTTTGGAAAGACTGATTAGTGGAATAGTTTTGGTTTTGATTGCACTGGTTACAATAATTGCAGGTAATGATGTGCTGCTTGCAACTGTTCTCACAATTTCCTTAATAGGATTTTATGAATTGACAAAGGTATTTAATTTACAGTGGTCCTTCATGGGAATTGCAGGATATATTGCGACAGTTGCATATTATGCAATTTTAAGACTTGATTTATTGGAATACATTATTGTATTCTTTATTGCATATTTATTAATATTAATGGCAATTTATGTATTTTCATTTCCTAAGTTTAAAGCAGATGACATGATGGTTTGCTTTTTCGGAATGTTTTATGTAGTACTTATGTTATCTTACATTTACCAGGTAAGAATGATGGAGGATGGCAAATACATTGTATGGCTTATTTTCCTTGGTTCATGGGGATGCGATACCTGTGCATATCTGGTTGGTGTAATGTTTGGAAAACACAAGATGGCACCTGTACTCAGTCCAAAGAAATCTATTGAAGGCGGAATTGGAGGAGTTATTGGAGCTGCATTATTAGGACTTTTATATGCAGTAGTATTTAAGGATAATATTGAACTTCAGAATATTAATATTATTTTCCCAATTGTATGTGCGGCATCAGGTATTGTATCTCAGATGGGAGATCTCACCGCATCAGGGATAAAGAGAAATCACAACATAAAGGATTACAGCACGTTAATTCCGGGACACGGAGGAATTCTTGACCGTTTTGACAGTGTGATTATTACTGCACCTATTATTTTTTATCTTGTTACATTTTTAGGTAAGATGTAAGTATGATGTCTACGCAAATAAATTTGCTCAGAAATGGAGGATTAGTGTGAAAAATCTATCTATATTGGGTTCTACCGGCTCAATCGGTACACAGGCCCTTGAAATAGTAAGGGAAAACAAAGACATTAACGTAGTGGCAATTTCGGCTGGAAGCAATATTGAGATGCTTGAAAAACAGGTAAGAGAATTTAAGCCGGAAATAGTATCAGTGTTTGATGAAAAAAAAGCTGAGGAACTTAAAGTCATGATTTCAGACACAGATACAAAGGTTGTGGCTGGAATGGAAGGTCTTGTTGAGGCTGCCACTGTGGAAGAGGCGGATATTGTGCTGACGGCAGTGGTTGGAATGATTGGGATAAGACCTACAATAGAGGCAATAAAAGCAAAAAAAGATATTGCACTTGCAAATAAGGAAACATTGGTTACTGCAGGGCATATTATTATGCCACTGGCAAAGGAGATTGGAGTGAACATTTATCCTGTTGACAGCGAACACAGTGCGATTTTTCAGTCTCTTCAGGGAAATAAGCACAGTCAGATTAGTAAAATTATCCTGACTGCGTCGGGAGGTCCTTTCAGAGGAAGAAAAAAGGAAGAATTAGAAAATGTTACCGTCTCTGATGCACTTAAGCATCCAAATTGGAGTATGGGAAAAAAAATCACCATAGATTCTGCTACAATGGTAAACAAAGGACTTGAGGTTATAGAAGCAAAGTGGCTTTTTGATGTGGATATTGATAATATTGAGGTGGTTATACAGCCACAGAGTCTTATTCATTCAATGGTTGAATATGTTGACGGAGGCATTATGGCACAGATGGGAACTCCTGATATGAAGCTTCCTATTCAGTATGCATTCTATTATCCTGACAGAGTTTTTCTTCCAGGAAAAAGGGTAAACTTCTTTGATATAGGAAGCATCACATTTTATAAACCGGATATGGAAACCTTCAGAGGACTTAAACTTGCCATTGAGGCGGGAAAGGAAGGTGGAAGCATCCCTACAGTATATAATGCCGCAAATGAGCTTGCAGTGAGTATGTTCCTGGATGAGAAGATTTCATTTTTACAGATTTATGAGCTTATTGAAGAAGCTATGAAGAGGCATAAAAAAATTGAAAATCCTTCCTTTGAACAGATTCTTGAAACAGAAAAGGAAGCATATGAAGCAATAAGAAATTATGTATCGAAATAGCAGGGTATTATGGAAATATTTTATTTAGATTGAAAGGTAGTATACTATGAGTATTATTATATCAGTGCTGGTTTTCAGTGTGCTTGTGATTATTCATGAGTTCGGACATTTTCTTCTGGCAAAAAAAAATGGTATAGGTGTAACTGAGTTCTCACTGGGAATGGGACCGAGAATAGTTAGTTTTGACGCTAAGGGGACTAAGTATTCCTGGAAACTGATTCCTTTTGGTGGCTCCTGCATGATGGTGGGGGAAGATGAAAACAGTGAGAGAGAAGATGCTTTTGGTAAGAAATCTGTATGGGCCAGAATATCAGTGGTTGCAGCCGGTCCAATATTTAACTTTCTTCTGGCTCTTGTTTTATCTGTTGTATACATTGGTCTTGAGGGATATGATCAGGCAAAGATAACATATGTTGATGAAAACTATGCGGCATATGAGGCAGGATTAAGAGAAGGGGACATTATTACGGAATACGATGGCAAGGACATTGTCATTTTCAGGGATTTGTGGTTGTACCAGTATATTAATCCTATAAAAGAACAAGGAGTGAAGGTAAAATATCTTCGTGACGGTAAGGAATATTCCACGACCCTTGGTGCTGATGAATATTATTTGATGGGAATACAGTACATGGCAAATGCCAAAAACTGCGAGATTCAGGTTTCAGACAAATCTCCTGTCCAGAAAGCTGGAATGAAAAATGGGGATGTAATTACTGAGCTTAATGGAAATCCAATAAAAGATGGCGAGGAGTTAAGTGATTATATATCAAAACATCCTTTAGATGGCTCAGAACTTGAAATCAAGGTTCAGAGAGATGGAAATGAAATACTTTTAAAGGTTGTTCCTGAAAAAGCCGGATACACACAGGGATTTGATTATGGTGAAAGAGTTAAGGCTAAGCCATTAGAGGTTTTGAGATACAGTTTTACTGAACTCAGATATGATATGGAGGCAACTTTTCAGGGCCTCAAGATGATTTTCACAGGAAAGGCAAATAAGGATTCAGTTTCAGGACCTGTTGGAATTGTAAAGATTGTTGGTGACACTTATGAAGAGACAAAGGATTATGGTGCATATTACGTATTTTTGCAGATAGCGTATTTTATTATTCTCTTAAGCGTAAATCTTGGTGTCATGAACCTGTTACCTTTTCCGGCACTTGATGGCGGAAGGCTTGTATTCCTGTTCATTGAGGCAGTGCGTGGAAAACCGGTACCAAAGGAAAAGGAGGCCATTGTTCATTTTGCGGGAATGGTGGTGTTAATGATTCTGATGGTTGTCGTTTTGTTTAATGATATTACAAAATTCTTTTGATATAGTTTTGTGTACACTTGAATGGAGGTAAATAATGTTTCGAGATAATACAAAGGTGATAAAAATTGGTGACAGGGTGATTGGTGGAGGAAACGATATTCTCATTCAGTCAATGACTAATACAAAAACTGAGGATGTCAAAGCTACAGTTGAACAGATAAAAGCACTGACTATTGCAGGGTGCGATATTATTCGCTGTGCCGTTCCAACAATGGAGGCAGCAGAGGCTCTATCTGAAATAAAAAAACAGATTTCCATACCATTGGTTGCAGATATTCATTTTGACTACAGGCTTGCCATAGCTGCCATGGAAAACGGAGCAGATAAAATCCGAATTAATCCTGGAAACATCGGCTCCATAGATAAGGTAAAGGCAGTTGTGGATGTTGCAAAAGAGAGAAATATTCCCATAAGAGTGGGAGTTAACAGTGGTTCCCTTGAAAAGGATATTCTTGAAAAATATGGACATGTAACTGCTGAGGGTATTGTGGAAAGTGCATTGAACAAAGTAAAACTTATTGAAGATCTGGATTATGATAATCTGGTAATAAGCATTAAATCCTCTGACGTTATGATGTGTGTTAAGGCACATGAGATTATTGCTAATAAGACAAATTACCCATTACATGTTGGAATAACTGAGTCGGGAACACTTTATTCGGGAAATATTAAGTCTTCAGTGGGTCTTGGTATTATTTTATATCAGGGAATTGGAGATACAATAAGGGTTTCACTGACAGGTGACCCTGTGGAGGAGATTAGAACAGCCAACCTTATTTTAAAGACATTGGGAATAAGAAAAGGCGGAATTAGTGTTGTGTCATGTCCTACCTGTGGAAGAACACAGATAGACTTGATTTCTCTTGCAAACAGTGTGGAAAAAATCGTAGAAAGATATGATGCGGACATTAAGGTTGCGGTAATGGGATGTGCCGTAAATGGACCGGGAGAGGCTAAGGAAGCGGATCTGGGTATTGCCGGTGGTGTAAAAGAAGGTCTTATCATCAAAAAAGGCGAAATAATCAGAAAAGTTCCAGAGGAGAACTTACTTAAGGAATTTGAAGAAGAATTAAAAAGTATGTGTAAATAGGATTTATTTAGCAGTTGTGCAAAAGAAATGAGGAGTGAAATTGGAACCGAAATATTTTTTCGAGGTCTTTAGTGAACTAAAGATTAGAGATGAATTAAAGAAAATATATGATGATGTTTTGGTTAGGCGTGTGGTTAATAACCACAATAAAAATTTAATAAGGATATATATTGAGTCGGGAAGATTAATTCATAAAAAAGATATTTATGAAATGGAATCTGTAATAAAAAAAATGTTCAATAATGCTGTGTCAATTAGGATTATTGAGCATTTTACTCTCTCAAGCCAATATAATTCTGAAAATCTGTATAAAATGTATGAGGACAGCATTCTGACAGAAATCAGGGAATACAGCAAGGTTGAGTACAGTCTCCTGAAAAAAGCAGAGATTGCATTTAATGAAGATGTTATGATGATCACCTTTAAAGAAAACTGGATTTCTGAAGAAAAGTCAAAGGAATTAAAAAATATCTTGTTTAAAATATTTAACGAAAGATGTGGAGTTCCTACTGAAATCAGATTTGAGTTTGTTCAGGAAGAAGAGAGCAAATTCGAGAAAATGAAAGAATTAAAGATGCAGAAGGAAGTAGAAGCTATTCTGTCGGGAATACGTGGAGCTGAAGATAAGAAAGAAAAAGAAGCACACAAAGAAGATAAGAATGAATCTAAAGATAATGAACAAACAAAAGAAGTGGCAGCAAAAAAATCGGAAGAAGGAAAAGATTTCAAAAAGAAGTCAGATTCCGGATTTGTGAGAAGTGTGAGAAGGTCGGATAATCCTGATGTTATTTACGGAAGGGATTTTGATGGACAGAGTATGGAAATGTCTGAGATTCAGGGCGAAATGGGTGAAGTTATCTGCAGAGGAAAGATAATGTATATTGATGAGCGTCCGATAAGGGATGAGCGTACAATATTCAGTGTTGCATTCACGGATTATACGGATTCCATTGTGTTTAAGCTTTTTCTGAAAAATGAGAATCTGCCTGAAATAAAAGAAAAAATAAAACCGGGAGCATACATAAAAGTTAAGGCAATGACTACTGTGGATAAGTTTGATAATGACCTTATACTAAATTCTGTTGCGGGAATTATTAAAATTCCGGATTTTTCAGTTAAGAGAAATGATACCGGGGTTGAAAAAAGAGTTGAACTACACTGTCACACAAAACTCAGTGATATGGATGGTGTCGCAAGTGCAATGGAATTAATTTCAAGGGCTAAGGAGTGGGGACATACTGCCATGGCCATTACAGATCACGGGGTGGTTCAGGGATTCACAGAGGCATGGCATGCACTGCAAAAACTTGAGGGTAAATATGGATTTAAGGAAAAATTTGATTTTAAAATGATTTACGGTGTCGAGGCGTATCTGGTGGATGATTTAAAGGAAGTAGTATCAAATTCCAGAAATCAGGGTCTTGATGATGATTATGTTGTATTTGATATAGAAACAACAGGTCTTAGCACCATTTACAATAAGATAATAGAAATCGGGGCCGTCAAGGTATCAAAGGGTCAGATAACAGACAAATTCAGTACCTTTGTAAATCCATTAGAGCCCATACCTTATAAAATAGAGGAGCTTACAGGAATAAGTGATAATATGGTCTCATCCTCTCCTACAATTGAAGAAGTACTTCCAAAATTCCTGGAGTTTTCAAAGGACTGTGTAATGGTGGCACATAATGCTGACTTTGATATGAGTTTTATTATCAGTGAAGGCAATAAATTAGGAATAGAGGCAGATTATACGATATTGGATACTGTGGCTTTGGCGCGACTGCTTATCCCGCAGATTAGTAAATATACTTTGGATAATGTTGCAAAGGCTTTAAATGTTTCCCTTGAAAATCATCACAGAGCTGTTGATGATGCAGGCTGTACGGCAGAAATATTTGTAAAGTTTATTGAAATGCTTAAACAGAGAGATGTATTTTCACTTGCTCAGGTTAATGAACTTGGGGAAAACTCAGAAGAAAAGGTTAAAAAGCTCCCGACAAATCACGCAGTTATTCTGGCATTAAATGAGACGGGAAGAGTAAATCTGTATGAGCTTATTTCTGATTCCAATATTAAGTATTTCAGCAGAAGACCACGTATACCAAAGAGTAATTACTTAAAACATAAAGAGGGACTTTTAATTGGTTCTGCCTGTGAGGCAGGAGAGTTATACAGGGCTATTCTTGGCGGAAAAAGTGAACAGGAAATAGCCAGAATTGTGGATTTTTATGATTATCTTGAGATTATGCCTGTAGGAAACAATAAGTTTATGCTTGCAAGTGACAAGCATGCGGTTTCCACGGTGGAAGATTTACAGGAAATAAATAAGAGAATAGTAAAGCTTGGAGAACAATTTGAAAAGCCGGTTGTTGCCACCTGCGACGTGCATTTTCTGGATCCTCAGGATGAGGTGTACAGAAGAATTATTATGGCGAACAAGGGATTTAAGGATGCTGATGACCAGGCACCGCTTTACCTTAGAACAACTGATGAAATGCTTGAGGAATTTAAATATCTAGGAAGTGAAAAGGCATATGAGGTGGTAGTTACAAATACAAATAAAATTGCAGATATGGTGGAAAACATGTTTCCGGTATGCCCTGACAAATGTCCACCTGTCATTGGAAATTCAGACACAATTTTGAGAAATATCTGTTATGATACAGCCCACAGTATGTATGGGGAAAACTTGCCCGAAATTGTTGTGGAAAGACTGGAGAGAGAGCTTAATTCCATTATATCCAACGGGTTTGCGGTTATGTACATAATTGCCCAGAAGCTGGTTTGGAAATCAAATGAAGATGGTTATCTGGTGGGCTCAAGAGGCTCAGTCGGCTCATCCTTCGTGGCAACCATGGCAGGTATTACCGAGGTAAATCCATTAAGCCCGCATTACTATTGCAAGAAATGTCACTACTATGATTTTGATTCTGATGAGGTTAAGAAATATGGTGGTGGTGCAGGATGTGATATGCCTGATAAAAGTTGTCCTGTCTGTGGAGAAAATCTTGTCAAGGCAGGCTTTGACATTCCATTTGAGACATTCCTTGGATTTAAGGGAAATAAGGAGCCGGATATTGATTTGAATTTCTCAGGGGAATACCAGAGTAAGGCTCATGAGTACACTGAGGTTATTTTTGGAAAGGGACAAACCTTCAGGGCAGGTACAATTGGTACTGTGGCTGAAAAGACAGCAGAGGGCTTTGTAAGGAAATATTGCGAAGAGCGTGGAATAAAGAAGCGAAGATGTGAGGTTTCAAGAATTGCAAAAGGATGTACCGGCGTCAGGAGAACAACCGGCCAGCATCCGGGTGGAATCATAGTTCTTCCAATTGGACATAACATCAATAAATTTACACCTGTTCAGCACCCGGCAAATGATATGACAACAAAAACCGTCACAACTCATTTCGATTATCATTCCATTGATCATAATCTGTTGAAACTTGATATTCTCGGGCACGACGATCCGACAATGATAAGAATGTTAGAGGATTTAACCGGTCTTGATGCAAAGGATATACCCCTTGACAATAAAGAGGTAATGTCGCTTTTCAGCAGTACAGAGGCTTTGGGAATTAAGCCGGAGGATATAGGAGGATGTCCTTTGGGATCACTTGGTATACCAGAGTTTGGAACTGATTTTGTTATTCAGATGCTTATTGATACAAAGCCGCAGACTTTCTCAGACCTTGTTCGTATTTCCGGATTGTCCCATGGTACAGACGTTTGGCTTGGAAATGCCCAGGAGGTCATTAAAAATGGTGATGCAACCATTTCAACTGCTATCTGTACCAGGGATGATATTATGATTTATCTTATAAGTAAGGGGATAGAATCTGAGCTTTCCTTTACCATTATGGAATCAGTAAGAAAAGGAAAAGGACTTAAGGATGAATGGATTAAGGAAATGAGGGAACATAATGTCCCTGAATGGTACATTGGCTCCTGCTTAAAGATTAAATATATGTTCCCTAAGGCACATGCAGCGGCATATGTCATGATGGCATACAGAATAGCTTATTTTAAGGTGTTTTACCCATTGGCATATTATGCGGCATATTTCAGTATCAGGGCATCGGCCTTTGACTATGCATATATGTGCCTTGGAAGGGAAAGACTTGAGTACTATATAGAAGACTTCAAGCAGAGAAAAGAAAAGAAGCTCTTATCAAATAAAGAAGAGGAAATGCTTAAAGATATGAAGCTGGTTCAGGAAATGTATGCCAGGGGATTTGAGTTTGAACCAATAGATTTAAACCGTGTGGCAGCTCACAAGTTCCAGATATTCGGAAATAAACTGATGCCGGCGTTAAGCGCCCTGGACGGAATGGGAGACAAGGCGGCAGATGCTCTGGTGGATGCTGCAATGGATGGACCATTTTTATCAAAAGATGATATCAGGCAGAGGGCAAAGGTCAGCAAAACCCTTGTTGATACAATGGGAGATTTGGGAATACTTGGGGATTTGCCTGAATCTAATCAGATATCGTTGTTTGATTTCATGACATAGGAGATTGTGGGAATTTCTTGTTAATTAAGTAACGAATGAGGATTGAGATTATGGATCAGTTAAAATTCCAAAATGCCAGGGAAAAGGTTCTTGCAAATACAGATGGCAGGAAAAGTATTGGAACACTTAGTGAAAAAACCGTACATGCCATATTGAAAAATTATATGGAGCCTGATGAGGACTATCATGAAATACCTGTTAATGGTTATGTTGCTGATATATACAGGGAGGGAAATATAGTTGAGATACAGACAGCGAATTTTAATAAACTGAGGAATAAACTGGATGTGTTTTTAAATGATTACCATGTGACGATTGTGTATCCAATGCCTTATATAAAATGGCTTAGCTGGCTTAATGAGGAAACGGGAACTTTGAGCAAAAAAAGAAAATCCCCAAAGACAGGGAATATATATGAGGCATTTTTTCAACTGTATAAAATAAAAAACTATTTGAAGCACCCAAATCTCAGCATCAAAATAATTATGATGAATGTAGAAGAAATAAGATTGTTAAATGGGTGGAGCAGTGATAAAAAGAAGGGCTCCCAAAGGTATGACAGGATTCCAACAGAGATTGTCAGTGAATACAGTATTGACAAGATGGAAGATTATTATCAAATGATACCAATAGAGCTTACAGATTCCTTTGATTCAAAAAATTATGCGAGAGCGGCAAAAATAAGCACAGATATGTCAAGAACTGCTCTTAATGTACTAAGTTATATTGGGGTGGTGAAAAGAGTGGGAAAAAAGGGTAATTCAATTATTTATAATATTTGTGAATAATGCATAATACTTCTTGAAAAATATGATAAAAAATGTTAGTATTGTAGAAGATGATGATAAAAATATTAGGGAGAAGAGGTTTGAAATATGAGACTTATTACCAGATCAGATTTTGATGGATTGGCATGTGCTGTTTTACTTAAGGAAGCAGGCATTATAGACAGTTATAAATTTGCACATCCAAAGGATTTACAGGATGGGCTCATTGAAGTTAATGAAAATGACTGCCTTGCAAACGTACCTTTTGTAGAGGGATGTGGATTGTGGTTTGACCACCATTCAAGTGAGCAGGAGAGAAATGCATATAAGGGAAAATATGAAGGATGTTCTAAGCAGAGTCCTAGTGCAGCTCATGTTGTATATGACTATTATGGAGGAAAAGACAGATTTCCTAATTTTGATGATTTGTTAGCGGCAGTTGATAAGGTTGATTCGGCAAATCTTACAAAGGAAGAGATATTAAATCCGCCTAAGTGGGTGTTGTTAGGTTACATAATGGATCCAAGAACAGGACTTGGACGTTTTCGTAATTTTACTATCAGCAACTATCAGCTCATGGAGAAACTTATTGACTGGTGTCGTGAAATGACAATTGATGAGATTATGGAAATTCCGGACATTGTTGAAAGGAAAGAATTATATTTTGAACAGTCTGAGAAATTTGTTGAAATGGTAAAGGCACATACAGAAGTGAGAGATAATGTTATCATAAGTGATCTTCGTGGCCTTGAGACAATTTATACCGGAAACAGATTTATGATTTACAGTCTTTATCCTGAGGCAAATATTTCCTGCTGGATTGTATCAGGCAGAGGTGGACAGGGTTGTTCATGTGCGGTTGGATACAGTGTGCTTAACAGAACATGCAATATTGATGTTGGAAATCTTATGCTTAAATACGGCGGTGGTGGACACAAGATGGTAGGTACCTGCCAGTTCCCAAATGAGACAATGGATCAGAAGATTGGAGAATTACTTGAAGATTTAACTACAATGAATCGCAAGTAATTTAAGTATTGGATATCGAGAGTACATTAATAAGATTAAAGTGTATCTGTTCAGAGCTAAGCATATTTTCACAGTTAAATGTGATGGATGCTCTGAGCAGATACAAAAAAATAAAAAAGTGCTTGCAAAATAAAACGATATATTGTATACTACCTTAGTACGAAATATGGCTCGTTGGTCAAGCGGTTAAGACGTCGCCCTCTCACGGCGAAAACAGGGGTTCGATTCCCCTACGAGCTGTTATAATTATGATTAAGGGTGTCGCATTTATGGCGGCATTTTTTTCTACCATATTAATATTATATGTGATGAGGTGAACGTATTGAAACCAGGATTGGACGTTAAACATATTAATCCATTTTTACAGTCTGCTATGACAATTTTTGAGGGTGCAGCGCAAATGAAATTGGCACTTGGTAAACCGAGTGTAGCTGTTTTAGATTTCCCAAACCATGTGTTTGTTTTACAAGTTGGTCTTACAGGTGATCTTAAGGGACAGGTATTGCTTGTGATGAGCATTGATAATGCTAAAATGATTGCAAGTAATATGATGTTTGGTATGCCTGTTGCTGAGTTAGATGATATGGCATCATCAGCACTTAGTGAGTTGGCAAATATGATTATGGGAAACACGGCAACGTTGTTTTCTACAAATTGTATTCACATTGATATCACACCACCATTGTCCATGATGGGAACACAGTTGCATCTTACTTCTGATGCACAGGCATTGCGTATTCCTATGACATACAATGGCGAGGAATGTTTAAGTCTGTATATCTGTGTTGCAAAGGATTGATAAAAAGTTCTTGCATTATCGGGTATATGGTGTTATACTTTGCAAGGTAATAAGCTAGTTGTTAAGAGAGTGGGCGCAAGTCCACTCTTTAATATTGTTATAAATTGACATAAAAAGGAGGAAGGTTATCTATGTCTAAGAAGGATATATACGAATCTAAGACGGAAGAACTCGTAATGCCACTGATTGAGGAAAATAAATTTGAGTTAGTGGATGTAGAGTATGTTAAAGAAGGCAGTAACTGGTATCTCAGGGTTTATATTGATAAACCGGGAGGAATCAATGTTGATGATTGTGAATTAATCAGCAGGGCTCTTAGTGATTTGCTGGATGAGAAGGATTTTATTGATGAGGCATATATTCTTGAAGTGAGTTCACCGGGACTTGGAAGACCTTTGAAAAAGGATAAAGATTTTGAAAGAAGCCTTATGGAAGAAGTGGAAATTAAATTGTACCGTATGAAAAATGGAAGCAAAGATTTTAGAGGCATCCTGAAGTCATACAGCAAAGAACAGATTGTAATTGAAGAAAATGGTGAAGATATAACCTTTGACAGAAGTGAAATTGCACTTGTAAGATTAGCATTCGATTTTTAGTTAATATAGAAAAAAAGTGAAGGAGAAGAAAAATGAATAAAGAATTAATCGAATCATTGGATATTTTAGAAAAGGAGAAAGACATAAATAAGGAAGTACTCTTTAAAGCTATTGAGGAGTCTTTGCAGATGGCATACAAAAATCATTACGGAAAGAATGATAATGTTGTTGCAACTGTTGACAGAAAAACAGGTGATTTTAGAATTATTGCAGATAAAGAGGTTGTGGAAGTTGTGGAAGATGCATCTTGTCAGATTTCTTTAGAGAAGGCAAAAGAGATTGACAGAAACCTTGAAATTGG
The DNA here is from genome assembly GCA_050309585.1 of Lachnospiraceae bacterium. GTDB lineage: Bacteria > Bacillota > Clostridia > Lachnospirales > Lachnospiraceae > Bovifimicola. Next base: position 45,320 of record JBNRML010000175.1, read on the forward strand.
AGATCACGTTAAGGTGGATGTTAAATCCAAGGAATTCGGAAGAATTGCCACTCAGAATGCCAAGAATGTTATTCTTCAGAAAATCAGGGAAGAAGAAAGAAAAGTAGTATATGACCGCTATTATGCAAAAGAAAAAGATATTGTTACAGGTATCGTACAGCGTATAAATGGCAAGAATATCAGTATAAATCTTGGAAAAGCAGATGCTGTATTATTAGAATCAGAACAGGTTAAGACAGAAAGCTTTATGCCAACAGAGCGTATTAAGTTATATGTTACTGAAGTTAAGGCCTCAACAAAGGGACCAAAGATTCTGGTTTCAAGATCTCATCCTGAACTTGTAAGGAGATTATTTGAAGCCGAGGTGGCTGAGGTAAGAGATGGCACTGTTGAAATTGTAAATGTTTCAAGAGAAGCAGGTATCAGAAGTAAAATTACAGTTCGTTCAAATAATAAGGATGTTGATCCATTGGGAGCCTGTGTAGGTGTAAATGGCTCAAGAGTAAATGCAATTGTCAATGAGCTCAGAGGAGAAAAAATCGACATTGTACCTTATAGTGATAATCCGGCTGAATATGTTGAAAATGCGTTGAGTCCGGCAAAGGTTGTTTCAGTAATTGCGGATGATGAAGCAAAGACAGCTAAAGTAGTGGTTCCGGATTACCAGTTATCTCTTGCTATAGGTAAGGAAGGTATTAACGCAAGGCTTGCAGCAAAACTCACAGGCTTTAAGATTGACATAAAGAGTGAATCCCAGGCAAGACAAATGGAAGAGCCACAGGGTGAAGAAGTTTCTGTAAGTGAAGAAGAATAGTAAATGGAGTGCGAATCGTAATGAGTGTTGCAAAAAAAATACCTATGCGTCAGTGTGTGGGATGTGGAGAAATGAAGCCTAAAAAGGATTTGATTCGAGTGCTTAAAACGGCAGAAAATGAAATTCTCATTGATAAGACAGGCAAGAAAAACGGAAGAGGAGCATATATATGTTCTTCTAAGGAATGTTTGGAAATGAGCATAAAAAATCATGGCCTTGAGAGATCTTTTAAAATGAAAATAGATAAAGATGTATATGATATGCTCAGGGAAGATATATAGCCAGAAAGGCATATGCGAAAAAGATGCCGAGAGTACATCTAAAAAAATAGGAGGAAAGAAAATGTCAGATAAAGGATTATCGATGCTTGGACTTGCTACTAAGGCGGGAAAAACAGTTAGTGGAGAGTTTTCGGTAGAAAAAGCAGTTAAAGAGAACCGGGCGTATCTTGTGATTGTTGCAGAAGAAGCTTCGGATAATACAAAAAAGAAATTTACAAATATGTGTACATTTTATAAGGTTCCACTTTTCTTCTATGGCAACAAGGATACTTTGGGAAGTGCAACAGGTAAGATTACGAGAACATCAGTGGCGGTAACTGATGAAGGATTTGCAACTGCAATAAAGAAGAAAATAACGGAATAATAAAAATGGAGGTAACAGAATGGCAGATATAAGAGTATATGAACTTGCAAAACAACTTGGTCTTGATAATAAAACAGTTAAGCAGATTTTGAAGGACAATGGAATAGAAGTAAAAAGTCATATGAGCTCAGTGACGGAAGAGGGCATTTCCATCGTTAAGAAAGCAATTGGAAATACTGGTGCTTCTGAAGAAAAAAGGGAAGAGCAGTCAAAGAAAAAGCCTGAAAAGTCTGAGAAGAAGGAAGAAAAATCACATATTACACAGGTGTATAATCCACAGAACAGTGGCTCAAGAAATAATTCCAATAGAAAGAATGACGGGAAGAAACAGCAGAATTACCAGCAGGAGCAGGCTGGAAAAAATGGAAAAAATAAGGACAATAGAAATTTTCGTGATGATAACAGAAATGTAAGTAAGAACGACAATAGAAACGATAACAGAAACGACAATAGAAACGATAACAGAAACGGTCAGGAAAATAACAAGAACTTTAATAAGAATAATAAGAAGAATAATAACAATAAAAACAACAATAATAATTTCCAAAACAATAATCAGGGAAATAAGAATAATAAAAATAATAAAAATAATAAAAACAACAACAATCACAACAATAATAAACAGCCACAACCACAGCCACAGCAGGTAGAGGAGGAAACAATTAAGGAAATTATTCTTCCGGAAACATTAACCATTAAAGAGTTGGCTGATAAAATGAAAATACAGCCTTCAGCACTGGTAAAAAAATTGTTTATGCAGGGGCAGATGGTTACAATTAATCAGGAAATCGATTTTGAAACAGCACAGGAAATTGCTCTTGAGTATGATATCATTGCTGAAATGGAAGAAAAGGTTGACATTATTGAAGAGCTTTTGAGGGAAGATGAAGAAGACGAGAGTAAGATGGTTAAGCGTCCACCTGTTGTATGTGTCATGGGACACGTTGACCACGGTAAAACTTCTCTTCTTGATGCGATTCGTGAGACGAATGTAATTGCAAAAGAGGCAGGTGGTATCACACAGCATATTGGTGCTTACACGGTAGAAGTTTCAGGTGAGCAGATTACATTCCTTGATACACCTGGACATGAAGCATTTACTGCAATGAGAATGAGAGGAGCTCAGTCAACTGACATCGCTATTCTGGTTGTTGCTGCAGATGACGGTGTAATGCCTCAGACCATAGAGGCTATCAACCACGCAAAAGCAGCAGGAATAAGCATTATTGTTGCCGTTAATAAAATTGATAAGCCAAGTGCAAATGTAGATAAAGTTAAACAGGAATTGGCAGAATATGAGCTTGTTGCTGAGGACTGGGGTGGAGAGACAATTTTTGTCCCTGTTTCAGCACATACGAAAGAAGGTATTGACACACTTCTCGAGATGATTTTGTTAGAGGCAGAGGTATGTGAATTAAAGGCAAATCCAAACAGAAAAGCAAGAGGACTTGTAATTGAAGCGCAGCTTGACAAGGGAAGAGGTCCGGTTGCCACAGTGCTGGTTCAGAAGGGTACATTAAAGGTTGGAGATGCAATTGCCGCCGGTTCGTTCTATGGTAAGGTTCGTGCCATGGTTAATGATAAGAGAGAAAGAGTAAACACGGCAGGACCTTCAATGCCTGTGGAGATTCTTGGTCTCAATGGTGTGCCAAATGCAGGTGAAGTATTTGTTGCCACTGCAAATGACAAGGAAGCAAGAAACTTCGCAGAAACATTTATTAAAGATGGAAGAGAAAAACTTTTAGAGGGTTCAAAAGCCAAGGCAAAAATGTCTCTTGATGATTTATTCAGTCAGATTCAGGAAGGCGAGCTTAAAGAATTGGATATTATTGTTAAAGCAGACGTACAGGGTTCTGTAGAGGCGGTTAAGAATAGTCTTGTAAGACTTTCAAATGATGAGGTTGTTGTTAAGGTTATTCATGCCGGTGTAGGTGCAATTAACGAATCAGACGTTATTCTGGCATCTGCTTCAAATGCAATTATCATAGGATTTAATGTTAGACCTGATAATCTCGCAAAGGAAATTTCAGAGAGAGAAAAGGTTGATTTAAGACTTTACAGAGTTATTTACCAGGCAATAGCAGATGTTGAAGCTGCAATGAAAGGTATGCTTGATCCTATATATGAAGAAAAAGTATTAGGTCATGCAGAAGTAAGACAGCTCTTTAAGGCATCCGGAGTAGGAACAATCGCAGGTTCTTATGTATTGGACGGCGTATTTCAGAGAGGTTGCAGCGTAAGAATATCAAGGGATGGAGAGCAGATTTTCGAAGGTGCTCTTGCTTCGCTTAAGAGATTTAAGGATGATGTTAAGGAAGTTAAGTCAAACTATGAATGTGGTCTTGTATTTGAAAAATTCAATGACATTATGGAAGGCGACATTGTTGAGGCGTATACAATGGTAGAGGTTCCGAGATAAGTCGCTTAGAAATGGAGATAGTGTGAAAAATCACACCGAAATGCTGATTTTTCACACAGCTATTTGCTTCTGAGCGAAGGCAAATAGCCCTGATGGCAGAAGAGAAACTGCCTGCGCAGATTTCTCTTCGCCTCTTCGCGTAAAGACGCTCAGAAATGAGGATTAGGATGAGAAAGAATAGTATA
>JBNRML010000176.1:0-4273 GCA_050309585.1 Lachnospiraceae bacterium
CACATGTAATACCAATATCAGGAAAGTCATACAGGTTAAAAGACCACTTAAAACAAACAGACTAATTGTACATTTTTATATAATATTTTTTGTACATTAGGTCTTGACATTTTATAGATATTGTCACTCTGTGCTTTGTTTCCTTTGAAACATCCCATTCCTTCTGCAATTCCTTGATTAGAAATTCCATGTTCTTTTCTATATTTTCTTTTCTGCTCATTCAATCTTCCTCCGTCTATCTTGTATTCTGCTGTGTGGGTGCAGCATCTATTGTTTTTCCCACAAAGTCCTCAGCATCAAGAACAATCTCGCCTCTTTTGTACTGATCCATTACCTGGTTAATGGCATCACCAAGAGTTTCTGCTTTCACAGTAACTGTTCTTGATAACTCTTCTCTGATTTCAATATCAAAATCCTTTCGTTTAGCCATACAGAATTTACCTCGCTTTTTGCTTATCCATGTGTACTTCTGCCATACTGATTACATTGGCTGCAACCTCTATTGCATCATCCAGATCTATACCTCTGACATTTAGTACACTCTCCATATCTTTACTAACCGTAACAGGAAAGACTTTCATCTCACTGTCCTCATCATAGATTCCGGCAGAGAGATTCTGATGAAACTTATCCATTTTATCCGTACAGAATTCCGCACGCATAATCTCACTTAGAAGCTCCCTGATATTCTCACTGCAATGGGAGTTATTGGCTAACTTGTGAAGCTGTGTGAAATAATCCTCCTGCTCCAGCCGGATATCCTCCCTGTTTTTTTCCATCTTTGTTCCGCCATAATCTTCCCGTATGCCCTGAAAGTCAATGCGTGACGGCTTGGAAGAAAGATATACTCCGTGCTCCCATTCGATACCGATTTCAGGCTCCTCATTGTCTCCCTTAATCTGTCTCATAAAAAGGCTTGTACCAAGTCCCACCACAAAGTTTCCATTGCTCATATCCATAAGAAGCAGATTTCTTGGTGATAATAGCTCCACAACCTTATAATCCTTACCATTGAAATTGTGGAGATTCTCCCCCTGCTTAAACTGGTGTTCCATATGGCTGTAATGATGCTCAACCATCTTGTCTTTCTCTCCATTTTCAGTAATCCCATAAAGCCTTATCTTTTCCTTACATTCATGACTGCATCTTTCATAATCAAAACGCACATCTTCGACATTTTCATCATTAAATTTCTTATTGAGAAATGCTCTAAGATGGCTTTCATCTCTGCAATAACACATGAAAAGAGTCTTGTTACCTTCCAGATATACCTCTGCCCAGTCAGGCTCAGTCATGGTTCTTCCAAGCTCTGAAAAGATAGCTGCTGTCTCTTTCAGGGAATACTCGCCGGACTGCTTAAGCATTTCTATCGTGTCATCTAATGTCATAAGGGAATTTGTCTCTGTGATTCCCTTCCAGTTCTCGATGACAAAAACCATTTCATTTAGTTTCATTTTGCCTCCTAACCGAAAACATCTGACAAAACATACGCTCTGTCAGATGCAATCTTTAAATACTCTTTTACTGTGGTCTGCCAATCAGCACAATGCTTCCAACATTCGGTACTGCATTGTAGGTTACACCATAAGCAACACCCTTTGCTTCTACCACCATTCCATTTCCAACATACACAGCCACATGACTGATATTCTTGTATCTGCCATAACTACCTGCAATCAGAATTATTACGAGGACTTCAATTAGCACTTTGCTCATACAATCTCTTCCTTTCAAAATAAAAAGTAGGACTATATCAGCCAAACGGAATATCTCCGTGATAAATGCTAATTTAGTCCTACCTAAATAAAATCTCTTAAATTGTCACCTCACTTGGGTGCACGAACCACACTCAGGTCATGACTCCTGAATTGTTGATGCAATGTTTGGATTTCGGTTTGATTTGTCAGCGCTGCCTTATCTACCGATAAAATGGTATAAAAATAAGGACTAAATTAGTGCTAACCCCTTGATTTTACTGGGTTTCTCTAACTTTGTCCTTATTATAACGCGCTCATCATCCATAATTACCATTCCGTATGAATTAATTAAATCATTGAATTTACCTTTACTGTACATGGAACCCACCATTGCAACATCTATAATACCTGTTAATGTATTTTTACTGCCATGCAGAATCCCAATAACACTATCCCTCTTTTTCTCCCTGCCCGTTTTCGTCTCATATACCGGTGGCTCTTCTTTGATATCCAAGAATTTATTCAGTTCTTCAACCCACTGGTTAAGCAAATCCTTACTTTGTAACAAAATAAGCGTGTTTACCTTACGTTCCGCAATCAGGTAACTGCACACAACCGTTTTACCAAATGCCGTTGCCGCACTTAATACACCATCTGAATAAGTCAATAACTTCTCTGCCGCCAACTCCTGCTGTGTTCGTAAATCACCTTTAAAAGAAACTCTGATTGGTCGCCCTTTCTCCCTTTGATCAGATATATCAACAGCAATTCCGGACTTTTTGCATTCTTCAATAATTTGCTCCTTCAGTCCTCTTGGAATCTGTATGTATCCGTCTACATCCTTTCCCAAATATACAGCACTAAAATTGTAATAATTAGAATATCCCAGTCTCTTATTCTTGTAAAATTCCGGATTATCAAAGGCTGCCAGACTTCGAATCTGATTCTGTATTCTTGGCATAAGATTTAACGTATCAATATAAACACCATTACTTAACACCATATGAAGTTTGCCAACAACATCTGCCTTAACAAACTCGCACTTCTTTTTCCACGGCTTCGGTCTGTTACTCATATCCGTACCGGCAAGCATTCCTCGGCTTTCCGCCAACTCTCCCTGCCACTTTGTCATATATTTTTCAATATCTTCTATGCCCAGCTTTTCTGTTTTATTAAGCAAAGCATCCCACTGATTTGGATATGCATTCCAGTTTTCATCCACAAAAGCACTGTTACCATCTTTAAGTGCCTGCCCCTGCAAAGGCAATGCAATCAGATTACCAATACTGCTTGCCATATCCTGAGACGGATATATTCTGTCATAATAATGAAAGGATTTTAAGTTAATTGATGCAGAACCTTTATCTAATAACAGAAATCCAAAATTTCTGGCTACAGAAGCCGGTATTGCTTTCTTAAAGAAAATCCATACATGAGCACCTTTACCGGAACGAGAACGCTCTATCAATGGCTTAATACCATTTATCTCACACATTTTTCTAAGGGCATCTACTTCCTTATGCCACTCAGTATCTGTATTGGCAAAATCTGTCGCCTCTGCACCTTTTTCATGGTTATCAAAATCAAACACAATAAATCTGCATGTCCCATTTGGCAGAAGCGGATATACACCTATTACATCTGAGCCATCTTCTTTATAGCCCAATAAATGAGCAATTATTTTCTTAACATCCAGTTTTGTCCATTTTGTATTTTCACACTCATCACAAAACATCTTTTCGCCTCGTTGTTTCGGACATAACCTATCATTCCAACGATTATCGCATTGTGGAAAATAACCTCCGTTTTTACCTCGCTTGGCAAAAACATCCTCTCGCCCCCAAAACATAGAAAAGAAATGTGTTGCCATCTCCTCTGTTATAAATGGTGGATTGACAATACGTTCTCCCTGGTCAGGGTCATACTCTTCCACATTATCTATAGTCTCTTCAAATGGATTGACTTCATCATATGGAATATTTTCTTTTTTCAGTTTTTCTTTTAGCAATCTGTTCTCATATTCGAGAAGTCTGACAAGCTTCCTCAAAGACTCTGCATCATATGCTTCTATATTCATGACTATCACCTGCAATTCTTATGTACGTAATACCTTCTGCTACCTATGCAAAAGAAAATCAACACTTTTTCTTAATTCATCACTAAACCCTTCCAAATCAGCAGTTGTTATCACACCACTATTAATCAGTGCCACAATATCGAAAATCATATTTCCTTTACTTAATTCAAGCATTACTCCCGAATGTTTCTTATCTTTTTTTATTCGTTCTTCCAGCTTCCAGAACTTATCTGAAGCATTTCCAGTTCCATTCAACATATAAATATATTCTTTCACTAAGCGTTCCATATAATTTTCCTGCCATTCAGCAATGCGTGCTCTGAATAATTTCCAATCACTTTTTGAAATTTCCATGTAAACCACCTCCTCTTTATAACTCGTGTATCCGGGGCTCAAAGCCCCGAAAACACTGACTTTCTTGTTCGAGTACATGTACTCGAACAGCAAATTATTTTTCATATATCATAGCTCTCAACTGATTTATTTCTTTCTGTAATCG
>JBNRML010000177.1:0-21079 GCA_050309585.1 Lachnospiraceae bacterium
GTCATATATTTTACACTTATGCAATATTAAATCTAAAAAAACCAAATGTCAACCATTTTATTTCTTATGGTTGACATTTGGCTGATTTATTTATTTTTATCTTATCATTTGATTTTGTTTATTCAAAATCCATTATTGTTCTGTCAATATCATTCCAGTCGTCTTCGGAAATTACACTGTCTTTATCCAGATTGTATGTTCGTGTTTCTGACACTGACGATGTATTTGCCTTTGCCGCCAGAGGTTCAATCTTGCCAAGCAAAAGCTCCGCATAGTAGTTTTCACTCTCACTCAACTCATCATCGCTCATATTTTCAAAATCTGCGTTCTTATATTTTTCCTGATATTTTGCAATTGCATCATCAACATCGTCCTGAATGATTGAAAGGTAATTTGTTGGATACATTTCAATTGTAACTGTTCCTGAGATTTCATCCTCTTTACAATCAACTTTCTTTATATTCCATTTGCTCTTTTTCAAGACAGTTTTTCCAATTTCATTAAATCTGTCAATATACTTCTGGTCCACATAATCAGAATTCAAATCCACAAAAGACATAAGACCTGTTCCATAATATGTCATAATGGTATCGTAAAGTTCCTTTGCATCATCCTTGCTATCATATCCGGCATCCTTATAATTGGTAAAATCTCCATAATAACTGATATTCATCGTGGAATCTATAAAGTTTTCACAATACTCATTGTTATCTGCCTTGAAACCGTTAGTGTCAGCAGTTTCTTCCTCATCAATCTTTTCCCAGTCAATTGAATAACACGCACTCAAGAAAGGTTTTTTCACCTTTTCAATCAAAGTCGCCCTCAATTCAACCTTGCTTGTCCAATCATTTTCTCCCGAAAAGCAATAAATTCTATCCATTGTTGTGTCAGAATCATAGGAAAAATCCCCTTCTCCATACAATTCCAAAAGATCACCTGCAGTACTCTTTGCATTTACATTACAAGGAAAAATACTATTTATTTTTTCCACATTTATCATCAGATAGTCAACAATGCAATCCTTTACACCGCAGGTTTTATCTGTGTCATTATACACTCCGACTATAATACTGTTTTTCTTTCCTTTTAAATTCATCTCAAAGCCGTCAGCCTTCTCATTTGGATTTAACTCAAATGTTTTAACATTTGTATAGTTATTTCCTATCTCCCAACCTCTTTCCTCGAGCTCCGAATATCTCATGGGGAAGCTGTATATTTCTCCCTCCAATACAAATTTTCCGGATTTGATATTATCTCCAATCTTATACACAGCATTCGTTGTCTTTTTTTCGTCTTTTTTAATGTCCTTAAGGCTGCATGCCGTAAAACCAAGCATAACAATTCCAGTCATCAACAGTGCCATCACACTCTTGCCAATTTTTTTCACTTTATTCTTTGCGTTACACATAGACATCACCTTTCTCCCATATATATGTACCAGAGCCCCTTTAATAAAAGGTTTTCTTCCAATTCCATCTTTTCATTGCAATAGGGAACGATTAATTTTCCTATTCCCCCTGTTACCAATACCCTGACATCTTTGTTAAGTTCATTTCTAAGTCTCTTAACCAGCCCGTCAAGCATGGCGGCATTTCCATAAACAATGCCGCTTAACATACTTTCCACAGTATTTTTCCCCAACAGTCTTCCAGGCTCTTTCAAGTATATTTCCGGAAGTCTTGATGCCTTTTCCGACAGTGCATCACAGGATATTTTTACACCGGGAATAATAATTGTACCTATGTATTTTTTTCTGTCTATTACAGAGCAGGTTGTGGCTGTTCCCATATCAAATATGGCAATTGTTTCATCTCCATACTCAGAAATGGCAGCAACTCCATCCACAATAAGATCACAACCCACTCTTTCAGGATTATCCATTTCAAATTCTAAATCACAGCAATTATCACACCCCGCAATCTCAACAGTCTTCCCCGTTTCATCACCTGCTATTTTCTCCATGACGTTTTTCACCACATCTGTTATTTCCGGCACTACAGAGGAGATTATTGTTCCCTCTATATCCCTCGTCTCATATCCGGCTTCTGAAAAAACATTAAGGATTTCCTCCTCAAACATTTCCTCAGTCTTATCTCTTTCAGTCACTATCCTTGCTGAAAAAACAACACTGTCGGGTCCCGTCATAAAAGCTGCAACAATATTTGTATTACCAATATCAATTACACAAAGCATTTATTGCCTCCAAAAGTTCTGATGCTGCATCATCCTTGCTCATAAGCGGCAAATCAATTACTTCACACTCGCCTTCCACTTCACCACTTCTCTTAATCAGCATTAAATGATTTGTATCTGTTCCGAATCCGGCACCCTCATCCCTAAGACTGTTGGCAGCAATCATATCCACATTTTTCTTAAACAGCTTCTTCTTTGAATTTTCAAGCATGTTTTCTGTCTCCATTGAAAATCCGCAGATAATCTGACCCTCCTTTTTATTTTCACCGAGCCATGACAGAATATCTGTTGTCCTCTTCAATTTTATAGACATATCTCCGTCTTTTTTCTTAATCTTCTCATCTGCAACCTCAACCGGCGTATAATCTGCCACTGCTGCACTTTTAATTATGATGTCCATATCCTCATAATGCTCTTTAACTGCTTTAAACATATCCTCAGCGCTGTTTACCTTCACAAGGTTTACAAATGGAGGCGGTGTAATACTAACTGGTCCTGATACTAATGTCACCTCTGCCCCGCGAAGCATTGCCTGTCTTGCAATGGCGTAACCCATTTTTCCTGTTGAATGGTTTGTAATAAATCTCACAGGATCAACAACCTCTCTGGTAGGTCCGGCAGTAATCAAAATACGCTTTCCCGCCAAATCCTTTTCCTTCTGAATCTCTCTTAATATATAGTTAACCAGAGTCTGCTCAGAAGGCATTTTCCCGTCTCCTGTGGTTCCGCAGGCAAGATAGCCATTATCTGGCGGAATAACAATTTTCCCATACTGCTTAAGCTTTTCAATGTTATCCTGAACCACCGGATTATGGAACATATTTACATTCATTGCAGGTGACACAATGATTTTCTTCTTCATCGCAAGAGCCGTTGTACTCAGCATATCATCTGCTATGCCATATGCAAGCTTAGCAATTATATTTGCTGAAGCAGGTGCAATTAACATCACATCTGCCTTATCCGCCAAAGACACATGTGCAACATGGAATTGAAAATTTCTGTCAAATGTCTCCACAAGGCACTTATTCCCTGTCAAGGTTTCAAATGTAATTGGATTGATGAAATTTGTTGCATTCTCTGTCATAATCACATGCACATCCGCATGCATTTTCACAAGCATTGATGCCACATTTGCAATTTTATATGCTGCAATACTGCCTGTAACACCTAAAACTACAGTTTTATTCTTTAACATCCTTACCTCCATTCCACAAATCTGTACTCTCGTAATCTATTGTATTACATGTCACAAAGCAACCCATGCTTCTCATAAGTTGTAATTCTGTTAATATGATTTTCGTCATCAACAAAAACAACTTTAGGTTTATGATCTTTTACTTCTTCTACATTCATAGACGCATAGCACATAATTATAACCTTATCTCCGACCTGTACACATCTTGCAGCGGCTCCATTCAAACAAATCATTCCGCTTCCTCTTTCTCCTGCGATAACGTAAGTTTCAAAACGGTTTCCATTGTCAACATCTACTATCTGAACCTGCTCATATTCAAAAATACCCGCAGCTTCCATCAAATCCTCATCAATGGTAATACTTCCCACATAATTCAATTCTGCCTGAACTACTGTTGCGCGATGTATTTTTCCTTTTAACATAGTAACGTTCATATTAATCTCCATTCCGCAGACGCTTTGCGTCGGAGGAATCGCGAGCTGAATTTCAGATTCAGCTCGCGATAAATCTAATTGGGGCGCCTGCGGCACAATTAGCTGTGTGAAAAATCAGCACTTCAGTGTGATTTTTCACACTATCCTCCATGTCGTAGCAATATTTATTTGTGAAGACACTACTGATAAATAAAATTATCAATCAGCCTTGTTTTTCCAATATAAACTGCCATGGCAACTAAAACAGGGCAGTCAACTGTATGGTGAATCTTTATGGAATCCCACTCAACCATTTCAACATAATCAATCTTTGCAAGTGGCTCTGCCTCAATAATAGCCTTCATATCATTAAGAATCTTGTCTCCATCTTTTTCTCCAGCCTCTACCATGGCTTTTCCTGCAAAAATTGCCTTACTAAGAACTAATGCAGCCTTTCTCTCTTCCTCTGAAAGATAAGTATTTCTTGAGCTCTTTGCAAGTCCATCCTCCTCACGGATAATAGGACAGCCAACAATTTCAAGATTCATATTCAAATCTCTCACCATATGTCTGATAACCGCTAACTGCTGAGCATCCTTTTCTCCAAAATATGCCTTGTCCGGTGTTGCAATATTAAACAATTTATTCACAACTGTGCAAACTCCTCTGAAGTGAATTGGACGACTTTTTCCGCAAAGCTCCTCTGTAACTCCGTCCATATCCACAAATGTAGAAAAATCTCCCACATACATTTCATCAACTTCCGGATTAAACACAAGTGCTGCACCTGCATTTTCACACAATTTGCAGTCTGCGTCAATATCCCTTGGATAACTTTCCAAATCTTCTGTTGGTCCAAACTGAATTGGATTTACAAATACGCTTACAACAACCCTGTCATTTTCTGCCACTGCCCTTTCAATAAGACTTTTGTGTCCCTCATGAAGATATCCCATTGTAGGCACAAGTCCCACTGTCAATCCCTGCTTTTTCCATTCCTTTACCTGAGCCTTAACCTCAGCAACTGTCTTAACTAAATTCATAATATACCTCTTTTCTGAGCGTCTTTACGCGTATTATCAATACAACTTCTCAATTACATCTTCATCTATCGCAAAAGTGTGCTTTTCCTCCGGGAAGCTTCCATTATTTACTTCTTCAACATAAGCCTTAAAAGCCTCTGTCATAACCTGCCCCACATCTGCAAATTTCTTGACAAATTTTGGAGTGTAATCAGAAAACATTCCAAGCATATCCTGGTAAACCAGCACCTGTCCGTCACATCCTGCACCAGCACCAATTCCGATGGTTGGAATAGACAACTTTTTACTGATTAACTCTGCAAGCTTCGCAGGAACACATTCCAAAACAAGGGCAAATGCACCAGCCTCCTCAACTGCAAGGGAATCCTCCATTAATTTTTTAGCAGCCTCTTCAGTTTTTCCCTGAACCTTGTATCCGCCCAATGCATTAACAGACTGTGGTGTAAGTCCAAGGTGGGCAACCACAGGAATTCCTGCCGCAACAATTGCCTTAATCTGTGGAACAACCTCTCTTCCACCTTCAAGCTTAACAGCACCTGCACGCCCCTCTTTCATAAGCCTGCCTGCATTCACAACTGCATCATATACAGAAGTCTGGTAAGACATAAAGGGCATATCTATGACAACCAGCGCATTTTTTGCACCTCTTGCAACTGCAGCTCCATGGTGAATCATATCCTCCATGGTAACTGAAATTGTATCTTCATAACCGAGCATTACATTTCCCAGGGAATCTCCCACAAGAATAGAATCAACTCCAGCCTTATCAATATGTGAAGCCGTAGAATAATCGTATGCTGTGAGCATAGTTAATTTTCTTCCTTCTTCTTTTGCCTTTTTGAAAGTAGCTACTGAATTCTTCATCATTTTTTTCCTCCTAATTCCAGACTTAATAAAATATCTTTATAATCCCTGTCAGGGTGTTTTTTCTGTGCTATTTTCACCAATTGACGTGACAGAGTTCTATACACATTTTCAGCATTTCCCTCAAGACAGGAAAGATGTTTTTCTATGGTTTTTATATCGCCTCTCTCAACAGGTCCGGTGAGAGCCTCCATAATACCCGCATTGCAGATATTCCGGCAATTATTCATAAACAATGGAATAAGTGCTTCTTTTGAAGCCTGTTCATCGAAGCCGCACTCCATCAGAATCTCTGATGCCATATCCATAATACCAACCACCAGATTGCTGGCAAACACCGCACCACTGTGGTACAAAATCTTCTTGTCCCCAGATATTCTTCGAACCTGATTTCCCATTTTTTCAAAAAAATCAGTCCAGAACTGCAAATACTTTTCTGATCCCTCAATTGTAAAATATGCTTTTGAAATTTCCTTATAGGACTGCCATTTACTGTGAATGGCAAATAACGGATGAATAGAATAACCAAATGCTTTCATTCGGTCAATGTCAGAAAATACCGACGAGCTCATTGCCCCGCTGCAATGGCAGAACACCTTGCCCTCAATAGAATATTTTTTTAGAGAATTCCATACTTCTTCTATGGTTCCATCAGGAACTGTCAGAAATATTGCATCGCTGTCTTTAATAATATCAGTGATTTCTTCGTAATACTTTGTTTTCGTAAATTCTGCTGCCGCCTGCGCCGACTCCGTGTTCCTGCTAAAATATCCCGAGACCTTTTCTCCCGCCTCCACAAAATATTTTCCCAGTGTACAGCCAACCTTTCCGGCACCCACAAATCCAATAACCATGCCAAACACCTCCATCGGGTATCAAATCTCATTCTAAAAAGATATAAGTTTCGTGATTATTGAAATTCTCTACATTATACAAATAATCTGTCGGTATAGTTTCTTCTCGAATACCATCCGTGTACATTATAGCACGTCGCACCTGTATATCAAGTTTTTTATTAAATGCAAATCTAGCTATATTGTTGTCCGAATGATTTAGTGATAATATGGTATAAATATTTATTAGCAAATCATTCGGAAAAAGATTCCAAGAGATTATATGCCCAAAAGGAGGACAAATATAAAGTATGCATATTTTAGTTATATTTACCGGTGGAACAATTGGCAGCGAAGACAGCGGAGATTATATTTCCCCTGATACATCAGATAAGTATAAATTGATAAAATATTATAAAAATGCTCACCCGCAAAAAGCAGAAAGTATTGAGTTTACTACCATTTCACCTTATTTCTGCCTGAGCGAAAACCTTTCCGGAAAACACCTGAATACGTTATCAAAATGTCTTTCGAAAGAACTTAACAAAGACTATGATGGGATAATAATCACCCACGGAACAGATACTCTTCAGTACAGTGCCGCAGTCATGGGCATTATATTAAAAGAATCAAATATTCCCGTGGTCTTTGTGTCAAGCAATTATGTTCTTGAGGACGAGCGTGCAAATGGTCCTGATAATTTTTATCATGCTCTTGAATTTATTTCTCAAACCCATAAGCACGGCGTGTTTATTGCCTACAAAAATAGTGATGGCATAAATTATATCCATGACGCACTGCAGACAATAGCACATCAAAGCTACAGTGATGATTTGTTCAGCGTTCAGAATAAATATTATGGTTCCTTTATTAATGAGATTTTTGAGGTCAATAAAAATTACAAAGAATTGGAAATCCCCTTGAATCTGACACCCAATTTGACCAGCCTGAATTCGTTTACGGATTCTTCAGACAGCACAAATAAAATTTCAAATAACCATAGGATTTTCTCAGAAGATTCCAATGTTTTAAGAATATATCCTTATCCCGGTATAAAATATCCAAAGGATGTATCTGATTACAGCTGTGTTCTCCTGGATTCCTACCACTCAGGCACCATTGCAACGGACTCTTTAGAACTGGACAGTTTTTTATCATTACTTAAAGAACAGAATATTCCCTGCTATCTTGCCGGAGGAATTCCCGGCCATGAATATGCTTCTCTTTATCCCCTCAGGGATAAAAATGTATTTATTCTTCCGGTAATGTCACCCATAACAGCCTATATTTTTTTGTGGCTGAAATACAGTCCTCCATGTTAAAATCACTATTGGTTATTTAACTCTTAAAAAAAGTTCTGCTTTCTCGCCCAATCCGCGATTCCAAAGCAGAACTTTTACCTTTACTATTGATATTTACTTTTTTCCTATGCGTTGCATCTTGTAAGCAATTCTTCCCATCTTCTGTCAGTTTCCTGCTGGAATGCTTCAAGAAGGTGTTCATTTCCAGGCTTAAACAGATGTTTAAATCTTCCCTGTCTCTTTAAGAACTCTTCCAATGGAAGTTTGTTCTTTGGCTGATAATTTAATATCCATTTTCCGTCAATCACCTCGAATAATGGCCAGTAACATGTCTCAACAGCCAGCTTACAAATCTCAATAATTTCAGGTGATTCATATCTCCATCCTCTAGGACATGGAGCCATAATATTCAAAAATGCTGCACCCGGTGTGTAAATGGCCTTTTCTGATTTAACATACAAATCCTTCATATTTCCGATAAATGTGGTCTGTCCAACATAAGGAATATTGTGAGCTGCAATAATAGCCGCCAAATCCTTTCTTGGCTGTGGTTTACCATTTGAAACCGTACCACTAGGTGTTGTTGTTGTATCAGCATACATAGGTGTTGCTGATGAACGCTGAATACCAGTGTTCATGTATGCGCCGTTGTCGTAGCACACATAAACCATGTCATGTCCTCTCTCCATTGCACCGGAAAGTGACTGAAGACCGATATCATATGTACCTCCGTCACCACCAAATGTAATGAATTTATAATTATCTTTGATTTTTCCTCTTTTTTTCAATGCATGGAATGCTGTCTCAACACCGGAAAGTGTTGCACCTGCATTTTCAAATGCGTTGTGGATGTAGCTGTCTTCATATGAAGTATATGGATACATATATGAAGAAACCTCCAGACACCCTGTAGCATTACCAATAACTGCCTTATCTCCAGGATGTAATGCCTTTAACACGTTTCTTACTGCTATAGAGCCACCGCATCCTGCACACATTCTATGTCCTGGAGTAAAGCGTTCCTGTCTTTCCTGAATTTCCTTAAAATTAAATTTTTTCTGTTCCATTTTCGCTTTCCTCCTTTCCTAGTCTCTCAATCCCAAATATGGATATTCGCCAAATGTATCTTCACCTGCTGCAAGCTTTTCAAGCTTTCCATAAAGTTCAACCATATCCTCAACAGTGACATCTCTTCCCGAAAGCCCATAGAACACATTAACAGCCTCAGCCTGAGATTTCGCCTTAAACAATGCTGATAAAACATCAGCACCAACAGGTCCGCCCACTGCATTGTAGCCCTCTGAACGGTCCATAACCGCAATCGCCTTACAATTTTTAAGTGCATTTGCGATTTCCTCTGCCGGAAAAGGTCGGAATACTCTGATTTTCAACAATCCTGCCTTTATTCCCTGCTCTCTCAATTTATCAACTGCATCCTTTGTTGTTCCGCATACGGAACCGATTGCAACTACTGCATAATCAGCGTCATCCAATCTATATTCCTCGAAGAAACCATATTTCTGTCCTGTAATTTCCTCAAATTCCTTTGCAACATCAAGGATTACCTTTTTTGCATTTATCATACCCTGTGCCTGCGCACGTTTTGCTTCCATACAATAGTTTGAAACCGCATATGGTCCAATTGCCATTGGCTCATTCTCTTTTAAAAGATAATGTTCCGGCTCGTACTCGCCAACAAATTTCTTAATTGGTTCATCATCCCATAATGTAATGTTTTCCATGGCATGACTTGTGATGAAACCATCCTGACAAATCATTACCGGAAGCTTAACATCCTTATGTTCAGCAATTCTGTAGGCCTGGAGAAAGTTGTCATATGCCTCTTGATTATTCTCAGCATATATCTGAATCCATCCTGAATCTCTTGCACCCATACTGTCTGAATGCTCTGCATTAATATTTAAAGGACCTGTAAGACCTCTGTTTACTAATGCCATTACAATCGGAAGTCTTGAAGAAGCTGCAACATAAAGTTCCTCCCACATAAGTGCAAGTCCACATGATGATGTTGCAGTAAGTGCCCTTGCACCTGCTGCTGATGCGCCAAAAGTAGCACTCATTGAACTGTGTTCACTCTCTACCGGAATAAATTCTGTATCTATCTGACCATTTGCAATCATTGTTGAAACGAACTGTGGAATTTCAGTTGAAGGAGTAATGGGAAATGCAGGCATTACATCCGGATTTATCTGTCTGATTGCCTCTGCAATCGCTTCATTTCCTGACATACGTGTTCTTGTTGCCATTTTATTTTCCCTCCTTCATAGTAATTGCCTTAAAAGGACATGCACTCACGCAGATTCCACATCCCTTACAGTGATCATAATCAAACTGTTCTCTCTTTCCCTCTTTAACTGCGATGCAGCTATCAGGACAATACGGAACACACAATAAACACTGTGTACATTTTTCTTCATCCCATACAGGGGTCTGGGTTCTCCACTCACCTGTGTTAAACATCTTTGCAGTACCTGGCTCGTAAATCTGAAGTCCTTCTGTAAGGTCCTGCCATCTTGTCTTTTCATTAATATTTTTTGCCTGTAATGACATTATCTTACCTCCTCAAAAGCTAATTCCAGAGCCTTCATATTTCCATCGAGGACTTCCGGTTTTCTTGCAAACTTATGCTTTAATGATTCCTTCATTTCGTTTAAGAAAGTTTCCTTATCCATAATTTCCGAAATTTTAACCATGGCAGCAAGCATTGGTGTGTTTGGAAAATACTTTCCAAGAGTCTTCATACACACATCATGTGCATTAATTATGTAAACCTTACCTTTGTATCCATTGAGGAGAGGAATAATTTCTTCCTTAGTCTTCTCAGTATTAACAAGAATAGCTCCATCCTCTTTAAGACCCTTTGTTACATCAACTGCCGTCAATAATGTATCATCAACAACTGCCACAAAATCAGGGTCATATATATTGGAATGAACTCTGATTTCTTTTTTACTCAATCTGTCATAAGCAGTGATAGGTGCTCCCATTCTTTCCGGACCATACTCTGGAAAGCCCTGAACATGCATTCCTGTATTAAATGCAACATCAGCAAGTAAAAGAGCCGCTGTCTTAGCGCCCTGACCACCTCTGCCGTGCCAGCGAATTTCTGTTAATTCTCTCATATTTTCCTCCAAGATAATCAATAATGTATTTTCTGTCATCTCTCAACTGTACAAGAGACGTAAACGTTTGTTTCTCCATGAAACACACTTTACGCCACACTTCTCTAATTTTAAGGCTTTATGTCTATTTTGTAAAGTCAAAATAATTGACATTATATAATTAATTAAATTTCTTTGTATCCGTTTACTTAATTTCATGGTGATGACGAAGCTTTAATCTGCTGACAGCCCTTGCCATGGAAGCTGTTGAAACATGATATTCCTGGATGCTCTGTTTCTGCCTGAGCTGCTCCTTCGCCCTTTCCATGGCAGCCCTGGCTCTTGCCTCATCTATCTCATCCGGACTTTCAACAGTATCAACCAACATTGTCACACGATTATTTGCCATATGAACAAAGCCTATTCCCACAACTCCCTCATGCATATTACCGCTGTCATCCATAAATCTTATATCGCCAACCTGGGTTGCCACAACCATATCCTGATGATGTGCCATAATCGCCAGCTCTCCATCCAGTGCTGGTACGACAAGCATTTCACATTTTCCATCATAAAATGTTCTGTTACTGGAAATAATTTTAAGACTAAATGTACTCATACTATTCCTCCGCCATCTTTTCTGCCTTTTCAATCACTTCATCTATTGTGCCAACATTAAAAAATGCGGCTTCCGGATACTGGTCCATTTCGCCATTAATGATTGCTTTAAATCCACGTATTGTCTCCTTTATTGGAACGTATTTTCCAGGAACCCCCGTAAAATTCTCCGCAACATGAAATGGCTGTGATAAGAATCTCTGTATTTTTCTCGCTCTGTATACAGTTATTTTATCCTCCTCCGAAAGCTCCTCCATACCTAAAATTGCAATAATATCCTGAAGTTCCTTATACTTCTGGAGCATTTCCTGAACCTGTCTTGCCGTTTCATAATGCTCCTCACCCACCACATCTGCCTCAAGAATTCTGGAGGTTGATTCAAGTGGGTCAACTGCCGGATAAATTCCCTGCTCCACAATTTTTCTCGATAGAACGGTGGTTGCATCCAGATGTGCAAATGTCGTGGCTGGCGCCGGGTCTGTCAAATCATCTGCAGGAACATAGACAGCCTGTACAGAGGTGACACTTCCTTTTTTTGTGGAGGCAATTCTCTCCTGTAATTCTCCCACCTCATTTGCAAGTGTAGGCTGATAACCAACAGCCGAAGGCATACGTCCTAACAAGGCTGAAACCTCTGAACCTGCCTGTACAAAACGGAAAATATTGTCTATAAAAAGTAAAACATTCTGGTTTTCCTCATCCCTGAAATACTCAGCCATTGTAAGTCCGGTCTGTGCCACTCTCATACGGGCTCCAGGCGGCTCATTCATCTGTCCGAATACCAGTGCTGTTTTCTCAAGAACACCTGACTCCTTCATCTCAGTCCACAGGTCATTTCCTTCTCGTGAACGCTCACCTACACCGGTGAATATGGAATATTCGCCATGTTCCGTTGCAATGTTTCTGATAAGCTCCTGGATTAATACGGTTTTACCTACACCGGCACCGCCAAAAAGACCAATTTTTCCACCCTTTGCATAAGGAGCTAACAAATCTATTACCTTAATTCCCGTTTCCAGCATTTCCACAACCGGACTCTGATCTTCAAAAGTTGGCGGCTCTCTGTGAATTACCCAGTGCTCTTCTCCACTTAAATCTTCTCCCCCATCTATGGTTTCCCCTAATACATTAAATATTCTTCCCAAAGTTTTCTTGCCAACCGGCACCTGAATTCCCTTGCCGGTAGCTGTTACTTCCATATCCTTGCACAGTCCTTCACTGGCTGCAAGCATAATACATCTAACCGTATTGTCGCCAATGTGCTGTGCAACTTCCATAACAAGACGCTTTCCTTCGCACTCCACTTCCAATGCGTCTTTTATATATGGGAGGTCATTATTTTCAAAAACAACGTCAACAACAGGTCCCATGACCTGAAGAATTTTTCCTTTAATCAACGTTTATTCCCTCCTTCATTTATTTGATTTTGTGTTTTCTTTCTTATTTTCTCACTTTATTCTGCTGCTTCTTTGCCTGTTTTTTCTTCTTTTGCGCCTTTGCCCCCGCAATAACCTCTGTTATCTCCTGAGTTATCATGGCCTGTCTGACCCTGTTATATTTCATTGATAAATCATGAAGCATTTCACTTGCACTTTTATTTGCGGCTTCCATGGCCATCATTCTGGAATTTTGTTCACTGCAAAAGGATTCCACCAATGCTCCGTAAATAAATCCCATAATGTAGTCAGGAACAATATTCTCTAAAACTGCCGAAGGTGAAGGATTAAAATCTAACTCCTGTTCATATATTCCAGCCTTATGAATCTCCTCGGAAAGCACGTTATTTTTCTTAACAGGCAACAAATGAATAATGTCATTTTCACTGGTAATACTATTTTTCATGCTTGTATATACAACACATACTTCGTCCAGTTCCCCATTTTTAAACTGCTCAAATAAAGTTTCGCTTATTACCCTTGCTCTGTGAAGAGAAGGATTCTGGGCAGTGTAATGAAAATGTTCTTCTATTGGAATATGCCTTGACGCAAAAAACTGCCTGCCAATGTCACCTACAACAAATATTTTGCACTTCCCGGAATTTTCATATTCTTCCATGGCTAATTTAAGGACATTGTGATTATATGCGCCTGCAAGCCCTTTGTCAGAAGTCACCACAAGCATTCCTGTAACCCTTTCCGATTCCGGCTTATTCTTTCTCTCATCAAAACAAACATTTTCCACATCCGGTAAATGTCTGAGTATTCTGGACATCATACTCTGAAGACTAAAAAAATATCCCTCTGTCTGCTCCAGTCTCTGTCTTGCCTTTCGCAAATGTGTTGAAGAAATCATATACATGGCATTGGTAATTTTCATAGTATCCTGAATACTTCTCATTCGACTCTGTATTTCTCTTGGATTTGCCATACTTCCTCCATATTATTTCACAAACTGCTCCTTATACTTCATTGCAGTATCCACAATCAACTGTCTCAATTCTTCGTCGAGAACACCACTATTATCTATCTGGCTGATAATTTCTCCGTGCTCACTCCTAAAATATTCAAGCATCTGCATCTGGAATTTCTTAATATCACCAAGTTCCAAATCCTTCATAACCTTGCCGTTTGCAGCACACAAAGTAATTACCTGTTCTGCCATGCTCAAAGGTCTGCCAAGGGGCTGCTTAAGCAATTCCATTAACACATTTCCGTGGTTGAGCTGTTCCTTGGTTGATGAATCCAGAT
Source organism: Lachnospiraceae bacterium (assembly GCA_050309585.1). Lineage (GTDB taxonomy): Bacteria > Bacillota > Clostridia > Lachnospirales > Lachnospiraceae > Bovifimicola. The sequence continues at coordinate 14,273 of JBNRML010000177.1, forward strand.
CTGATGCAAACTGTGTAAACACTTCCATCTCCCTGAATTGTGCCAAATCTATTCTTATGCTTCCTGCCGCCTTTTTCATTGCCTTAGTCTGGGCTGCACCACCTACACGTGATACGGAAAGTCCTACATTAACCGCCGGTCTTATTCCTGAGAAGAATAACTCGCTTTCCAGGAAAATCTGACCATCCGTAATGGAAATTACATTTGTTGGTATGTAGGCCGATACATCACCTGCCTGTGTTTCAATAATCGGAAGTGCGGTAATTGAGCCTCCTCCCAATTCATCACTAAGTCTTGCAGAGCGCTCCAAAAGCCTTGAATGAAGATAGAATACATCTCCCGGATATGCCTCTCTGCCCGGAGAACGCTCAAGAAGTAATGATAATGTACGATATGCAACTGCGTGCTTTGACAAATCATCATATACTATTAATACATCTTTTCCCTTGTGCATGAAATATTCTGCAATGGCCGTACCGGAATATGGTGCAATATATTGTAACGGTGCCGGGTCACTGGCTGTTGCAGAAACAATTATAGTGTACTCCATTGCATCATTTTTCTTAAGAGTATTTACCAGCTTTGCAATGGTTGATGCCTTCTGGCCAATGGCAACATAGACGCATATTACGTCTTTGCCCTTTTGATTTAAAATGGTATCCAGCGCAATTGAAGTCTTTCCTGTCTGTCGGTCTCCAATAATTAATTCTCTCTGTCCCCTTCCTATGGGAAACATTGAATCAATGGCTAAAATACCTGTTTCCAAAGGCACAGTTACAGATTTTCTCTCAACAATTGAAGGTGCCGGCTGTTCCATTGGTCTGTAGCCCTCTTCCTTTATTGGTCCTGCACCATCAATAGGCGAACCTAAGGCATCAATTATTCGCCCTTTGAAAGCCTCGCCTACCGGAATTCCTGCTCTCCTGCAGGTTCTCGCAACTCTGCTGCCTTCTTTTATCTCTGTATCCCTTCCAAAAAGAATACAGCCTATTTCATCTTCCCTGATATCCTGAACCATACCCTTTACACCGCAGTCAAATATTACTATTTCACCATATGCAGCATGGTCTATACCATTAACATTCGCAATTCCGTCACCAACCCAGCTGACAGTTCCAATCTCTTTACTTTCAGCCTCCAGGTCAAAATTTTCAATTTCACTTCTCAAAATTGAAATAATGTTATCAGTGCTTGCTGACAATGATTTTCCCACAGCCTCAAGCTTATTCTCCAATTGTTTTATTCTTCCTGCACTGCTCCAGTCATAAACGTCATTTCCTGCCTGAATGATAAATCCGCTTCCAAGCCCTTTGTCTTCTTCCATTTCAAAAATGACATCCTCAGTGCCGTACTTTTTTTCCACAAAGCTTTTAATTCCCTGAAGCTGTTCCTCATCCGGTGGGGTTACATATTTTAATGTCACCACAATTTTGTTAAGACGTTCCGGAGAAGTATTTTTAAATTCTTTTATTATTTCCTTCCACATTGAAAAGTCATTATTATCACAAAGGATTTTCATAAAGGTTCTGACCTGGGCCGGAAAAATTTTCTCTATAATATTATGTTTTGCCGAGATCTCAACTGTTGGATTTCCCAGCTCATCCATAATCTGCGGAACTACATTCAATATATCTTCCGCCTGAAAAACCACGTTTTCTTCTATATCACTATTCCGCAAAACATCCGCGTAATGTCTAACTGAATTACTCACTCATCTCACCTGTCTTTGCCAAAAATTGATTATATAATTCTCTGTCTGCCTCTTGTCCCTGGCCGGATGCCACCACTTTTGCCGCTGCCGCAATGACAAGCTCAGCTATCTGCTGCTGTGCATCCTTCACAGTTTTTTCTTTTTCCACGGCTGCTGATTTCCTGGCATCCTCCATGATTTTATCAGCCTGTTGCTTCGCATCCTCCACAATTCTTTCATACTCTGCGCTCGCCTTTGTTCGTGCATCGTTCATGGCCTCTGCTCTTTCTTCATCTATACTTTTCATGGACTCAGCATATTTTTCCTTTAATTCATTTGCCTCATTCTCTGCCTTCTCTGCATCTGCAAATTGCTTATCAATCTCTTCCTGTCTCTTTGCAAGTATATTATTTACAGGCTTAAACAGAAAAACACGAATTATAACGAAGATAATAAGCACATTAATTATTGTAAAAAGAAGATTAATATCCAGTCTTAACATATTTTTCTCCTAACCTTTCATATTGATATTCAATTATGTCTTCGATAAGTTCTTTAAATTATCCCATCAAAATTATAATGAGAATTGCCACTACAAACCCGTAAATAGCAGTTGCCTCTGCAAGGGCACCACCGAGAAGAAGTAATTTTGTAATCTTACCTTCTGCCTCCGGCTGTCTTGCCACTGCCTCTGTGGCCTTACCTGTTGCAATACCAATACCTACACCTGCTCCAATACACGCAAGGGCTGCTATGCCCGCTCCTAATGCTATCATCATAATCCTAATCCTCCTGATTTAATATTTTTCTTGTTTTTCCTTGATTTTACTTAATTTTTCTTGATTTTTTCTTAACTTCTCTTGATTCTTATTCAGCATTTGCTTCCTGCAAATATCACTCCATTGACTCCTTTATGAACAGGGATGTCAAAAATACAAATACATATGCCTGTATCAATCCGTCAAAAACGTCAAAATAAAAACTAAACGGAACCGGCAATGCAATTGGTACAAGTTTTTTTATGAGCTCCATAATAACGAATGCACCCAAAACATTACCAAACAATCGCATACACAATGATAATGGCTTAATGAATAACTCCAAAATATTAATTGGTGTAACAATAACCATAGGTTCCTTAAAGCTTCTAAACCAACCCCTTACACCTTTTTTGTGTATTCCGGCGTATTGGATAAGAATAATACTCATAAGTGCCAGTCCTGCCGTAACATTCAAATCCTTTGTTGGTGGTTTCATTCCAAACAGACCAATTATGTTTGAAACACCAATATAAACAAGCACCGCACACAGATAAGGAACATACTCCTTTCCTTCTTCTCCTATCATTCCGGTAACAAATTTTTCCAATCCCTTAACTATGGTTTCCGCAACAAGCTGCCTTTTCCCAATATTGTGCACCTTCAAATCCCTTGTCAACGCAAACGAAATAATAAGCACAAGAGCCATAATAACCCAGGTAATCACTGTTGATTCCGCTACTGGAATTTTTATATCCCCAATCTGAATTGTAAACACTGTCTTGCAGTTTAATTCTTCCAGCAACTCCTTAGCCAGGTCACCCATTTTATCACTTCCTTTCCCAAGTCAAAAACTATGTCCGATAATTCCATAAAATAAACTTGTTTTTTATAATTGTCAAGGCTAAAATTTACCATAATTTTATATAATTTTTATAAATTTTATTGCAAAAATACAATTACGCATATAAAGACAAAAAAGGACAAAAATAGCATCTTTGCCATCTCTGTCCTTTTATTAACATTATATATTTACCGTAAGAATTATTTTGAAGAAAAGACTCCGCAATTATTCCGTCACAACGTCTTCTGCTTCCTCATATTTCTGAAGAATAAGGCTCTGTATTTTTTCTCTTGTTGATGAATTAATAGGATGAGCTATGTCCCTATATTCTCCATCAGATGCCTTTCTGCTTGGCATCGCAATAAATAAGCCTTTTTCACCTTCGATGACCTTAATATCATGTACTACAAATTCATCATCTATAGTAATAGATACTACCGCCTTCATTTTTCCTTCTTTTGCTACCTTTCTTACTCTCACATCAGTAATCTGCATTACCGTTCACCTTCCCACATATTTATTTAGTTCAAAAACTATATCGTATATCTTTCATTCTTCTCAAGTACAATCTTTATTTCGCCATTATTTCCTATATAAGTAGCATTGGCTCTTATTGTGTCACGACTCTCAACAATACAGTTTTCGATGTATGTGTTGTCACCGATATATACATTATTTAAAATAATGGAATTCTTTATTGTACAGTTATTACCCACATAAGCCTTCTTAAACAATACAGAATTTTCAACCACACCATTAATGATACATCCACTACTAATCAGACTATTCTTAACCACTGCACCCGGATTATATTTTGCCGGTGGTAAATCATCCACCTTAGAATAGATATCAGGATACTCTTTAAAGAAATAATCTCTGACACTTGGTTTAAGGAAATCCATATTTGTTTTAAAATATGATTCAACCGTGGAAATATTGCTCCAGTATGAATTAAGTTTGTATCCATAAATTCTCTTAACATTTTTGTATCTAACCAATATGTCATTTACAAAATCATATCTGTCCTCTGATGCACACTTCTCGATTAATTCAATAAGAAGTCTTCTTCTAATGACATATACACCAGCAGATACCGTATGAGAAGTAGAAACTAATGGTTTTTCCTCAAACTCTGTTATTCTGCTTTCCTCATTCATCTTTATGCAGCCAAACCTGCTGACATCCGTTCCTTCCGGAAAATCCTTACAAACAACTGTGATGTCCGCCTTTTTAGCTATATGATATTCCAATACCTTGTTATAGTCTAACTTGTAAACGCCATCTCCTGATGCAATAACAACATATGGCTCATGGCTGTTTTTAAGGAATGCAATATTCTGATAAATAGCATCTGCTGTTCCCTGATACCAAAAACCATTTTCTGCTGTAATGGATGGGGTAAATACATAAAGACCACCCTGTTTTCTACCAAAATCCCACCATTTTGATGAGCTCAGATGTTCATTTAATGACAACGCATTATACTGAGTCAATACTGCAACCTTCTGAATATGGGAATTTGACATATTACTCAGTGCAAAATCAATACTTCTGTAACTTCCCGCAATTGGCATGGCAGCTATGGCACGCTTGTACGAAAGTTCCTTCATCTTGTTATTATTACCACCGGCTAAAATTATTCCTATTGCTCTCATCTCGCGTCACCTGCCTTAATAATATATTCGCCGCTTGCAAGAACGCCATCAGGATAATCCTCTGCTGCTGTAACACCTGAAATGGCAACGTTCTTACCAATTTTAACCCCATTAGGGATAACAGTGTTTTCACCAATTGTAGTAAGTCCGCTGTTGTAAATCTTAGGATCAAGCTTACTCTCAGCTTCATTACCAATACCAATTTCCACATTATTACCAATATTGACATCTTCAGCAATAATGCTTCTCGTAATCTTTGTGCCCTTGCCAATACGAGTTCCCTTCATAATAATGGAATCTCTGACAACTGCACCCTCTTCAATAGTAACACCAGCTCCAATTACAGAGTTGTAAACCTCACCATACACATCAGTACCTTCACTGATAATACTTCTCTCAACCTTAGAATAGTCGGAAATATACTGTGGTGGAAGGGTATCACTCTTTGTGTAAATTCTCCAGAACTCTTCATAAAGGTTAAATACAGGAATGAGATTAATCAGTTCCATATTTGCTTCCCAATATGAAGAAAGTGTTCCAACATCCTTCCAATATCCGTTGAACTCATAAGCAAATAATCTCTTTTCATTCTGATGAACATATGGAATGATATGTTTACCAAAGTCACAATTACTCTGGTCAGACATTGTAATCAAAGCCTCCCTGAGTACAGACCATGTAAATATGTAGATACCCATAGATGCCAGATTTCCTCTTGGATGCTCCGGTTTTTCTTCAAATTCAGTGATTCGGTTGTCATCATCCGTAAGAACAATACCGAATCTGCTAGCTTCTTCATAAGGTACAGGCATGGCAGCAATTGTAACATCTGCATTGTTAGCCTTATGATAATCAAGCATTACTTCATAATCCATCTTGTAAATATGGTCACCTGATAAGATGAGCACATATTCCGGATTGTAGGAATCGATATAGTCAAGATTCTGATAAATAGCATTTGCAGTACCTGTGTACCATTCACTGTTTCCACTCTTTTCGTAAGGTGGTAATACAGTAACACCTCCAATGTTTCTATCCAAATCCCACGGTATACCTATACCGATATGAGCGTTCAATCTAAGTGGCTGATATTGTGTCAAAACACCCACTGTATCAACACCCGAATTAATACAGTTGCTTAACGGGAAGTCAATGATTCTATACTTACCTCCAAAGGCTACCGCTGGTTTAGCTACTTTAGATGTAAGAACCCCTAATCTGCTTCCCTGTCCGCCTGCCAGCAACATGGCAATCATTTCTTTTTTTATCACGCTATCACCTCGCTGTAATTTTATGCAAATATTATAACATATAATATAAAAACATTGTACTCTTTTTGCAATTTTTATTAAACTTTTTTTGACTTTTTTTGACAGCATCTGATTGTTTTAGTGATTTTGTATGTTTTGCTTTGTTATTTTTGGTAATAATTACCTCTGTTAAGAATATATATATTTAGTTAATCAATAATAATGATTTCTGTAAAATTACTTGTAAGAAGCGTTTAAGTGCCTTAGTTTATTTGTGTGGTACCTCAAGACAATGGTTCCTTACCATTTTCAAAAGAATAATTTAAACTACTGCCGGTTATTGAGCATTCTTACCAAAAGAAACGCTTTTCTACTTATTCCTGAACTTTTACCTGCTTTTCCTGCGTTTTCGGCTTTTTAGTAGGTATTTTCTCGTCTCTTCTCTTTGACTGGAATACCTTTTAAGTTGTATAAAAAATAAGGGCATCAGCCTTATTTTTCACGCTACAATTCTAAAAAAGGTTATTTTGCGTGCGAATCGAAAAAACATAATCGGACCAAGATATTCTTTTTGTATTGACAATACTAATTTAATTGTATAAACTAAAAC